>JABDGS010000053.1:0-26552 GCA_013285915.1 Bacteroidota bacterium
ACTTATATAAAATAAGTGCGTATGTATCGGCGTATGTATCGAAAGCTGACTGCCATGGCTGTTTTTCATCGGGCGACGATGCAGATGCTATTTTGCTGCTTATAGTTTGTAACGCCCTTTGCGATAATGATGCAGCCATGTCAAGATCGGTTCCTGCATTATTAATATGTTGCCCTGACAGCCCCCACACAATATTATTGTATAAACCCGCAACCCGTGTCTTGTCGTTAACCAGTGCATCGTATTTATTAAGCGTTTGCCAATCTTTCTGGTCGGCTGCATAAGATATAATCATAATATAGAAGTTGTCTTTCACAACTGCAGATGAATCCCCAAAATTGCTGATATACTCATGCATTGAAGCCAGGTACTTTTGAACGCTGTGTTCAGTTTGGGCAGATATTGCATTTAGAAATTGGCTTTTTGCATAGTCTCCTTTAGGGTAGCCAGTTACGAGCAGTTTTTCAACACGCTGCACACTGTCTTTTTCCCCGGCTAACCGGTACAGGTTTATTACATCCGTTAAGGAACTTTCGGTGAGTTTATCGGCCATTAGTTTTCTTGCATAGCCCATTATCAGTGGCCTGGCTGCGTTTTTATCGTCTCCGTTAAGTGCCTGGAGATAGGGGACGTAGTAGTCTTTTTTCGCAGATGGGTTTGCTGCAAAAGCCGCTTTGTACAAGCCTGTAATGTAACCTTTAGGAGGTGTAATTTTAAAAACGTAAGCACCATAGTTAGACAACAGCCATGCAGCAGATACATCGGCGTTAACAAACTTCTTACCGGTTTTATCCGCCAGCGTAATAGTAAATGCCTTGTCAGCATTATTATCAATCACACTTTTGCTGCTGTCTGCAATACAAACCAGGAATGATGAAACAGAATCAGGCGCAATGAAAGCAAATCTATAACCCGACGCACCCTTAATTAGTGGAAGGACGATATTGTTAAAGTAGCCACTGTTGAAGTAAAGCACCGATGCCACCATTTTTTCCGGCAACACAAGCCCGGCATGTGGCTTATACACGTAAGTAATTACCTCACCGGTTTTAGGTGTTGAGGTTGCGGTTAAAGTGCTTTGCGTTTGTGCCTGGCACACCAGCACAACGGCTACTGACAAAATAGTGGTGAAAATTTTCATGTGATTTGGTTTGAGGTTAGGGAAATATGCGGAAGAACCAATAAAACGAATATAGCTATGAATTAATTGTTTAACATGTAAGAATGGGTTAAAGATTTGTTTAAGATATTTGGCAACATATATTTCATCCTAATTGGAATGCCCTTGTTGGCAAAATTAAATTAGACCAATTTTCATCGCCTTTTTAATGAGTGCTATAATAGTTAGCCTGGATAAGAATAAATTATTTTTTTTTACTCCGATGATATCTCAAACAACTCCCCGCCATAATGTTCGGGAATTGAAACTTTAAAGCCAGTGGTTGCGAGCTGTGCACCGGTAGCAACTACTACGGCCCCGCCAGAAACAGCTTTACGCACCGTATACATTTTTTCGGGCAGCAGGTTTAATATGGTTACCTGCCTTTCATTTTCCGTTGCACCATGTTTGAATATGCCGATAATACCACCAGCCTTTGTATCTGTATTAATACGCTGGTAGCCATCCCACATGCCCTCCATCGGTTCACCAAAACCATTAACATCCTGCCTGAAACTCATAATGTCGTATTTGTTCTGCATAAGCTGTAGCCAGTCTGCCCAGGCGCGGCATTTTGCCAGGTCCGTTCCTGTTAATTTTCTTGGATCGCCCAACATAATTGGTAATGCGCCTGCAATAGATTTTATGTGCATTTGCCAGCCACTGTCCTGCATTTCGGGGTTGCCAATTACGAGTGCCGTTGCAGGTATAGCAGGTGAACGCCACCATGCCATATTTCTTATCCTCAAATCAGTTAATTCATTTGGCATGCCGTAGTTGGATAGCCAGTCGCCTTCAGCATGTTTTACAAGTGCATAATCAATCAGCTGCAGGCCACCCATTGTTTCAAAAGTGCAGTCTAAAAAGAGGTTGGCCTTTGCAGCATGCAATTCATCAAAAAGCTGCCATACCTTTTCATAGTTTGTAAACAACGATTCATTATGATCTTTATGGCCGCTATGGTTTAAAGCATAGCAGCCCGACTGCGTATGATCATACCTGTATGGGCTGGTTACAACTGTAAAGTCAAGCTTCATATATTCAAGGCCGTAATCAACAGATAATTTTAGCAGTATGTCTTTTATATAATGGTACCATCCGGTACCAAAACAAGCCGTGCGTATGCCGCTGCCGGCCGTGTGGAGGTTGGTATAGCTGCCATGCTCATCTAATACAAACCATTCAGGGTGGGTTTTAAAAACTTTGCTGCCGGGTGAGGCGCTGCCAATACTTATCCACAGGCCAGGTTTCATACCAAGTGATCGTATATAATCAAACACTGGTTTTAAACCATTGGGAAATTTTTTCTTATCAATTTCCCAATCGCCAAAATTTGTTTCCCAGCCATCATCAATAATAAATTCTTTCATGCCTGCGTCAGCTGCGGCTTTTGCTACATCCATTACCAGCTTTTCGTTAATGTTGGTATAAAACGGCTCCCAGGTATTATAAACAAACGTAGGTTTTTGTTTTAATTCAAAAAGGCGAACGCCCATATACTTTCGTACAAAATCTGCAACATCGGTATTCAATATCTCATCAGGGTCTTTATGATTATTGTACACCATTGTAAAAACCTGCGGCGTTTCAAACGACTCACCGGGCTTTATCCATTTCCTAAATGGGTAACGCGCATCCTTATGGGTGAGCCCTGTACAAATAGTAAGTTCTTCCCAAAATACAGATGTTCTTTTTACCACACCGGCAGCCTCATTGCCTATTACAATGCCCTGTTGCCAGTCGCTGTTGTGCACAGTAATAAGCGCGTCCTGCAGGTTGCTTTCGTAAGGGCCTATCGTGCGCCTTCTGCCATAGTCGTGGCAAACCCAGCTAAATGTTGATGCCGAATATTTCTCTACTTCAAATTTTTCAATATCCGGGGACTCCAGCTTAAATAAATCGTTGGTAAGATTTTTTACCGTTATACTTTTACGAATTGCTGGTGATGAGGGGTACAATAAAAAATTAACGGACACCTGTATTTTATTATCTGCGCTTTGCAATGTAACGGATGCTCCATCGCCGCTTTTTGCATCGCTAATAACGTTAATTTTTATCAGCTTCCAGTTACTTCTGCCTGAATAAACAACCCCGCTAACTTCAAACTGAAAATCTGTATTGGTTTTTTGAAAATATTTAAAATCACCATTTGCAGGCTTATATAAAGTAGTTAGGAAATTGCCTGTTGATGATGGTAGCTTTATAGTGCGGGTAACTATGCCGTTATTGAGAACTAAGGCCGTATCACTCCATTGGGCAAAATGCTGCTGCGCACGGGTAGGTTCAATTGCCAACGCAATTATCAATAATGCAAATGCAATTGCTTTCATGAAGTGTATTTTGGTATGATGGGTTGGCTTTTTTGCAAGCCTTATTTCTTCAATTGCAAACTCCGTTCTTTATTAGCAACAGATGTTAATTTTTTATAGCGCTGTAACCAAAATTGTTTATAATCGAAATCGGTAACACTCATTTTCTTCTTTGGTATAATTGTTTCTATAACGGTGTTTTCTCCATTGCCGCTATACAATACTTCTTTTGTAATAGTATAATCATCATCCTGGTTAAAAATAACACGTAAGTTAAACAGATCGTTCCTGTTTATGCCGTAAAAAGTATATAGTGTTGATGTTACAGGAAACATTAGTTTATTTTCGTTAACATCAAAAAATATTTTTCTTGCTGTATCCAATAGCGTCCAGTCATATGACGTTGAACAATTGACTGAATCATTAAATTTGTTTTCTCCAGGTAGAAAAAAGTAAACATCCCCATACCGCTTGTACTCGCTCACAAAATCTTTGTATCCGTCGCCATTTATGTCTGTTGTTACATCAAAACCATAATACGTAAGGTCAAAATTAAAATTGCTCTCCCATTTACCTGATTTTAAATACTCAACAACGCAAGAACCATTAGCAGCCCTAACACGAAACCTGCCCGTGCCGGTAGAAAATGTATCAACAAACCCTTTATCTAGATTCAAGGACAGACTACCGTTACTGCTGTCATACTGGTAATAATATTGCTTTGGCTCAAACGTGACGTCTGTTACCTTTGTTGTATCAGTGTTTTTATCCCTAATAATTAACGTGTCTTGTCCAAATAAACATGACGACAAAACAAGTCCAATTAAGGTTAAAATACATCGCATAAATATACCAGTTACAATATTCTTTGCAATAACCACCTCTCTATCAAGCCAACTGCCACCTACGCTTATGCTCTGCGAAACTTGCAGTTTCGCAGGTTTATGCTGTTGCCTTTGGCAACAAATTCATTTGCCCGCTACTTTCATCATCCATCAATCCAATCTGCAATCCGCAATCGCCAATCCGCAATTGAATTATCTTTCCATCAACCCCACACTCACCTCCACATCCGGGTTATCCAATAAAAAGTCCGCCAGCTCTTCATTCATGGTAAGCCCTTTGTCAAGCGTGTACAAGCTAACCTTTAAATTTTCTAACGGCTCAAGAATATTAAACCTTACCTGTGTTTTACCGGGGTTGCTGCGTACATTTTTATCAACAAACTCAACAAAACCTAGTGTAATGGCTGCAGGCAGCATGGTTATTTCTAATTGCTTTGTAAGGTTTTGTTTGGCTGTTTCAAGCAGGTGCAGTTGTGTTACTTTAAATTCATACTCCTGGCTATTAAAGCGCTGTTTAAAATAGCCATACACAAGTACGTTTTTACCTTTATCAAGATAATCCTTAAATTTTATATAATCATCGCTCCACAGCATCAGTTCTGTTTTACCGCTAAAATCTTCAATCGTCATGCTGCCAAAGTTCCTGCCGGTACGTGTTACGCGGTGCTGTGCATCAATTACCAGCCCCGCAATACGGTAGCTCCGGTTTATGCTTGCGGCAATTAAAGTGGTGGAGTCTTTTATTTCATTAAACTCACCCAGCGGCATAATACCGTAATATTTCAGCTCAAACCTGAAATGGTCAAGCGGGTGGCCGCTCATAAACATGCCCGTAACTTCCTTCTCATGGTCAAGCAGTTCGGTTAACGTCCATTGCTCGCAATTGGGCAGTTTGGGCGCTGGTATTTCAGCCATAACCGTATCGCCAAATAAGCTGTTGCTGCTTTGCTGTTTGTTGGCCTGCACCTGGTTGCCAAAATTTATAATCCGTTCAAGCCCGCTTTTTATATCACCGCTGGGAACAAAGAAATATTGTGCCCGGTGCTGCTCTTTAAAACAATCAAAAGCGCCGGAATAGATAAGGCTTTCCAGCGATTTTTTATTTACGGTACGTTGGTTTACACGCTTTATAAATTCAAAAATATCTTTGTAGTTGCCGCTCTTCTCACGATCCAGCATAATACTTTCAATGGCTGCTTCGCCTACGCCTTTTAAGCCACCCAGTCCGAATCGTATCTCTCCTTTTTTATTTACTGCAAAGCCTTTCAGAGATTCATTAATATCCGGCCCCAGTACTTTTATACCCATACGCTTGCACTCCTCCATAAAGAAAGTTATCTTTTCAATAGCGCCTGCGTGGTTTAGCACGGCACTCATGTATTCACCGGGGTAATGCGCTTTCAAATAGGCTGTTTGATAAGCCACCAGCGCATAACATGTAGAGTGTGATTTATTAAATGCGTATTGTGCAAATGCTTCCCAGTCTGTCCATACCTTTTCAAGCACTTCGGGGTTATGGCCTTTTGCTGATGCGCCGTCAATAAACTGTTTTTTCATTTTATCCAGCACACTCTTTTGCTTTTTACCCATTGCCTTTCGTAGTACATCAGCATCGCCTTTGCTAAAACCCGCAATGCTTTGGCTAAGCAGCATTACCTGTTCCTGGTACACTGTAATACCGTAGGTTTCCTCGAGGTATTCTTTCATATCCGCAATATCATATACTACCTCTTCGCGGCCATGTTTGCGTGCAACATATTGCGGTATATAAGCCATTGGGCCGGGGCGGTACAGCGCGTTCATCGCAATAAGATCGGCAAACTTATCCGGCTTTAACTCACGCAGGTATTTTTGCATACCCGGACTTTCAAACTGGAACGTACCGTTTGTTTCACCTTTCTGATATAGCAAAAATGTTTTGCTGTCATCCAGCGGCAGCGTATCAAGGTCCACATCAGTACCGTGGTTTTGTTTTATCAACTCCAATGCAGTTTTTAAAATGGAGAGTGTTTTTAAGCCCAGAAAGTCCATCTTAATAACACCTGCATCTTCAATAACATTTCCTTCAATTTGTGTAACCCACAGATCAGAATCCTTGGCCGTTGCAACAGGCAATAATTCAGTAAGGTCCGTTGGGGCGATAATGATGCCTGCCGCATGTATACCTGTATTGCGTACACTACCCTCCAAACGTTCTGCTTCTTTTAATACCTGCGCCCTGATGTCGTCACCATGGTATATCTCGCGAAGTTTTTTTATGTTTTCAATATCCTCACCACCAAAACCTTCTTTTTCTTCCAGGCTTTTTTCACCGTCTTTTGCCTCTTTGGTTGTCATTGGTGCGGTAAGCACGCGGCCAAGATCAGTTCCCGGCCTGTCCGGTACCATTTTAGCTAAAGCATTGGCTTCAGGCAAGGGCAGGTCCATTACGCGCGCTACATCCTTAATACTCATTTTGGCAGCCATGGTGCCATAAGTGATGATTTGCGCTACCTGGTTTTTGCCGTATTTCTTTACTACATAATCAATCACTTTTTGCCTGCCGTCATCATCAAAATCCGTATCAATATCCGGCATCGATTTACGATCCGGGTTTAAAAATCTTTCAAACAGCAGGTTATATTTTATCGGGTCAATATTGGTTATGCCCGTGCAAAAAGCCACCACGCTGCCTGCAGCGCTGCCACGGCCAGGCCCAATAAATACGCCCATGTTACGGCCTTCTTTTATAAAGTCGCTGACTATTAAAAAGTACCCGGCAAAGCCCATTGTTTTAATGGTGAATAGCTCAAAATCCAGCCGCTCGCGTATCTCTTCAGTTATTTCGCTGTACCGTTTCCTTGCACCTTCGTAAGTTAAATGGTGCAGGTAATTCCATTGGTTAATATTATTATCGTCGCCTGTTTGAAATTCTTTAGGTATAGGGAACGCAGGCAGCAAAATATCTTTCTTTAAATTCAGCACTTCTACCTTATCAACAATTGCCTGCGTGTTCTCCAGCGACTCAGGAATATCGCTGAATAGTTCGCCCATCTCTGCGGCGGTTTTAAAATAAAACTGGTCGTTGGGAAATTTAAAGCGCCTGTTCTTTAGCTGCAGGTCATCATTTACAAAATCATCAAAACCTGGTGTGCTTTGCTTTTCGCCGGTGTTTATGCAAAGCAAAATATCGTGTGCATTGTAGTCATCACGGTCGGTGTAATGGCTGTCGTTGGTGCAAATAACCGGTACATTATATTTTTTACTAAATTTTAGTAGTGTGGCATTTATCTTTTCCTGCTCTTTTATATTGTGCCGCTGCAGTTCAATATAATAGTCGTCGCCAAACATATCCAGCCACCATTTAAATTCCTTTTCGGCTTCTTCTTCGCCATCGTGCAATATTGACTGCGGTACATAAGCGCCAATACAACAGGTGGTGGCGATCAAACCCTCATGGTATTTTTCGAGCAAACTTTTATCAATACGCGGGTATTTGCTGTAATAACCTTCAATAAAGCCCAGTGAGGTAAGCTTAATAAGGTTTTGATACCCCGTTTTATTTTTCGCCAATAGTACCTGGTGATAGCGCTCATCCTTTTGTTCTTTGGTAAAGCTTTTGCGGTGCCTGTCGGCTACCACGTAAAACTCGCAGCCAACAATAGGCTTTGTAACTGGGGTAGTTATATCTTTCCCTTTTTCATCCTTGCCAATTACTTTGGTATTCTTCCATGCCTGGTTAACAAAGTCAAATACGCCAAACATATTGCCGTGGTCTGTAATGGCAAGCGCAGGCATATTGTTCTTCAGCGCCTTTTTGTATAAGCTTTCTATTGACGCGGCCCCGTCAAGCAGGGAATATTGTGTGTGTACGTGTAAGTGTGAAAATGCCATAATTAGTTAAATTCCAAATTCCTAAAATCAAATTCCAAATAAAGAAAAAATCCAAAATCCAAAAATGAAATTCCAAATAAGAAAACTACAAAGCCCACTTCAACCCATATTAAAAACCTGTCTTTTTCAGCAACTGGCAAATTTCGTTCATTTACCACTCTTTTCAAAGCCAAAACTTTGTTCCTTATATGGGGAGTGCTTAGAATGTGTAAAAGTTGTTTCGCCCATTCCTTCTTCACGGTCCTCCCTCGGCAGGTTTTTACAAAAACCACTAAAAAGGAGGAAAGAAGGAGGAAAAAGGAGGAACGTGTCTTTGCGTAATATTCTGATAATCAACAACAAAGAATAAAAAATAGCAAAAATGTTAACTAATTTACCAGGTAGTTATTCATCAAATTGACGGCTACCAATTATTTTAAAGCCCGCAAATACGCCAAAAATTTCAAAGAACTTTCTCGCTTTTTCCATAATCCCTGCACCTTCAACCTCCTAATACTAAATATAAAAAGTGCTGTTTTGTCCGCTGTTTTTGCAAACTTTTTTTTGCTGCTGCCGAACGGTATTGCAGATGGCTGAAGCACTTTCCTGCCACTTTTTAGGGGCATAACATGATAATTGGCTGGTTATCCACATCGGTAACAAGATGCAAAGGTTGTCAAAAAGTTTTGCACCCGGCTTGCCCGTACCGGCTAAGGCACCTATATTGCAATTTATACGTGATGAAATTATCCTTACCATCATATATCGCATTGCTTGTTTTGTGTACGGGTTGTAAAGCTTTTAAAAGCCTTACGGCAAAAGATACCTCAACCTCAGCCGCATCATCAACAGCCAATAACAACAAAAGCATTAGTTTTTTAGATGATATCACCATTACGCCCGGGGCCACAAACGAAAAAAGTACCACCACGCCCAAAAACCGCAGGGCTTTAAAAAATAACCCGGTTGCAGCCAATGCCAATACCTCTACCCCGGCAAAAGAGATACACAACGTAACACTTAATAATGGCCCTGCCGCCAACCCGGCGGTATTACAGATGAAATATTCGGCGCTGCTGAATGTTGGCCCCGAACAGTTAACCAACCCCCAACTTTTACAGGTTATTGACCAATGGTGGGGAACAAAATATTGCCTTGGGGGCCAAACTGAAGATTGTATTGATTGCTCCGGCTTTACCCAGTTGGTTTTAGGTACCGTATACAATATACATGTACCGCGCGTGGCGCAAGACCAATACGACAGCACCGAGAGGGTGAAGGATAGCAAACTTACCGAAGGCGACCTGGTATTTTTTCATACCGTAGGCAGGGGTAAAAGCATAACCCACGTTGGTGTATACATAACCAATAACAAATTTGCACATGCCTCAACTTCCGACGGCGTTATTATAGCCGACTTAAATGATCCTTATTGGAAAGAACGTTACCGCGGCGCAGGAAGGGTAATGACGAAATAGGCAGGTGCGGTTTAAGAGGTTAGAAGAACGAAGTAAAACGCAATAGCGATTGGGGTCAAATCTGCAATCGAAAATCTGCAATCTGCCACAAAGTGGCCCCTTCGGGGCAATCGGTTTACCATCCCGCAGCCATCCCGTCTTTTCTTGCGTCACTCGCACCATAATATACTTTATGCAACGCATCATAACGTATACATTGGTAGCCCCCATAGTTGCCGGGCAACTGCCACGCAACCTTGTGGCCCCATTGCATTAACGTGCGTATAGTTTCAAACGGGTAGCCCGATTCAAGAAATATAGTGCCCACGCCTTCTTTCTGCTTGCCTGTTGGCTCGGTTGAGCCGATATGGTCAATACGCGGGGCATCGCCTGCCTCTTGCGCATTCATGCCAAAATCAATCATATTCATCAATATCTGTACCTGGCCCATGGGCTGAAAGCCTCCACCCATTACGCCAAAACTCATATAGGGTTTATCGTCTTTTGTTACAAACGCCGGAATTATTGTTTGAAAAGGACGTTTGTGCGGTGCGTAAGTGTTGTTATAACCTTCTTTCAGGTTAAACAGCGCACCACGGTTTTGTAATACAAAACCAAGCCCGTCAGGGCACATACCGCTGCCGAATGATTTAAATACGCTCTGTATAAGCGACACCATATTGCCCGCAGAATCTGCCACTGTTAAATAAACCGTTTCGCCCGTTTTTAGCATAGCATCGCTGCCTGCATCAAGGTTGTCTGCCGCATGCCCCATTTGTATAAGCTTGCGTCTTTCGGCGGCATATTCTTTTGATACCAGTTTTTCAACCGGCACTTTTGCAAAATCCATGTCGGCATAATATTTAGCACGGTCCTCATAAGCAAGCTTTTTTGCCTCCGTAAACAGGTGAACATGCTCTGCACTGCCAAAAGTTACCTTGCTAAGATCAAAGCCTTCCAAAATGTTCAGCATCTGCAGAACCGCAATACCCTGCCCATTGGGTGGCAACTCCCATACTCGGTAACCCCGGTAAGTGGTTGATACCGGTTCTACCCAGGTTGAGGTATGTTCTGCCAGGTCTTTATACGATAAAAAGCCGCCGTTCTTGTGCATAAAGGCATCAATGGTTTTGGCAATATCACCCTTATAAAAAGCATCGCGGCCGCCGTCAGCAATGGTTTGCAATGTATTGGCCAGCGCAGGATTTTTAAATATATCGCCCTTCTGCGGCATCTTACCCTCGGGCATATAAACATTCTTCATATTGGGGTAGCTGCCGTATAAATCTCTCACTGTTGGCCAGTAATATATTGCTTCATCTGCCAGGGGAAAGCCATCGCGGGCATAACCTATGGCCGCAGCTAAAACCTGTTGCATGGGTAAGTTTCCAAAACGTTTGCTCAGCTCAAACCATCCATCAACACAACCCGGTACACTAACCGCCAGTGGCCCCTCCGTTGGAATAAAATTCAGCCCTCTTTTTTTAAACTCGTCAAGCGCCAGGCTGTAAGGCGACCTGCCTGACCCGTTTAGTCCGTATAATTTCTTGGTCTCTGCATCGTATACAATGGCAAAAATATCGCCACCAATCCCATCCATTTCGGGGTCAACCACGCCCAGTACAGCATTGGCCGCAATAGCGGCATCAACCGCCGTTCCCCCCTTCTTCAATATGTCAATTGCGGCTTGTGTTGCCAGCGGGTGACTGGTGCACACCATGCCATGCTGCGCCATAACCTCGCTGCGTGTGGCAAATGTTTTGCCATTAAGCCTATCCTGCGTATAACCAGTAAGAACCAAAATAGAGGCAACAATGACTGATAAGATTTTGGAAAAGTATCTCATTGGCATGTGTATAATAAATAACACTCGCTAAAATAGCTAAGTTTTATAATATATGCCGGGATAGTCTGTAGCTATAGTTACTTATATTTAACAAAGCATGCAACATGCAGCTTAGGGCTTTTGTCAAAAAAATAATATACCTGTATGAAAAAAAAGCCTTTAGCCCAAACCTTCACTTTGCTTTTTATATGTTTTATTTGCAATGCCTGCCTTCACCCGCCAAAGGCTTGGCCTGCATCAGTTCCCCGCCCACCTGCTCCCCCAGACACCCTGCTTGTAAAAGGGCTTTACCTGGAGAATTTTCAAACCTGGCTGCCGTGGGATATTACGTACGATTCTTTATTTGAGGAGTTTAAAAATAAAGGCATTTGTAAGTGTTATTACGCAAAACATGGCCGTTATGGGCTGTCTTTATATTCAGTTACAATATTTAATGGTATTGCGGCTGACAGTATAGTACTTTACCAGCAATTGCCAGCATCAAAAGTTTTTTATCTGAACATCTTTTTTAAAGAGAGGAATGCAGACAGCATAAAACAGTATTTGAGGCAATATGTTTCAAATACAGGCATTCGCTCGTCTGAAAGCGGCAACCATAACTTCTTCAAATGTTTTATCAACGGTTGTGATGTAGGGGTGTGGAACAGAACTAAATTCGGCCCGTTAATGATTATTGAGAATATGAAGAAATCAGTAAATCAATAGGAAAGGCCAGTGAAACAGTAGCTAGTCAATCTCTCAACTATGTATTGGTTATCGGTAAGGGTGGAAAATGTATTAAATAACAATGATCTGCAGGGAAGGCGAAATAATGCGCTCAAGGTTCACTTATCATGCAGCATAACATTTATATAACCTCACCCATATTTTACATATTGCCGTTGTTATGCTATCTTGTAAATGTTATGAGCAATCACTTTATTACCATCATCGGCCTCGCAGCCGCATTTTGCACTACTATTTCTTTTTTGCCCCAGGCAATAAAAACAATTCAAACAAAAAATACATCGGGCATATCGCTCTCTATGTATTCGCTTTTCTCGTTCGGTACGCTGTTATGGTTTCTATATGGCATATTAACCTCCGATTTACCAGTAAGCATAGCTAATGGTATAACACTTGTTTTTGCCTGTATTATTTTGGTGTATAAGGTGAAGTATAAGTAGAACCGTGATTGTAAGGATTTTTGTGGACTTGGAGGAAATGGAATGAACCTTGAAATAACCGGATTACCCGGTTACAAAGCTTAACACGCCTGCAAATAGCACAACCACTTCGCACATCCTTTAAAATTATAAACCTGTCATGTTACAGGGCACCCTTCTCCACTTGTGGAGAAGGGCCGGGGATGAGGTTTACTCATAAAAAAATTATCAACCGTCATCCACCAAAATTTTCTATCTTTTCAAAAATCTTTTACGTATGAAAAAGATTATCAACGCTTGCCTGTTATGCGCCTTGATGTTAACCCCCGGCCTCGGCTTGCTTGCCCAGCAGCATATAGAACATAAAACGCTTGAAATTGGGGCTTCCGCGCCCGATTTTAGTCTTTTGGGTGTAGATGGCAAAACATATACCCTGGCATCGTTCAGCAAAGCGAATATTCTGGCTATAGTGTTTACCTGCAACCATTGCCCAACCGCACAGGCATACGAAGACAGGGTGATAAAACTTACCAGCGATTATAAAGATAAGGGTGTGACCGTTATAGCAATTATGCCAAACGACCCAAAATCAGTACAGCTTAGTGAGCTGGGGTATACAGATATGGGCGATACCTATGAAGAAATGAAGCTGCGGGCAAAACAAAAGCATTTTAATTACCCATACCTGTTTGATGGTGATAAAGAAGCTGCCGCCAATGCCTATGGACCGATTGCCACGCCGCACATTTTTATATTCGACAAGCAACGCAAACTGCGCTACCAGGGCCGTATCGATAATGTGGAAAAACCCACCAAAACACCCACCAGTTTTGATGCCCGTAACGCCCTTGATGCGCTGGTAAGCGGCAAAGAAGTGCCCGTTGCCACAACAAAAGTATTTGGGTGCAGTATAAAATGGGAGGAAAAAAGCAACTGGATGGATAAGGTTTCGCTGCAATGGGCAAAAGAACCTGTAAGTATTGATACTATTGACGAAGCCGGTATAAAAGCACTGGTAAAAAACAACTCAGACTCATTACGGGTTATAAACGTGTGGGCCACATGGTGCGGTCCCTGCGTAACCGAGTTCCCGGATTTTATGACGATAAACCGCATGTACCGCGGCAGAAGTTTCCAGTTTATAAGCATCAGCGCAGATGAACCCGATAAAAAAGATAAAGCGCTGGCATTTCTTAAAAAACAACAGGCCAGCACGATGAATTATATTTTTAGCGTTGATGATAAATACAAAATGATCGAGGCCATTGACCCCAAATGGCAGGGCGCGTTACCCTATACGCTGGTAGTTGAGCCGGGCGGTAAAATAATATATGCCAAAGAAGGGGCTGTTGACCCTGCAGAGCTAAAAAAGGCTATTGTTGAAGACCCGGCTATTGGGCGTTATTATTAAAGTTTGCTATAGCGATTGCAAAGCCTGAATTTACAGAACAATCGCAAAAAGGGTGCTATTTATGAGCCGTAGGCTCATTTTGTGGGTAGAAAGATAATACAGAATACTTACAGAGCGTTCCGTTAGGAACGCCTTGTGCCTATCATCCAATTTCCTTTCGTTCTCATGCCTATCAAACTACGTAACTCAAAAAATTTTCAATAATTTAATTTTATCGCTGTATATTTCGTGCCTCTTCGAAAAAGTTGCCGTCCGTATTTGATAAAAATACAGGTAGCAACTTTTTTTGTACGTACCTAAAAAAAGGCAAAGCATGGCGTTAAACACTTTATTACAGCAATACGGTTGCCCCGAGGGTACCTGGGATGAGATGTGCGATGCACAAACAATACGGGAGCAGTATACAAAAGTTTTTGAGGTGCTGCAGAACCTTGATGCAGATACCCTGCACCAGAAAGATAAGCTGGCAAGCGAGCTGTTTATGAACCAGGGTATAACGTTTACCGTTTACAGCGATAATGCCGGCATTGAGCGTATTTTTCCGTTTGATATTATTCCCCGCATTATTACCGCCTCAGAATGGGATGAAATTGAACGTGGTATAAAACAACGCCTCAGGGCGCTGAACCTTTTTTTGAAAGATGTATATGGTGAGCAAAATATTTTAAAGGACGGCATCATCCCCATGGAATTGATCGCATCCTGCCCGCACTATACCCGCGAGGTATTTGGCATAAGGGTGCCTTACGATATATATGTACATATAAGCGGTATTGACCTGATTAGGGGTGCCGATGGCAAATTTTATATATTGGAAGATAACCTGCGCACGCCATCCGGCGTTAGCTATATGCTGGAGAACAGGGAGGTTACCAAACGCCTTTTTCCTGATATGCTGGCAGGTAACAAAGTACGCATGGTAAACAATTACCCGCTGCTGCTGCACCAAATTTTATTATCGCTCGCGCCGCACCAAATATCTAATCCAACAGTTGTATTATTAACACCCGGCATATATAATTCAGCATATTATGAGCACACTTTTCTTGCGCGGCAAATGGGTATTGCTTTGGTGGAAGGCCGCGACCTGCTGGTTGATAACCACAAAGTGTACATGAAAACCACCAGCGGGCTTGAACGTGTGCATGTTATTTATCGCCGTATTGATGATGACTATATTGACCCGCTGCTCTTTCGCCCGCAAAGCGTGCTTGGTGTGCCGGGCATTATGGGCGCCTACCGCAAAGGCAACGTTGCCATTGTAAATGCTGTAGGCAATGGTGTAGCTGATGATAAAGCCGTATACGCGTATGTGCCCGCAATGATAAAATATTATTTGAATGAAGAGCCTATTTTAAATAACGTACCCACTTACCAGATGAGTGATGATGAAGCCCGTGAGTATGCATTTACCAATCTTGCCAACATGGTGTTTAAGCGCACCAACCAAAGTGGTGGCTATGGAATGATAATGGGTAATAAAATTGAAGAGGAGGAATGGCTGAAGGCAAAAGTAGAAATTGAAAAAGAGCCGCGCAGCTTTATAGCCCAGCCCATAATAAAATTATCTACCGTACCATGCTTTATTGATGGCAGGTTTCAGCCGCGGCATGTTGATCTGCGGCCCTACGCACTGATTGGCCCCGATGGCATACAAATAGTGCCGGGCGGTTTAACACGCGTGGCACTGCGAGAAGGCTCATTGGTGGTTAACTCATCACAGGGTGGCGGTAGTAAAGATACATGGGTGATTGATTAGAAATAGTCAATGGTCAATAAGTCATTGGTCATACTTTTTTCCCAATGACTCAATGACAATTGACTAATGACCATAATACGTACATTAAAACTAAAACGAACCGAAAAACATGCTTAGCAGAATTGCAGACTCACTGTTTTGGTTAAACCGTTATATGGAACGGGCGGATGGCATTTTACGCGTAGTAAGAACCAATTATATTTTTGTGCTGGATAAAGGCATTAGTGCAAACGTTAGCTGGCGCCCGGTGCTGGAAACTTTTACTAACTGCAAGGATGAAGACATAGAAAAAATGAAGAATGATACAGGTGCTGTTCTTAAAAAGATCATCCTTGATTCGGATAATAATAATTCACTCAAAATAATGATCAACCGTGCAAGAGAAAATGCACGCGGTGTGCAGGACCATATTACAAAAGAAGTGTGGGAAAATGTTAACCAGATGTATCATCTTATTAACAGCCCGTCGTTAAGCAAAAAATTATTAAGTGAGCATGCACTTGAAACCCTTGATAATTTAACAAGACAAATTGTTTTATACACCGGCGTTACCGATATTACTATGCCACGTGGCAGCGGCTGGAATTTTATGAACCTTGGTAAATACATTGAGCGTTGCATGGAAACGCTGGAGATGACAAACCGCGAGTATGAAACAATTCAGTATAGCCTGGTAGAGCAGCAGGATATATTATATTGGCGCAATTTATTACTGTCACTATCAGGGTATGAGCTGCATTTAAAAACATATCGTACAACAAATAATAATCAAAATGTTCTGCACCAGGTACTTATAAATAAGAATTTTACACGCTCTTTAATTTATTCACTTACCAGGATTGACAGGTATCTTGAAGATGTGGTGGAAGAAAATAAGTCGGAAGAAAACCAGGCACTCATACGCGCTTTTGGCCGGTTATACAGTTATGTAAAATTTATTGATTTTGATACGCTGGATGCGCTTACTTTGCAGCACTTTTTAGAAAGAGTGAAAAAAGAACTGCTTGATGTTAGCATGCGCCTGGGTCAAAGCTTTTTCTCTTATTCTTAATTAAAGTTACTCATGCCTATTTTTAAGATACATCATGTAACCCGTTACGATTACGACAGGCCGGTAAAAGAAAGTATAAACGAAATAAGAATCTACCCTTACCCATGCGCCGAGCAGGAAATGCTGGAGCATGATTTGGCAATAACCGGTCAGCCGGATATACTAACTTTTAATGACTACTGGAACAATAAAACAGGCTTGTTTAATGTAATGCCCTTGCATAAAGAGCTGGTTATTGAAAGTAAATTGCTTATTCGTACAACCCTTCCATCGCAACTGCGCATTAATTTTCATGCCGGGTGGGACGATTTGGTGCAGGAAGTTAAGCGTGACATGATATTGGTGGAACTGTCAAAGCAAGACTTCATTAAATCGCAGAAGAAAATAAAGGAAGTTGTTGATCTTATGATGCAAAACAGCAGGAGCGTACCGGCAGCTGTGGAGTTTTGCAACGAATATATTTATAAGTATTTTAAGTATATAAAAGGCATTACCAATATTGAAACCACTGTAGATGAAATACTCCACCATAAATCAGGCGTATGCCAGGATTTTGCTCATCTTATGCTGCAAATTTTACGTACTGCAGGTATACCAGCCCGTTATGTTAGCGGCTATATATGCCCCAATAAAAATGGCATGCGGGGCGAAGGTGCAACACACGCCTGGGTTGAAGTTTATCTGCCGGGTTATGGCTGGGCGGGTATTGACCCTACCAACAATGTATGGGTAACCAATAATCATATTAAGCTTGCTGTTGGCCGTAACTTTAATGATTGCAGCCCTGTAAAGGGCGCCTTTAAAGGGCCAGCAAGGCAAAAACTTTCTATATATGTGTCTGTTGGGTATGAAGACGGGCATGTATTTGAAGAGTTGAATAACGTGCAGATGGAAGCCATACCCAGCGATCCCCAGGAAGAAGTATTGGTTGACCCGCGTTTTGCTGTTCAGCAACAACAACAGCAGCAGCAATAAAGCATAGTTTAACCGCAAAGGGCGCTAAGGAAAGAAACGCAAAGAGCGCTAAGACTATTCAAGCCAAAGAAATCAAAGTAGCCTTCGCGGCCTTTGCGCAATACTTGGCTGTTTTCTTTGCGGTTAAGCTTGCCGGCCAAAATCAGAGCCTGTTTACCACTCTTCTAATGCCATCTTTCAGCCTTACAACATTAAAGTTCATCAGCAAGCCTAATTTATAATTTCCCAACTTCATATAAGTAAGTGTTTGAGCTAAATGCACATCAGTAAGAGCCTCTGCGCTTTTAATTTCAATAACAAGTTTACTTTCGATCAATAGGTCAATCCGGTAACCACATTCCAGCCGTACTTCCTCAAATATTAAAGGCATTGGCTTTTCTTTTTCGACGAACAGCCCTGATTTTGCGATTTTATAAAACAAACATTCTTTGTAAGCGCTTTCAAGCAAACCGGGCCCAAGCGAATTGTGCACATTAATTGCTAAACCGATAACAATGTTAGATAACTCATTTTCATCCATGGTATATCGTTTTTAAGGCATAATGGGGACGACCCGAAGCTTGAAAATAGCGATTTATAATATTTGTTGCAAATTGCACCTTGAATTAAAGAGATATGAAACCACAACTTATTTTTTATCGCCTTATTACTTTTATCCTTTTACCCATTGCGGCTATAAATGCTATAAGCATTCTCGGCATATTGCCCGCTGCATTTGCAAACCCCTTAATGCTGATCAGCGTTTTTATAAATTTCGCCGTTATCATGTACACTTTTACCAGCTTTTCATTTTTTATAAGAGGGGTGGTAAAAGGCAAACCATTTAAAGCTTCATTTAAAGACTGGATAAAGGTTAACGCTTACGTTTCAATAGGATATGGCTCAATTATATTGCTTTGTGCGCTCATCTATTTTGGCTCAGCAGACATCCAAAAAAAAATTGCCGATAATTCGGCACAGCTTCAAACAGTTTTGGGCGCTAAAAATTTAGACAAGGCAGCGCTTTTGCGTTTATTAAGGGGTGGCCTTTCATTTGCGGCATGTTTTTCAGCAGTGCTCATCGCTCATATTATAATCACACTTGGATTGCTAAAAAAATATAAGCAACTGTTTGTAGAAGGAAAGCAGCCAATTTAATTTCCTTCTGCTTCCAACTTTCCGACTTCCGGACTTTCCGTCTTCCGGACTTTCCGTCTTCCGGACTTTCCGACTTTCTTCTTACTTTCATGCTTCTTACCATGAATTACTTAATAAAAAACGGGCAGGTTGTAAATGAAGGCAAAACTATTTATGCCGATGTTTTGATAAAAAACGGGCGCATAGAAAAAATATCACCTTCTATTTCGTTAAAATACGCTGTTAATGAAGTGGATGCCACAGGCCAGCACATTCTTCCCGGTGCTATTGACGACCAGGTGCATTTTCGCGAGCCCGGCCTTACACACAAAGCCACTATTTATACTGAGTCAAAGGCGGCGGTGGCAGGCGGTGTTACCAGTTTTATGGAAATGCCCAATACGGTGCCGCCTGTGTTTACACAACAACTGCTGGAAGATAAATACACTATCGGCAAACACATGGCGCTGGCAAATTATTCGTTTTTCATGGGTACCTCCAACGATAATATTGATGAGGTACTGCGTACCAATGATAAAAAGCAGGATGTATGTGGTATTAAAATATTCATGGGCTCATCAACCGGCAATTTATTGGTTGACAACCCGCTGATGCTGGATAAGGTTTTTGGTGGCAGCGAGTTATTGATTGCCACACATTGTGAGGACGAGCGTATTATAAAAGATAATTTTGCAAGGCTGAAAGCCGAAAAGGGAACATTGCAACCCTCCGATCATCCCATTATCCGTAATGAAGAAGCGTGTTTTGAATCATCATTCCGAGCTATTCAATTCGCAAAAAAACATGGCAGCCGCTTACACATATTGCATATTTCTACTGAAAGAGAACTGCAGCTTTTTACAAACCTTATTCCGCTGGAAGATAAGCGTATCACCGCTGAAGTGTGCGTGCACCACCTGCATTTTACAAGCGATGACTACGACAGGCTGGGTAATCAAATTAAATGCAACCCTGCTATTAAAGCGCCCAATAACCGCGCAGCGTTGTGGCAGGCTTTATTGGACGACAGGCTTGATGTAATTGCCACAGACCATGCGCCGCACACCCTTGAAGAAAAAGGTTTAATAAGGAACGCAAATAATTCTCTCTCCCCACAGGGGAGAGTTGGAGAGGGGCTTTATGAAAAGGCCCATGCTGGTTTGCCTTTGGTGCAGCACTCAGTATTGCTAATGTTACATTACGTGCAGCAGGGCAAAATAACTATTGAAAAAGTGGTAGAAAAAATGAGCCACGCTGTTGCACGCTGTTTTAATATTGAAGACAGGGGCTTTATTCGCGAAGGCTATTTTGCCGACATTGTGCTCGCTGATTTAAATAAGCCCTTTACCGTTAATAAAAGCAATATCCTGTTTAAATGCGGCTGGAGCCCCCTGGAAAATTTTACTTTTCCTGCCAGCATAACAAATACTTTTGTAAACGGCAATTTAGTTTATGGAAACGGGGTGTTTGATGAATCTAATAAAGGGCAGAGGCTGAGGTTTAAGAGATAGGTTTAAAAGAGAAGTTTGACTGTTTCAAAGTTTGATTGTTTGAACGTTCGTTGAAAAAAACAGGCTTTAAGCAATTAAACTATTGATATTTATATTTTTTACCCCCTTTAGGGGATGGGGCTCATATATTAATTTTTCACCCCCCTTTAGGGGACGGGGGCTCAAACTTGGTAGATGCAGGTAGACAAAACCACGCTTAACGATCTTGCGATATTTGCCCACAATGAAGAGTTATCCGTTCTTCATCACATTGATTTTACGCGTACCATCGGCGGCAGGGAGTGGCTGCGATACCTTTTAAGTAAACCCCTCAACAGCATTAAGGATGTTAATAACACGCAGCGCCTTATACAACGCATAATAAGCGTACACGCGCAATGGCCACAGCATATTACCAATGGTACTGTTATGGTGCTGGAAAAGTTTTACGACACCCCTATTGACGACATGGCATCGCGGGCAAACCCTGTTAATGCTTTTACCTATAAACTTTTACATACCGCTGATTATTCCCTGGTAAAATACTCGGTTGAGCATTTTACAGCGTTTGTAAAAGGCCTGCGCCTGCTGGCTGACCTGCTGAAGAAAGATGGCAACCCGCCCAACCTGCAGGTAATGATCGACCGGATTGATTTTATGCTGGGCAAGCCTGAACTGAAAGCAGTTTTGCAAACTGCTGACTCTAAAACTGTCACTCCTGTTGAAATGCTAAAGCGCGGCTATTTTTTTCGCAGCCGGTTTAAAGATGAATGTTTCCAGTTGATTGAAACATATAATATACTTGATGCATACTACAGCATGGCAACGGCCTGTATAACTTATAAATTTATCTTCCCGGTTTTTGTAGATGATGCAAATCCGCGCTTTTCTGCAACGGGGCTTTGGCATCCGTTGCTACAGGTGCCTGTTGCGTACAACATAGCGCTTGAAAAACAGGAGAATTTTTTGTTTTTAACAGGAGCAAATATGGCGGGTAAAAGCACCTTTATTAAGGCTATCGGGCTGGCTGTTTATCTTGCACAAGTGGGTATGGGTGTGCCAGCACAAACGTTTGAACTTAGCTATTTTGACGGATTACTAAGTAACATACAGGTAGAAGACAACATAATACAGGGGGAAAGCTATTTTTTTAATGAAGTGCAGCGTATACGCAAAACCATTGAAAAAATAAGTGATGGCAAAAAATGGCTCATACTGATTGACGAGCTGTTTAAAGGCACTAATGTGCAGGACGCTATGAAATGCAGCACAACTGTTATTGAAGGCTTGTTAAAAATGCAGAACGTGCTGTTTGTGTTATCAACACATTTATACGAAATAGGCGAAGGGCTAAAAAAATTCCCTAATATACAGTTCCGTTATTTTGAAACGGAAGTAAGCAACGGCCAGTTATTGTTTAGCTACCAGCTAAAAGACGGTATAAGCAACGACCGCCTCGGCTACCTTATCTTAAAAAGAGAAGGCGTGGTAGATATGCTGGAGAAGCTATAACATACACACCACGCCTTTCAACAAAATTATGTCGACTGATTATCTATTCATCTTCATGCATCACTGTAAGCACAGGTATTTTTGATTGATACGACAGTAATTTTTGTGTTACCCGGTTCCACCAGCCGGGAATAAAGAAATCTTTTATCGGGTTTATCATAATAAGGTCTGCATTTATTTTTTTCGAAAATTCTATAGTGGATTGCACCAGGCTTTTCCCTTCAACAATAACGGATTGAACAGGCACCGTAGTAAGGCTTTGAAATATCTCCAGTGTTTGGCTTAATATGGGCACATTGTGTGCGCCTTCATCCTTTTTTAATGACAAAAGGTACACCGTTGATTTAAAAAAGCGGCCTAACAATATTGCCAACCTTATGCGTTTTAGCGGCACATGATTGTTTACTGGCAGTACAATCTTTTTAAAATGGCTTACAAGTCCGCTGGCCCGCACCGCCAGCACAGGCACATTTGTTTTCTGCATAAGCGCGCTTATGGAAATAGAAGATGCAAGCCGCTGTAATAAATTAAATTTTGAAAGGCCTATTACAACAATATCAACATCGTGTTTTTTTATATAGTCTTCCATTTCATTAGCCTGCCGGCCATGCAGCAGGCTTATTTCAATTTTACCGGCGGTGCATAAATGGCCCTGGTATTGGGCCTGTAATTCCTTCAGTTTTGCTCTTGCAACCAGGCCATCTATTGTGGGGTTACTGTTTGTAATATAATGGCCCGAATAAAATGCTATGGGTGATACCACATGCACAAAATGAATATTGCAGTTAATAGTATTTGCCAGTTCAACAGCTTTGGCGATGGCCCATTTGTTTTTGGCAGTAAAATCAACGGGCACCATAATGTTATACAGGGGGTTTGACATACAAATCGTTTTTAAAAGTTCATAAATAAAATATCATGTTTATGCGTAAGTTAGCAATGCCTCAAATTTCTCCTCCTTTATTTCGTGTTTTGCAATCAGTCGCAGCAGATCATCGGTTGACCTAACGGCGACGCCCGTGCCGGCATGGCCAATCATGCAACGGTCGTCCTTGCTGTCACCAGCAATTATGCAATCCTTTAAACGCACATTGTACACTGTACATGCGTGTTGCGCTGCATTGGTTTTACAAAATGAGTGCCCGCAAACGCTTTCATCTGACGCAAAAAAGTACGATGGTGTATTAACCTCACCCGTGGCTTTGCCCTCAAAAAATTCCAGCTGGTTTGCATAGGCAAAATCTGCTTCAATATTTTTAGTTATGTAATTTGTTATAAGTGTGTAGCTGTTGCTTATTATACCTGTTATATATCCCCTTTGCTTTAATTCCTTTACTACATATTTAATATCGTCAATCATTTCCATACTATGCACAATGTTAAGCAGCTCATCTATTGTTTTTCCTTTAAGCAAAAGTGCCACCTGTTTTGTAAGGTGCATCGTATCTTTTTCTGTTGCGCGTAAATCTTCAAGCTTTGCTGTAAAGCCAAATTTTTTTGCGCAGGCATCAAGAAAACGCCCTTTTAAAATGGTGTCATCCATGTCAAAAATGGCCATCTTCCGTTTAAGCAAATTGCCGGGCTGCAGGTCAATTTTTTCTTTTATGTCATTATCAATATTAATTGTATGTTCCTGTGCATGCTGTTTGTGCGCTTTTGTTATTATAGCACTGGCAACTTCGCGGCTCATTTTGCTTAACGCTTCCCATGGCTTGCTTTTATTTTCTATGTACCCTATGTTTACTTCAGTTACACGGGCTTTCATCAGGTACATATCCAGCAAAATGCCAATATCAACACCATAATCATTAAAAAAAACAATACGCTTAAAAAAACTTTTTCTGCCTGCGATCATACCGCTTAGCGGTTGCGTAAAACTTGCAAGCGCGGGAAAATAAATATCAAGTAATGGTTTGGCAACAAGTTCTGTAACACGGCCGGCATTGCGGCTAAAAGTACCCTTTATAAAATCTGCCTCATTATCTATCAGTGGTTTTGCAAGTAATGCAATAGTATCAGCAGGGTAGGGGTTAATATCCCCGTCAAGAAATATTAATATATCATTCAGTGCGGCATCAACACCTTCTTTCATTGAAATGCCTTTGCCACGTTTTGCGCTGGTAATTACTTTAGCGCCTGCTTCTGCAGCAAGTTTTGCGGTATTATCTTCTGATGTGTCATCAATTACAATTACCTCTGTTACCTGAGGGTTGTTTAAACAAAATAACACAACGTTAGCAATGGTGTTTTCCTCATTAAGAGCGGGGATGATTACAGACAGCATGTCTTTCCTCCTTTTCCTTCGGTTAAAAAATAATATTCTGCATATACCTGCGGGTATATGTGCGTACTAATATTGCCCTGCTATAAGTTAAATGCCTGCCTGGTGTTTAAACGGTCTTAAAAAATAAAGGCGGCCGGGATGAAAAGGTTAGCCTGGATATTTGGATATACTTTAAAGGTACTTACTATTACCTGTTACAAAAGCATTTTACAATTTTTCACAATTAATTAAACCACTGCAAAAATCAGACCGTTATAAACTCTATTTGATAACGATACCTGCAGACTTGTTTATCAGCGGTGCACTAAAAATTAAATTGTGGGTAGACAGATTATTGTGTTAACCCTTACAGGCGTAACTTTCTAAAAGGAAAAGAAAACTAGCGGTCACATCGGCTGTCGTATCATGGCAGAAAGTGCATTGCACCTGGAAAAAAAACTTATTGTTATCTTTTGAGGATCAGTATCACTTTATTATATCAACCAACAGTTATTTTCAGTTTTCCTTCCATCTTTTTCTTTCTCATATTTGCCAATATTCTTTCCCGTATTTTCAAAAATGGCTTTTCAACTGCGAACCTCATAATCACCGCGCCCAGCAGTGCAAATAGCAGGCAAGGCAATATCATTAAATTACTGTTTAAGTCTATACCCAGCTTGCCAAGGTTGACCTGTGTAAGATGAAAAATACCTTTATGCGTTAAATAGATGGAATAAGACAATGTTGCTACCGATGCAGTTATTTTCGACCGGAATTTGTATAACACACAACCAGGGCTTAATGCTGCAAGCACCAGCACACCGTATGCAATTGATACCATGGGAAAGCCAAACACAGTGCCCAGGAAAGAATAACGGTCAAGGCACATAAAGTAAGCAATGACAATTAAAACAATGCTTATTAATAAAGTAATGTTGCCATATTTGGTAATGCGTTTAAAAAGGCCTGGTTTAAATACATTTATTGCAGCTATACCAACACCTGCAAGCAAGCCATCAAGGCGGTTATAAGTGGGGTAGTATATAGCCTTTACCCAAAGCATATTAAAATCCGCCGAACCTTTTACCGGCACAACATAATTATCATATACAAAAGCCCTTATTATAAAACCGGCAATAAAAATTGCAGGCAATAATATAAACGCCTTTTTACCCGCTTTTAAAAAAAGCATTAATATTATAAGCAGCGGTAAAACAAGATAAAACTGCTCTTCTACGCAAAGCGACCATGCATGGCTAAAACTACGGCTATACCTCTGGTCGAGTCCAAAATTTTGTGTAAAGGTTATAAATCTCCAAAAAGGCGCTTTCCCTGCATATTCGTTAAAAGCAGGTATTAAAAAGTAGAGTGCTAACGTGGCAAGATAAGCCGGTATTATGCGGAACGTGCGTTTAATATAAAATTCGCCCATGCTTATTTTGCGCCCCTGCGCTATGGAGGCAAACAGCTGAACAGAAATGAGATACCCGCTAAGTACAAAAAACAAGTCAACACCGGTCCAAGCAAACACACCAGAAGATAAAACCCAGTCAGGATGGCCAAACAGGCGATAGTGAAATAAAAGAACAAGTATAATAGCAAGCGCCCTTAAATGGTCAAGCCCGGCAAGGGAATGGCCTGGTATCATTTTTTTATCCGGATGGCCAGGCTGAAACATGGTACAATAGCTAAATAAAAAATAATTAGTGTTGGCAATAAAGATAATGATTATAGCTGTCGGCCATTTATTTGTTTGGCGGGTGATAGGTTATTGATGCTATTTAAATATTTTGATAGGATAAGACAAAACTTATACAGAAGTACAACCGGCCTTTAGCACAAATTTGTTTTATCTTGTGTGCTCCTTTAACAACACTTAAATGCTGCACTGTATGAGAAAACTGATTGCGTTAACAGCAATGGCTGTTACGTTATTGCAACATGCTATTGCCCAAATTGACGCGGGGCTGTTTCGTTACCCTGATGTTTCGCAAACACAAATAGTTTTTAGTTATGCCAACGATATTTGGATAATGCCCAAACAAGGCGGCGTAGCGGAAAAATTGAGTTCCCCGCCCGGAGTTGAAATTTACCCCAAGTTTTCTCCGGATGGTAAAAACATCGCGTTCACAGGCAATTATGACGGTAACCAGGATGTATATGTAATCTCTTCTGCGGGTGGTGTGCCTGTGCGTATAACTGAACACGGCTACCCCGACCGCGTGGTTGACTGGACACCTGATGGCAAACGCATCTTGTTTGCATCCCTTCGGGAAAGCGGCCGTGACAGGTTTAACCAATTTTATACCGTAGCGGCAACTGGTGGTGCGGCTGAAAAACTGCCTTTTCCATACGCGGAGTT
>JABDGS010000053.1:26562-27142 GCA_013285915.1 Bacteroidota bacterium
CCCCATGGCAAACAAATGGCGCTGGTATTTGAAAGCCAGGCTTCCCGTAACTGGAAACGTTATCGCGGTGGCTGGAAAGCAGACATTCACATCTTCAATTTTCAAACCCAAACTGATCAAAATATAACCGGGGCTGCTGAACCCGGGCAGGAGTTTCCCATGTGGCATGGCGACTACATTTATTTTTTATCTGACCGTGGTGCTGAGGTTAAAATGAACTTGTGGCGTTATAATATCAGCACAAAAGCACTTGAGCAACTTACTGATTTTAATGAGTATGATGTGCACTACCCATCAATGGGCCCCGACGATATTGTTTTTGAAAACGGTGGCAAGCTTTACCTATTTAACTTAAGCAGCAGCCAGGCAAAAGAAGTGAATGTAAGCGTGGTTACTGATAAAGCAACATTAAAGCCAAGGCTTGCGCCTGCAAATGATTATATACAGCATGTTGCCATAAGCCCTGATGGTAACCGCGTTTTATTGGAGGCGCGTGGTGATGTTTTTTCTTTGCCTGCTGAAAAAGGTTTTGTTGAAGATATAACGCGCTCTTCCGGTTCTGCAGAACGCTCACCTGCCT
>JABDGS010000054.1:0-26956 GCA_013285915.1 Bacteroidota bacterium
TCGGTACAATGACCTCGGACAGCATTGTAGTGTTTTTAGCACCGCTGCCAAATGTGCTTGCCGGCGTAACAGTTACAGCACGTGGCCTTACCAAATACCAGCAGGACAGTATAAGGCGAAGAATGAATTTTGAAAGCGTAGCGGGCGCTAAAGGCACAACTATTTCAAAATCTAATTCCGGCGCGGGGATAGCCCTTAATCTTGACCCGCTGTTGAAAAAGAGTGATAAATCAAAGAGGAGAGCATACAATACCTTTGACGATATTGAGAAAACCAATTATATAGATTACCGCTTTTCACGCGACCTTATTGCCGGTTATACCGGGCTTAGTGGTGATACATTGAGCGATTTTATTGAAAAATACAGGCCAAGCTACGATTGGCTGCGCGACCATACAGGCGATGATGAGGTGTTTTTTTATGTGAATGAAAAACTAAAAGATTACGAAAAACACAAAAAGTAAATCCAGCATATCTAACTTATAGTCAACATTTTAAGGGGAAAAAAGGTTTGTGCCTCGCGGTGGTTGCAGCTTTTTAGGCAGTTTATACCCGGTTAACCACATTTCATATTCATTTAATCCGCTTTATCCATTGCCCTGCCATTGTAAATACGTACCTTTGCGCGCTGATTGATATACGCCATACGAAAAGTGATTTAAGATTCTAATTCATTCAATCAAAAAATATCGCGCCACAGCGTGAGTTAATGTATTTATGGATATTCGCAACATTGCAATAATAGCGCACGTTGACCATGGTAAAACTACCCTTGTTGACCGTATTTTACACGCCACCAAGGTTTTTCGTGATAACCAGGAGACAGGTGAACTTATTATGGACAGTAATGACCTGGAGCGTGAACGCGGCATTACTATTTTTAGTAAAAACGCAGCCGTAAAATATAAAGACGTAAAAATTAACGTGATTGACACCCCGGGCCACAGTGACTTTGGCGGCGAGGTAGAACGTGTTTTAAAAATGGCGGACGGTGTATTGCTGCTGGTAGATGCTTTTGAAGGCCCTATGCCGCAGACACGTTTTGTGTTGCAAAAAGCATTGCACCTTAATTTAAAACCTATTGTTATTATTAATAAGGTTGATAAACCTAACTGTCGCCCTGACGAAGTGCATGAGGCGGTGTTTGAACTGTTTTTTAACCTTGATGCTACAAATGAGCAGCTTGATTTTCCAACTTTTTATGGCAGTGGTAAAAATGGCTGGTTCAATGATTCGCTAACACAGTCAGAAGATATTACCCCATTGCTGGATGGTATTATAAAATATGTACCGCCGCCGGTTGTTGCAGAAGGCCCTTTGCAAATGCAAATTACTTCACTTGATTATTCCTCGTTCCTGGGCCGTATTGCTATAGGCAAAGTAGCGCGTGGTACTATAAAAGAAAACCAGCCTATTGCACTGATGCAGGCCAGCGGCGAAATTAAACGCGTGCGTGTAAAGGAGCTTTACGTGTTTGAAGGCATGGGTAAAAAGAAAGTTGCCGAAGTAAAAGCCGGTGATCTTTGCGCGGTAGTAGGGCTGGAAGATTTTAATATTGGTGATACAATTGCTGACATTGACAACCCTGAGGCATTACCCGTTATAAGTGTTGATGAACCAACTATGAGCATGCTGTTCAGCATTAATAATTCGCCGTTTTTTGGTAAAGATGGCAAGTTTGTTACCAGCCGGCACCTGCGTGACAGGCTGATGAAAGAAACAGAAAAAAACCTTGCTTTGAGGGTGGAAGACAGCGACGGTGCAGACAGCTTTTTAGTGTTTGGCCGTGGTATTTTACACCTGGGTATATTGGTGGAAACCATGCGCCGTGAAGGATACGAATTAACAGTAGGCCAGCCAACAGTACTGGTAAAGTATGTTGATGGCAAAAAGCATGAGCCGTACGAAACCCTGGTGGTAGACGTGCCTGCCGAATACAGCGGAAAAGTAATTGACCTTGTTACCCAGCGCAAAGGTGAGATGCATGTTATGGAAACCAAAGGCGAAATGCAGCACCTTGAATTTGAAATACCTTCAAGAGGCTTGATTGGGCTGCGTTCCCAAATGCTTACAAACACAGCAGGCGAGGCTGTTATGGCGCACCGCTTTATTGATTATAAGCCATGGAAAGGCCCAATACCAGGCCGTAACAATGGTGTGCTTTTAAGCAAAAACCAGGCTGCTACTACAGCATACTCAATTGATAAACTACAGGACAGGGGCTCATTTTTTGTTGACCCGGGTGAAGAAGTTTACGTGGGGCAAATAATAGCGGAGCATATTAAACCAGGCGATCTGATTGTTAACGCTACAGAAGGCAAAAAACTTACCAACATGCGTGCCAGCGGCAGTGATGATTCAGTACGTATTGTGCCTAAGATACAAATGACGCTTGAAGAGTGTATGGAATATATTCAGCAGGATGAGTGTATTGAGGTAACCCCCAAGAAAATACGTTTGCGTAAGGTTGTGCTGGACGAGGAAGAACGTAAAAGAATGCAGCGCAGCATGAAAACCGAAAGTGTTGCCTAACTAAAAGAAGGCTTAAAATATCAGTAAGTTTTTATTAAAAGCCCTTGCCTATTGGCAAGGGCTTCGTATTTTGTTGTGGCAAACAATAATGGTAGCACAAGTACTGTCAAATAACCTTCGCCAATGAAAAAACAGCTACTTTTATTTCTGTATATACTGCTTGGTATACCTGCCTGCCTTTTAGCGCAACTTAAGGAGGTTAGGGCCATACAACAGCAGTTGCCGTACATAAAAGACAGCGCTGCTTATGTTGATGCACTTAACAGGCTGGGTATGCTCTCTCACCTGAAGAGTACCGATAGTTGTTTCTACTATGTTCAAAAAGCGATGCCCATTGCAGACAGGCTTAAATATCAAAAAGGGCAGGCCGGGGCTTTAAACAATCTTGCTATTGTTCACCTGTTAAAGCAAAACACTTACCTGGCATCTAAATACTTTAACAGCTCGCTGGATATATACCGCAAAATAAATGATAGCTCAAATGAGTGCCAGCTGTTGATGAATATTGGTATAACACTGGCGTCTGACAACAAAATAAAGGATGGCCTTAATTACCTGGCTGAAGCTTACCAATTAGGCAGCCGGCTAAGAAACGATTCTATATTCGCGCTTGTGCTGCTCAACATGGTAAATACAAACGCTGCTTTATCAATTGATTCAGCAACCAGCTTTCTTGCACGGGCGGAAAGTATTGCGGCACATTATAACGATTACAGGTGCCTTACAGTTATAAAGCAAATGAAAGGAAGCCTGCTTATAAGGGCTGGTAAAAAAGAAGAAGGGCTGCAAATGATGCAGAATGCCCTGCAAATGGCGAAAGAACTGAATAATGAATATGAGAAAATAGATGTTGGTACAGAACTGGGCGATAATTACCTTGCTGCCAACGACACAGGCAGAGCTATAGCCTATTACAAAGATGGTTTAGCAACAGCCGCCGCCAACAGGTACGATGCCCTTGCCGTAAACCTCGCGCAAAAATTATACGACTATTACTCCGGCAAAAAAGACATTGCAAATGCATCGCAGTATGCAGCGCTTTTGATAAAAGATTACCAGGATTACCAGCAATCGGTACAGCAGGGTGGCGTTGATTATTTAGATTACTCGCTAAAAACAGCTGAGCTTGAGGGCCTTAAAAGTGACAGCCGCAAAACAACTTATATCATCATAATTCTTTCAGCGCTTTCTGTTGTTATATGTGGGTTGTTATTTTTTATGATGCGTGCCCAGCAAACCAGGAAGAAGCTTGTGGAACTGCTGAAACAGCGCAACGAGCAAGCTGGTAGCCGTAACGCTGAGTTACAATATAAAAATGAATTTAACAGCCGGCTAATATCACTTTTGGCACATGATTTCAGGCAACCCCTTGCCGCAGTAAAGGGAATGATGACGCTGCTAAAGGAGCCTGGTGTATTATCAGCGGAAGAAATGAATTTTTTGATAACGAGGATTGAAAATTCGTCTGATACATCATTAGAAATTTTTGATAATATTCTGCACTGGATAAAAAAGCAGGTATCGGGTTTTGTATACGAACCTTCAAGTATGCAGCTGAAGGAACTGGTTGACGAAGCTGCAAAATCGTTACAGTATATATTAGACAAGTTCAATATCACGGTGTACAACAATATAACCGATGCAACAAACATTTTTGCCGATAAAGAAATGCTGCAATTTGTAAACCGTAACCTTATTCACAACGCCATTAAATTTTCACCGGCCTGGGCCACTATAACTGTTGACGCTGTAAGAAGCGGCAATGAAATCATTATTTCAGTTAAAGATGAAGGCAAGGGCATGACAAAAGAAAAGCTTGAGTCGCTCTTCAATATCTTCTCCAAAACACAATATACAAGCGACAAGGAAAAAGGCTCCGGCGTTGCCCTTGTAATTTGCAAAGATTTCTTAGAACGCATGAATGGCCGTATTTGGGCAGAGAGTGAGCCCGGCAAAGGAGCAGCCTTTTTATATGCCCTGCCATTAACTGAATAACCCGTTGATACTATTTGACGTTTAACTCAAATTTTCTTCCAGCTGTTTACTTAGCTAATTTTTAGCCGGTATTATCGCAATCATATATATAACTTCCGTGTATAATTGAGACAATTAAATTGTAAATACCTGCCAGTAAAACTATGCAACGAAGAACATTTATAAAAACCACTGCCGTAGCCGCAACCGGGGCTGCTGTAACTGGTTTGCCAGCCATGGCAGCCGCAGTCAAAACAAAAAATAAACTGCCCCGTTGGAAAGGATTTAACCTGCTTGATTTTTTTTCGCCTGACCCAGAACATAACAGCCACCCAACACCGGAGGATTATTTTAAGTGGATGCAGGATTGGGGTTTTGATTTTATACGCATACCAGTTGCATATCCCTGCTATCTTAATATTGACAGAACAAAAGATATTGTTGAGGATGATGTTTACGAGATAGACACAAAGATGATTGACCAGATAGATGCACTGGTGCAAAAAGCTCATAAATACAACATGCATGTAAGCCTGAACCTGCACCGGGCACCGGGGTATTGTATAAACGCTGGTTTTCATGAGCCGTTTAATTTATGGAAAGACCAGGCAGCACTGGATGCATTTTGTTTTCACTGGAATATGTGGGCTAAAAGGTATAAAGAAGTATCGCCCAAAAAACTGAGTTTTGACCTGGTGAATGAACCCAGTATGCGCGAAGACATGAATGAACAGCACAGCAAAAGTGGCCCGGTAGCAGGTGAAGATTACAGGCGCGTTGCAAAGGCTGCTGCAGAAGCCATACGAAAAGAAAATCCGCACAGGCTTATAATTGCCGATGGCAACAGCGGCGGCAGCAATGTAATACCGCAGTTAACAGATCTTGGCATCGCTCAAAGCTGCCGCGGTTATAACCCCGGTGCTATTAGCCATTACAAAGCATCGTGGGCAAATAAAGACCCTGAACACATGCCTGAACCAAAATGGCCGGGGCAGGTAGGGGACAAGTACCTAAGCCGCCAGATGCTGGAAGATTTTTACAAGCCGTGGATCGACCTGGTAAAAAGCGGTGTTGGCGTACATTGTGGCGAAGGGGGCTGCTACAACAAAACACCGCATGATGTTTTTCTTGCCTGGTTTGGTGATGTGCTTAACATACTTACCACCAACGATATTGGTTTTGCCATTTGGAATTTTGCAGGCGATTTTGGCGTGCTTGACAGCGGCCGCGCCGATGTTGCTTACGAAGACTGGTACGGCCACAAACTTGACAGAAAATTTTTGCAACTGATGCAAAAGCAATAAGAGGATTATTTCTTATCGTTCCTGGCCAGGTATGCGGTAGCCGTGCTACTTTGTCAAAAACCATTCAGCGGTTGCTTTGATACCTTCTTCGTAAGAAGTGGCGGTGAAATTAAAAGCTTTCTCAAATTTTGTTGAATCAAGTTCCAGTGGAAATTCGTACTGGTACATCATTTCATACATCTCTTTCATAAAAGGGTTAAACCAGCCTATAATTTTAAACAACCATTTTGGTAATACCTGTATTTTATTGCTCGCCTGCATGTATTTGGCCGCGATAGTGATAAATTCCTTACCTGTTGGTGTTGGTTTTGCAACCGGCAGGTGCCACTGCTGACCCAAGGCTTCGTCATGCGTTGCAAGTATGTATAGGCCTATTGCGCAATCAGGTGTGTAGCTAAATGCGCGCGGCAGTTTTGCATTTATAAACCATTGGGCTGATTGTTTTTTCTTCATCCTTTCAAAAACAAGTACACCCGGCGCGCTTTTATCTGTGCAGCGCGGGCCATAAAAATCCATCGCCTTTGCAATAGCAGCTTTAATGTTGCCAGCCTTCATTTCATCTATCAGCATGGTATCAATTTGTGCGCGTACCTCACCTTTTTTGCTAACAGGTTTAAATGGTGCATCTTCGGTTATTCGGCCGCTTACTTTGCCATACATGTAAATATTATCAAAAAAAATAAGTTTGGCATTTGCAGCTTTACAGGCATCAATTACGTTACGCATAATAACAGGCCAGCTTGCACGCCAAACCCCAATTTTGTATTCAAGCCCCACAAGCAAATAAACCACATCAGAACCTTGTACCGCCATTAAAACCTGCTGATAATCCAGCACGTTTGCTGAAACTGTTTCTGTATTTGCAACTGGCTTGGGGTTGCGGCTAACAAGCCTTACCTTATGATCGTTTTGTAATAAAATGGGTAGTAACTCTGTAGCTATCGTACCGTTCGCGCCAAGTATTGTATGCAGTGCCATAATATTTAATTTTATAACACAAAACTATGCCGGCATAAAAACCCAAAACGTTGACTTTAGTTAAGAAATAGCTTTTTGCATCACTCTTTTTCTGATCCTGCTAAGTGATTCAGGTGCAACACCTAAATAAGAGGCGATATAGTGCTGGGGCACCCTTTCAAAATATATGCTGTTATCGGTAAGCGTTTTTAAGTAACGCTCTTCAGGCGTTTTTAGTAAAAGGCTGTGCATGCGCTCATCAAGGCAGGTAACAAGGTATTCAGCCATAAGGCGGCCAAATCTTTCAAATACCATGTAGTGGTTATACAGGTACTGCATATCCTCATAATTAAGCACCAGCACTTCGCAATCTTCCATCGCTTCAACGCTTACAAAGCTGGGCGATCTAAGCAAAAAGCTTGTATAGGCACTAACCCAGTTATGCTCAAACGAAAAAAAAGTAGTTACCTCAATCCCATCAAGCATTTTGTAATATCTGAATGAGCCCTTACAAATAAACGCGATCTCCCTGCACACTTTTCCTTCAGCTATAAACAGTTGTTTCTTTTTATACGCCCTTGGTTTTAGGCGCTGTTGCATATCATTCCACGCCGCCTCATCCAGCTTAACCATTTGCATCATAAAAACCTGCAGCGCTGCTATCCCGTTTTGCATACTATAAAAATAACCTTTTTTTAAACCGTACCGGCGCCTTTGCTAAACATTTTACTTTGAAAGGATGAAATACCGAACCTTCCATTGTTGAATTTGGTGTGTATAATAAGAAGTGATTTATATTTATAAAAGAAGCTAAACCTTTATGGGATTATTCGATAAGCTTTTTGGCAGTAAAAACAATGCCGGTAAACTCTCGGCAATTGACGACAACCGGTACTTTGACAATACCACTATTGATAACACACCCCTTGCATTTCTTAATTTGGGAGAACTGAATTTATCGACTGACAAAATTGTTGCCTGCGACCCATTGGCTTATATTTTTGAATCATTGCCATTTGCCAAAACCGTTCAGCAGGGGAAATACCCGGTTATTGTTTGTGTTGCAAAAACAGAAAATTCTGGTGACCGCTATGCGATTGTGAAACTTGAATTTTCAAAAGAAAAAGCAATCAAATGGGAATTGGCGTTAACCGGGCAAGAGGATATATCAGAACTGACAGAAAATGATGCATATATTGGCTTTCCTGTTGATGCGGGGCTTGGTTGTTTTTGCGATTTTGAAACGCAAAAAGCTTACAAGCAATTTGATGAAGATTTTATGAGGAAAAACCCAGGAGCGAATATCTACGACGATTTTTTTGCAGCAGAATTTAAGAAAAATGCTATTGATGAAAATGACCCCCAGGATGCGGGCGACTGGCTAAATTTTTATTTGCCTAATAAACCTGCCCTAAACATAATTATGTTTCATTCGGGTTATGGTGATGGTGCATATCCTTGTTATTGGGGGATAGATGGCAGAGGAAAAATTTGCAGTTTAGTTGTTGATTTCCAAATTTTTTAAACTGTACTTCCTCTGCCGCCTCAGCAAAGCCATCAAAAACACCCTTCTTCCCCAACGCAAACCGTTTTCAACAGTTAATGCTGTACATCCAATTCTTTTTATAACTTTAAACAAAACTATTTATATGTCAGATCAAAAAACATGGAAAGAAGAATTTAAGGTTAGCGGAGAGGAAGTGCTTTCAAAAATTAAAGAGCTTATTAAGGAAGGCAATATTACCCGTATACTGCTTAAAAACGAAGAAGATAAAGTGATAATGGAAATACCGCTCACTTTTGCGCTGGTAGGTGTAATACTTGCACCCATATTTGCCGCAGTTGGGGCAGCGGCGGCACTATTAACCAAATGCACCATTGTAGTTGAAAGAAAGGGCGAAGAGGAGCCGAAGGCGTGAAATCGTCAATCGTCAAAGCAATCAAACTCTGGGCAATATATGCACAAACAGCATTTCATTTGAATAATACATGCTATTATATTTCCCGCTTACGTACTGACACAAAACAACAAGTTGGCAAGCAGAAATAAGATAATCTCCTCATCGCATTCACGATTGACGAATACCGATTCACGTCTTTATTGAAACACCCTTACATAATCTACCACCATCCTTTGCGGAAACACCGTAGTACCATCTGGCGCACCCGGCCAATCGCCGCCTACGGCAACGTTAAATATGAAGAAAAATTTATTATTAAATGGATAAGTAACCGATTCATCCTGGGTGCTTACGGTTAAGTATTGGTGATCATCCATCAACAGCTTTACGGTATCTTTTACCCATATGGCGCTAAATACATGAAACTGGTCGTCATATATGCCGCTGTTTAACACATAATTGGAGCCTTTTGAGGTATGCAGCCCCGCCGATGTTGCCCAATGCAGCGTGCCATACACCGTGTTAGGCAGGTTGCCAACTAATTCCATAATATCAATTTCGCCACATTTTGGCCAATTAACTGCGTCAATATTACTGCCCAGCATCCAAAGTGCAGGCCAAATGCCTTTACCTTTTGGCAGCTTAGCCCTTATGTCAACCCTGCCATATTGAAAATCCTGCTTGGCTTTTGTTATCATGCGTGCAGATGTATAATTAAAGTTGCCCATTGTTTCAGGCCGGGCTTCAATAATAAGGTTACCGTTTGATACAAAAGCGTTATGGGTGCTGCTGGTATAAAACTCAAGCTCGTGATTGCCCCAGCCGTTGTTATTACCTGCTTCAAATCCCCAGTTTACGTCGCTAATGGTATTGCCGTTAAATTCATCACTCCATGCCAATGTGTAGCCCGGATAATGGTCCGGCGTTGAGTAACCGGTGTTATCAACAGGATAGTATAGCCCATTTGAATTCATAATATCGCCGGTTGCTTTATTTACTTTAAGCGTGCAATGCTGCGGGTTACTTAGCTGAACATAAAAAGCCTGGTCATCTTTGCGGGTGCTGTCGCCTGAAACCAGCACATCTATTTTGCCTTGGGTGCTGCCGGCCACAATAGTAAGCGTGCCTGTTGCTGACGTATAATCTTTGCCCTGCACGGCTGTGCCATCAGAAGTTGCAAATTGCATCGTAACATCCTGCGTTGCGGCGGCACTTAAGGTTACTTTAAACTCAAAAGTGGTGGTTGTTGTTTCCCTCTCCTGGAAAACACTTGTTATTGTAGCTTCAGGTGTTGTACCGGTGTTATTACCCGATGAACCTGATTTACTACAGCCTAAGAACAATGCAGCAGACGCGAAACCAAGAATTAGATATTTCATAGCAACAATAGTTACCATGCAAAATACAAAATACATTCCAGCTTTTCAGCGTTTATAGCCTGTTTGACTATCTTTAATTTTTATTCCATCAAATGGCTAAACCTGTAAGCTTTTGTTTGCTGACGTTTACAATAGTATTTTGGTCAGCACAGCTTGTGGCCCAAAGCTATCATGCCTTTAACAGTTCATCATATTCAGGTGTAACATCCATGTACGCCAACCCGGCTTCAACAGTAAACCAGGTATACAGGTGGGATGTAAGCCTGCTTGGGTTCCAGGCTACTATAGCCAACTCTGCTTTCGTTAATTATAACAGCACACCGTTTAGTACAAGCCTTGCGTCTGCCAAATTAACTAACGGACTGCAACCGCGCTATTTTAATGCAGATGTTGATGTTAACCTGCTAAACGCGCGGTACAAAATAAACAGTAACAACGCGGTGGCTATCGGCCTGCGTTTGCGCAGTTATAACCACTTTAAAACCTCAGCGTTTAATTACAGCGACACCATAACAAGCCTGCAAAGTTTTTTGCACACGAATAATACCGTTGAATTTCTTGATGGTTATGGTGTGCACGCGGGATGGAGTGAGTTTAACGCAAATTATTCGCACATTGTTTTTCAATCCCAATCGTCATTGTTGAGCACAGGCATAACATTATCATATATAAAAAGCCTGTCGGGTGCTTTTGTGGTTTTATCCCACATGAATTATATCGAGCTGCCCAAACAGGGCAATGATTACTATTATATATTAAACCAGGCGGCCGTTACGGCAGCATATTCTGAAAACTATACCCTTACAAATGCAAACAATACAGCAGCACAAAACCTGCACAATTTTATTTCAAAGGCACCTTCGTCATTAGGTATTGATATTGGCGCTGAATATTTAATCAAAGATGGGTTATCCACGAACGACAAAAACATTAACGCCGGTAACTATGATTGGAAAATTGGCGTTAGCATTATGGATATCGGCCACAATAAATTTAACCCGATACAGGGATCATTTAAAATAAGCAGCCCTCTTGATTTTGAAGATACCACACTGCAGCAGAAATTGAAGAAAGTAAAAAATATACAAGATGTAAGGGATTCGCTAAGTACCTTGTTTGGCAATGCGGCCAATGTGCAAAAAATGTTTGCCATCTCATTACCAACAAGGCTTATTGTTTCAATTGACCACAATTTAGGTAACCACTTTTTTGTGAATGGACAGCTTAGCCTCAATTTTTACTCAACCACCCCCGCAGCTAATTTGCACACGCGCGAGCTTAATTTATTAACCGTAACACCGAGGTGGGAAACCCAGGCCTGGGGTATTTATATGCCTGTACAATATAATGCGGAGGGGCAGTTTTGGGTTGGGGCTGCCATAAAGTTGGGCCCGCTGTTAATGGGTGTGCACAGCCTTGATATAGTAAAATGGTTTAAAACAGGTGACCAAACATATAATGGAGGGGGGTATATATTATTAAGCATACATCCTTTTACACGCACTGCCCGGCAAATTAAAGACCTTGATTGCCCCAGGAAATAATCTTTACGGAAAATTGCCACTCTGCAATATTTGTAAATATCGCTTTAAACCTTTTGAGTTTATTAACTGTCTTATCTCCGTGCTTTACTTAGTTTTGGTACGCGAAACCTAACACTGCTGTTATGTCATCATCTTTTACCGCTTTTTTAAACACTGTCATCCTGCTTGGGGTTGTGCAGGGCTTTATAATGAGCGGTTTGTTGTTTTTTTCAAAAAAGCAGCGTTATGCCAACAGGTTGTTAGCAGCGTTAATATTGGTTATAACATTGGCGTCCTTTAACCTATATGGCGCTCATGAAAGCTGGTTTGGTTCCCCATGGCTAAACTTTCTATCTTCCTTATTACCTCTTGTTTTAATTATGCTGGCTGGGCCGCTTATTTACTTTTATGTAAAAGCACACCTTGATCAGTCTTTTAAGATTACCAAAAAGCAACGGCGGCATTTTCTGGTTGTTATTATTGACCTTGTTCCATCCATAACAGTGATCATTTTTATAATTGGCCTGCTGTTACATGTTTTCAAAAATAGCAATGGCCCTGTATGGGGCAGCTTTATTGACAGGTATAATACCTATGCCGATATTCCCCGATGGGCGTCGGTTAGCCTGTACGTTTGGTTGGCAACACGCTATATTTCGACAGCAAAAAAACAGGCTGCTGCTGGCAATGGTGGCCAGGTTGTTAACTATAAATGGTTGCAGCAACTATTGCGCGTATTTCTTGTTTTTCAATGTATTTGGTTTGTATTTCTTATCCCCTACGTTATTCCCAAATATTCTGATAAACTGCTTGACGCCGTTGACTGGTACCCTATTTATATACCCATGGCCATAATTGTCTATTGGCTTGGTATAAAAGGCTATATGGTTTCGCAAACGGTTGGGGATATAAAAAAAACCGCAGCGCCTGTGCTGCTTCCACCCGGCACTATTAAGCAGGTGATTTTATTACTGGAAAGCGCTATGCAGCAGGATAAACTGTACCTTAACCCCAGTCTAAACCTGGATATTGTTGCGCAGCACACTAACCTGCCGCCAAAAACCATTTCATTGGTACTTAACCAGCACATGCGTAAAAGTTTTAACGAGTACATAAACGGGTACAGGATAGAGGCTTTTAAAGAAAAAGTAGTTCAGCCGCAAATGGATAGCCTTACCATTGCCGGCATTGCCTACGAATGCGGGTTTAACAGCCAGGCAACTTTTCAGCGGACATTTAAACAGGTAACGGGTATATCCCCTTCTGAATTTAGAAAGAATATGCTCCAGGTACATTGATCACCTCTCATAATGAAGCCAATAGTGCTCAAATCCGGATTTGAGCACTATTATTTTAATATTTTTCGCCTGCTTAATTGAAGTTTGCTGGTAAATTTTAAGCAATGAAGAAATTAGGTATTGTTATACTTTTTAGCCTTGGCACGGTTTCGCTTTACGCACAATTGGCAGGTACAAAATGGAAATCAAAAATAAACGCTGGGCAAATATTGAATGTAATTCTTGATTTTGGAAAGGACACCTGCAGCATTTATAATTTGGCGGACAGTACAGTAATTGAAACAATGCATTACACACAGGCAGACTCGCTGTTAACGCTGCAAAAAATAGACGGCCAAAGCGATTGCGATAATGCGACTATCGGCAAATACAAATACTTTATTAAGGGTAGGATGTTTTATATGATCCTGGTAAGTGATAATTGCGATGATCGCTCCTCAACAATTGACAACACTAAATGGGCGCCGTGGGTAATACCTGCCGAAGTAAAAGTAGACGAGGCTGTATTAAAACAATACGTTGGCACTTACCAACCCGATGAACAGCACCCATTTTATATTACGCTTGAAGGCGGCCGACTGCAAATAGAAGGGCCTAATAACATGTTGCCAAAATCGCCACTGATTGCAGAAAGCGATACCAAATTCTTTTTAAGAATAGCCGGGGTAGAAATGGATTTTGTAAAGGATGCTGCCGGTAATATTAAACTGGTAAGCCATGAAGAAAAAGATTATGAACTAAAAAAAGTAAAATAAGGATACAAAAAACTAAAAATAATAACATGAAAAAGATTGGTTTTGCTTTGTGTATGCTATTTATAGCCATAGCCGCAAGTGCGCAGTTAACACGCACTGTATGGAAAGGTGCCGTTAAAGGCGATAACCCGCAAAGCGCAATATTAAAATTTGGAAAAGACACGCTTGTATTATACGCGGCAGATAAAACGGTTATAGAAACAATGGTATATACTGTAAAGGCCAACGTGCTTACCCTTACTAAGATAAACGGGCAGAGTGATTGCGGCACAAAGTCAACCGGTAAGTATAAACTCACCATTGCCGCAGATGCGATGAACATGACGACTGTTTTGGATACATGTAACGACAGATCATCAGCACTGGATGCAACCAAATGGATAAAACAATAAGGATTATAAGGGCATCACTTTTTCATCCGGTCAAAAAATTCTTTTTGCAAAGCCAGTGTTTTAGTATCTGCCTTTACATTTTTTAATGCAGTAATCAATTGGCTGATGGTATGCTCTGTTACCACCCGGCCCAATTCTGCAGTGGCTTTTGCGCCTTCGCCCGCATAATGGTTTGGGTAGTCGGCATACCACCAAATGGCAGTGTAAACATTGGGAATATCAAGGCGGTGCTGGTTGGCACCAGATTCATTAGTGGCGCTGTCCATTTTTACCAGGTCTGGCCGTAGATATAGTAGCGAGGATGTTTCCCTTTCACCCGCATGCTGGTCGCCGGCAGGATCAGATTTGTGTAATGCCTGCACCTGTTTGCGGTAAGCAGAATCATTACTCGGCTCAAAAAAATATATAGCGTAATTTCTTGGTTTTTCCAACCGCGTTTGTATAAAGTACCTTATCAATTCAGGGTTGCCGCCATGCCCGTTAATAATAACAATTTTCTTAAAGCCGTTTCGGCCAATTTCATCGCAGGTAGCCTCTAATAAATCCCAAACAACTCTCTCCTCCAAAGCAAATGTGCCAAACTGGTGTTTGGCTTCATTTATCTGGCCGTAAAAATAATCTGGAAACACAACTGCATACTCCTGCTTGGTAGCTCTTGCAGCCCACTCACGCACCTGTATTAGATCTGACCCGATGGGTACATGCGGGCCATGCTTTTCAAGAATGCCAATAGGAAGAATGCAGGTTGAGTCTGACTTTTGCAGGGCCTTGTCCCATTCGCTTGCAGTTAACTCATCCCAGCGACTATGCAGCTCCTGGGCATGGGCACTTAATATTAAAAAGCTCGTAAAAACCGTAATTAGGCGCGCAGCATGTATCGCTTTCATAATTGGTTGCTTTAATTTTATAATTTGGCAATAGGGGCGGCTACGCAATAAAAGTACAATGCTTTAGCCTGATGCCGGAAATAAATTTCGTGGAAAACAGTGGTTGTTTTACCGCTCATCATACTCATTTTTTACGGTGTAACTTTTTGCGGAACTTATCCGTTAAACAAGAAAAACACATAAGCTTATGAAAAAAATGCTCTTCATTCTCGCATTTAGCCTCGCAGTTGCAGGCGCTAAAGCACAGCTTGCAGATACCAAATGGAAAATGATACTTAACATGGGCAGCGGCGATACTGAAACTACCTGCACCTTTAGTAAAGACAGCCTTGTTGTAACCATAACCAGCAGCGGCGAACATGTTGAAACATTAAGTTACACGCTTAAGGATAACATACTAACTGTACAAAAAGCATACGGGCAAAGCGACTGCGATACCAGTGCCGTTGGAAAATATAAAGTTGATATAACCAATACCGACATGGCGTTTGCTCTCGTATCTGATGATTGCAGCGGCCGTGGGGAAGTGCTGGATAAAATGAAATGGGTGAAAAGATAATTACGGAATAAAGCGAAATTTGTTCAGGCTCGTCGCTATCCCGGCCTAAAAGCCTGGACAAAAAAACGAGCTATGGGAATTTTTTAAACACGGTATATCTCAATAATATTTCAAGCACAACAGCTATAACACCGGCAAGTATCCAGGGGAAAAATTTATCAACAGCCCTTTCATAGCTGGTTACCTGTATTTTAGATTTTTCAAGCTGGTTTATACTGGCATATATTTTTGCCAGGGCATCTTTATCAGTGGCGTGAAAATACTGGCCGCCTGTTGAACTGGCTAATGTTTGCAGCAGGTTTTCGTTAAACTGCATTTTTGTTGTTTGTGTTACCGCGCCCAACGGCCCATTAATTACCTGCTGTATTTCACCTTCGGTGCCAACGCCAATGGTGTACACTTTTATATTGTACAGCTTTGCCATATCCCTCGCCATGTCAGGCGGAATGGTACCTCCAAAATCAACACCATCGGTCAGCAAAACAACAATTTTTGTTTTTGAGGTACTGTTACGCAACCTGTCAACACTGGTAGCAAGGCCTGAGCCAATGGCGGTGCCTTCATCCTGCAGGTAGCCGCTTTGCACGTTTTCAATTTGGTTTAAAACGGTATTATGATCTGTAGTTATAGGGCACAGTGTAAAGCTAAGGCTGCTGAATATTACAATACCTATTCTGTCCCCCGGCCTGTTTTTTACAAACTCCTTTGCTACTTCTTTTGACGCCTCAAGGCGGTTGGGCTGAAAGTCTTTCGACATCATGCTGCCGCTTATATCAAAGCATAATATAATGTCAATGCCTTCCCCTTCAGTAAGTTCTTCTGAAAATTTTTGCTGCGGCCTTGCAAGCGCTATTATAAAAAATATAAGCGCAAGGCAACGCAAAAAAAAGGCCGCATGCCGCATAATGGTTTTAAAGCTGCTGGTGCCTTTTACAAAATGCGTGGTTGTAATAAGCATTGATGCCTGCATGCGGTTGCTTCGGCGTATATATTCAATTATCAAAATAGGTATTAGCAGCAGCGCGCCTAATACCCAGCTATATGCAAAACTTATATGTTGCCACCAATCATTTAACATGCCCTGTAGAAATTTGTATTTGCCCGTCAATATACTGTAATGTAACTGCCGCAGCCCTTAATGCGTCAGCATGTACCGGCACAGCAGGTTTGTATTTTGCAAATTTAACCGAATCAGTTAACTGCAATAACTGCTTATATCTTGCCCTTGCCGGTTGGTCCTGCAAATAAACGCCCATCATTGGCAACAGTTCATCACTTGTTAATTCTGTTACATGTATATTCAACCGGTTTGCAAAATATTCCCGGCATATATCATCAAGCGTAATAAAAAATAATTTTGATTGTCCTGAAACGGCCAATCCTTCTTTTTCCAGTTCATTTAATTTATATAGTGCTTCTTCAAGCGGTGGCCGGGCATTTTTTACTTGTTTTTTTGCTACCGGGAGCGGGCTTTTTTTGCGCTTTAACAAAAGAATAAGAAGCACTGTAATAACAACAACTGAAATACCAGCCGCTATTATCAAGGTGTAATCCGTTTCTTTAGGCACATCAATGATATCTTTTATATCGTGGTAATCTTTTAGGCCCGAAACGTCTGCAGATAAAACCTGTAAAAAAACACTGTCTGCTTTTAAGGATGTTTTTTTTCCGCTTGTTCTGTCCTGTATAATCACAGGTGGCAAGGGAATGGCCCATCGCCCGCTGTCAAAAGATGTAATTGTAATGTGCTGAAGATAAGTTGCCAGCCCACCCACATCCACAGTATCAATGGCATCTTTTTTTATGATAGCAAGGTGATTAACTGAATCAGGAAAGCTAAACCAGCTGGCAAGAAAAGATAGCCTGGGGTTAACATCGCTAACTTTTAGCTCAAGCGTTACCTGCTCACCAATAACTATTTTATCACGGTCAAGTGTGGCGGATATTTTTTGGGCTGAAGATTTAACTACAAAAAGTGAAGTAATAAGAACGGCGATACACCTGGCACATAACCACCATTTACGATTAACAATTGACGATAGACGATTCTTATTCATGCCCTCCTTATAAAAAATTCCTTTAACGCCTTTACATAATCTTCTCCTGTGTCAATTTGCATTAGGTCTGCGCCCGCATTTCTAAAAGTCAGTTTTGCATCATCCATTATCTGCAAAAACTGGCGGTTGTATTTAACCCGTGTAAAAGCATCACTGGTATCAAGCCACAAAGTTTTGCCTGTCTCTGCATCATGCACCTGCATCATACCCACTGCTGGTAACTGTGCATCCCGTCTGTCAAAAACCTGCACCCCAATAACATCATGCCGTTTTGCGGCAACACGCAGGGCATCATGATAGCCTGCATCTGCAAAATCGCTCAAAATAAATACTATGCTTTTATGACGGGTTGTATTATTTAAAAATTGCAGCGCCTTTACAATATCCGTTTCAGCAGAGCGCGGCTGAAACGTTAGCATTTCCCGTACCATATACAGCACATGGTCCCTTCCTTTTTTAGCGGGTATATATTTTTCAACTTTGTCACTAAAAAGAATCAGTCCAGCCTTATCATTATTGTTGATGGCCGAAAAAGCCAGTACAGCACATATTTCGGTCATCAGGTCTTTTTTTGTTTGCCGGTAGGTGCCAAATAGACTGCTGGCGCTAACATCAACCAAAAGATATACAGAAAGCTCGCGCTCTTCCTCAAACAGCTTGCTGTATGTGTTATTCATTCGTGCCGAGACATTCCATTCAATAAACCTTATATCATCACCAGGCTGGTATTCTCTCACTTCTTTAAATGACATGCCCCTGCCCTTAAACGCGGTGTGATATTCACCTGTGAATAAGTGATTGGTTAGGCGTTTGCTTTTTATCTCGAGTTCCCGTACTTTTTTCAGGATGTCGGCGGTAGTCATATATGTAGTTGACAGTTTAATGTTGACCGATGACAGAAACGAAGACTATTTGATGTCCGTTCTTTTTTCGAATGAACGGATTAATCCATTTAAAATTTTAATGTTTTCATCTATTAAGTCAATAAGCGCAATTACTTTCTCTTCACTTACTATTTCCACCATTATTGCAATGTTTAATAATGTCTCCAATTCATATAAAGAGCCCCTTGCAATATGCAGAAATTGAATGGTGTCGTTTTTATAATTTCTTCCACAGCCTTCGGCAATATTTGATGGAACTGAAATTGCCGCTCTCTTTGTTTGTGAAGTGAGTGCAAAAAGTTCTTCTTTCGGATAGAACTTTATTATTTGATATACCTCTTTTACCAGCAACATTGACTTTTTCCACGCCTCCAGTTTTTTATACGATGTCATAAATAAGATTTATTTGATGTTCAAAATAATTGGAATGTTTGCAGAATATTAAAGAAACAAATGCCAGTTTTGCCAAGACATGGCACCCTGTCAACTGTCAACACTCAACTGTAAACTTCTTTACGGCACCTGAACTACCTTCAATATATCATCAATAATTTTTTCACTTGTCATATTCTCTGCTTCGGCCTCATAGGTTAAACCTACACGGTGGCGCATAACATCCTTACAAATACCCTTGATATCGTCTGGTATCACAAAGCCCCTTTTTTCCATAAAAGCATGCGCTTTTGCTGCGAGGGCGAGGTTTATGCTTGCCCTTGGTGATCCGCCATAGCTGATCAGCCCCTTTAACTTTCCTAAGCCATATTGGTCGGGGTAACGGGTAGCAAAAACAATATCAACAATGTACTGCTCTATCTTCTCGTCCATATATACCTGGCGTGTAAGTGCCCTCCCCTGCGTTATTTCATTAATGCTTGCTACCTGGTTAATTTTTGCTATTTCGGCGCCCTGTACCTGCTGGCGAATAATTAACTGTTCCTGTTTTTTATCGGGGTAGCCCACAACTACTTTCAGCATAAAGCGGTCAACCTGTGCTTCGGGCAGGGGATAGGTACCTTCCTGCTCTAGTGGGTTTTGTGTTGCCAGAACAAGAAATGGATCGTCAAGCGTATAGGTTGATTCACTAATAGTTACCTGCCTTTCCTGCATTGCTTCAAGCAAAGCGCTTTGCACTTTCGCCGGGGCGCGGTTTATTTCGTCTGCCAAAATAAAATTGGCAAAAATAGGCCCCTTGCGCACAGTAAATTCATTGCGGGGCTGGTTATAGATCATAGTGCCTACTACGTCTGCGGGTAACAGGTCGGGGGTAAATTGTATGCGGCTGAATTTGCCATGTACCGCCTGCGCAAGCGATTTTATAGTTAGTGTTTTGGCCAGGCCGGGTACACCTTCCAATAAAACATGCCCGTGGCTTAGCAGGCCAATAAGCAACCTGTCAACCATGTGTTGCTGCCCCACAACCACTTTTGCCATCTCCTGCCTTATCCTGTCAATAAACCCTGCTGCATATTGAATTTTTTCATTCAACTGTTTAATATCTTCTGCGGTTTGCATGTAAACAAGAAGTTTTTACGTGAATGTACAAAGGTACGTTTGTATGTAAAACGGATTTTATGCTGTTGCGTAAAACCTTAACCAACAATTATGCCATGGACGAGAATTGTGAATCGTCAATCGTGAAACGTGAATGCGATAAGAATCAGGTTGTAAAACATGACCCCGAACCTCAGGACGCTAGCGTCAGGCCGCCATAATAAACGGGGGCCTAATAAAACAAAAACACCCCGCATTGCGGGGCTTTTTGCTTTATACATTTTTTATAAGCTTCGCTAAAATTTTACGCTAATGGTATTTCTGCCCTCGTATTCACGATTGACGATTCACGTTTCACGAAGCTTACTTCTTCAATGCTTCTGCCATGGTTTTGCCAATATCTGCCGGGCTTGCAACAACATGTACACCGCATTCGCTTAGTATTCTCATTTTCGCGGCAGCGGTATCATCAGCGCCGCCTATTATTGCGCCTGCGTGGCCCATTCTGCGGCCTGCGGGTGCGGTTTGGCCGGCAATAAAACCAACCACAGGTTTTTTATTGTTTTCTTTTATCCATCTTGCAGCTTCCGCTTCCATACCGCCACCAATTTCACCAATCATAATAATACCTTCAGTAGCGGTGTCGTTCATCAATAACTCAACTGCTTCCCTTGTAGTAGTACCTATAATGGGATCGCCACCAATGCCGATAGCTGTTGTAATACCCAGCCCCGCCTTCACAGCCTGGTCTGCGGCCTCGTAAGTAAGTGTGCCGGATTTTGATACAATACCAATATTGCCCGGCTTAAAAATAAAGCCCGGCATAATGCCAACTTTAGCCTCGCCGGCAGTAATAACGCCCGGGCAGTTAGGCCCTATAAGGCGTGTGCTTTTGCCCTGAAGGTAGTTTTTAACTTTAACCATGTCCTGTACGGGTATGCCTTCTGTAATACACACTACCAGCCCTACACCCGCATCAGCAGCTTCCATAATTGCATCAGCGGCAAAAGCCGGCGGAACAAATATGATGCTGACGTCAGCGCCTGTTGATTTAACCGCGTCAGCAACAGTATTAAAAACAGGCCTGTCCAAATGAGCACTGCCGCCTTTGCCCGGTGTTACACCGCCCACAACGTTGGTACCGTAGTCAATCATTTGGCCGGCATGAAACGTGCCTTCGGTGCCGGTAAAGCCCTGTACAATTACTTTAGAATTTTTATTAACTAAAACTGACATGGAGCGTTTTTTTAAGTTGGGGGCAAAATTAGGGAGTTTTATTGTTTGAGCGTTTGAAAGTTTGATTGTTTGAACGCCAATGTACCTTTTGCGATAAACTCCCGGAACGTTCAAACTTTTAAACGCTCAAACTATTTAAGCATTTCATCCATATTCCTGTCGTTAGAAATTTTTCCTTTCATTTCAAGCATACGCATATCCTTGGCATCCTGCAAAAACTCCGATGCAAAAATGAATTTATTCAACCGCTCATTTTTATTAAATATTATTTCCTTATTGTTTCCTTCCCACTCTTTTTTGCCCTGGAACAGGTAAACAATGTGATCGCCAATTTCCATAACGCTGTTCATATCATGGGTTACAACAATAGTTGTAATATTATAGTCTGTAGTTATTTCTTTAATAAGTTTATCAATAAGTAAAGATGTTTGCGGATCAAGGCCGGAGTTTGGCTCGTCACAAAAAAGGTATTTTGGGTTTAAGACAATGGCACGGGCTATACCCACCCTTTTCTTCATACCACCGCTTATTTCAGCAGGATATTTTTTATGGGCTTCTTTAAGGTTAACACGGTCTAATACTTCGCTAACTCTTTTTTTCCTGTCGGAATAACTTAAGGCAGAAAACATATTCAGCGGGAACATTACATTTTGTTCCACCGTCATTGAATCAAACAATGCCGAGCCCTGGAACAACATGCCTATCTGCTGCCGCAATACTTTACGCTCATGGTTATCCATGGGCAACATATTGGCCCCATCATATAAGATCTCGCCCTCGTCCGGTTCAAATAAGCCCACAATGCATTTGGTAAGTACTGTTTTGCCGCTACCGCTGGTTCCGATAATAAGGTTGCATTTGCCTGTTGCCATTACAGCACTTATGCCATCTAATATTACACGGTCGCCAAAGCTTTTTTTTACATTTTTTATTTCTATCATCAGCCTGCAAGGTACTTAGAATTATGGTGTATTTAATGATAGCAACTTTTTAAGAAAATAAGCTGCCGACGGGCAATTGGGGTGAGCGGCAGCACGCGTAAGGGAGAAACCGGAGCTAAGTATGTGACGGGTTAACATTTTTTTGTCAGACACACTTTTGCCCGAATGCGAAAGCCTTAAAGCCTTTATTTCATCGAATGGCACGGAGAATGATTCGGGAAAATCAATACCAGCTATTCTTTTTTGAAAATATAATGAGAGCGCCTCGGTATCCGCTAAAAACCAGGCTTCCAATGCCTGTTTTGCAATAATTATATGATTACCAGCTTTATGAAAAACTTTTTGTTTGAACTGAGTAAAGCAGGGGTCGCTGTTATCAAAATCAAGCAGAAAAAAAATTATTTCGGCACCCTTAGTTTGAAGGCCCAATATCCAATCGCTGATCTTTTGTTCAATTTTAGAAAAATCAGCTTTGCTGTTATAAAGCCTGTTCTTTCCTTCAGCATTTATTACAAGCTCTTTTGAATAATTTATATTTATTAATGCCAGGAAATTAATAAATGAAGCATCTTTTAGCAAGATTGCTTCGCAATCTCCTTCAACAATAAATCCTGCCGTTACCAAGGTATGCCACCCCCTAAAGCATTGCTAAGCCATGCTTCATCCATATCAAGGCTGTATATGTTATAATCTTTGGGAAACTGCTTGATCCTTGTAGCGCCATCCACTTTATCAACCAATATTAATTCGTGTGGTTTTAATTCTTTTACCAACGTTTGGGAGTGTGTATTAAGCCAGATATAATGCCCTTTCTCCTCGCACTGGGTTCTAAAAAATTCTACCAAACTTCTTACCACGTAAGGGTTCAGCCCATTTTCCGGCTCTTCAATACAAAGAAACTGCGGCTCTTTTGCCTGGTACACAGCTGCCAATAAGCATAATATATTATAAGTGCCGTCGGAGATGAGGTTTTTAGTGAAAGGCTTTTTCGTTCCTTTCTCATAAATAAGTAAAGAGTCCCTGCCTGAAATGTTATCGGAATGTATTTCAATGTTTTCAAAGCCTGGAACGAATAATTGCAGCCAATCTATAAACTCTTCACTATTTGGTGTTGAAATGATTTCTTTAATAATCGGTTCCATATTAGACGCATCGGGCAAAAGCCTTGTGTCTGAAGTGTATCTTATTCTGTTCAGTAAACTATTTCTAATAAAAAACCTCAAAAATGAAGTGAAAAAAATATCCGATATTTTTTTCTTTGGCAAGCTAATGTCTTGAGGTAAGAAATACGGGTTAATGTGATTTACATTAGTCCTGAGATATTTTCCAGAAGTCGAGCTCTCATTACCCTTGAGCTCAATTGAATATACAAAATCATCAAATTCATAACCTATATAAAAATCTTCCTTTGTTGAATTAACATTTATAATTATTTCTTGACCACCAAAGATCAATATCGCATCGGCCATCTTAAGCCTACTATTATACGCCATAAATTCCAACGCTTCAAAAATATTGCTCTTGCCACTCCCATTGGGGCCGGCAAAAACCGTGAATGGGTTTGGCTCTACTATTTCCAAATCCACCAAAGACTTGTAATTCTGTATATGTATTTTTTTCAGCTTCACAATATCAATTTACAATACTTCCACCTGGTTTTTTAACAGATCATCAAACTCATCCCTTTTTCTTATCATTAGCGCCTCTCCGTCTTTCACCAATACCTCCGCAGGTTTAAAACGCGAGTTAAAATTACTGCTCATTTCAAAGCCATAAGCGCCGGCGTTGTAAAACACCAAATAATCCCCTTCACGCACTTCATTCAATTTCCTGTCCCATGCAAAGGTATCGGTTTCGCAAATGTTGCCTGTTACGGTATAATGTTTTTCTTCGCCCGCGGGATTGCTTATGTTTTCAATCTGGTGGTATGCGTCGTAAAACATAGGCCTTATTAAATGATTAAAACCGCTGTTAACACCTGCAAACGTAACATCACCGGTATCTTTAAGTACATTAACCTGCGTTATTAGGTAACCGCAATCGCTTACTATAAATTTACCTGGCTCAAACCAAACCTGCAATGGCCTGCCATTGGGGTTGGGATGATCAGCAAATGATTCACCTACTTTTTGCGCAAGTAAATCAATGTCAGTTTCATGGTCATTTTTTTTGTAAGGAACTTTAAAGCCGCCACCAAGATCAATAACCTGTAATTCTTTAAAAGACGGTATTATATCAAATAGCACCTCAATGCCTTTTACAAATACATCAACGTCTTTTATTTCGCTGCCGGTATGTATGTGCAGGGTGTGTATGTGCAAATTATGTTTTTCAATAACGCACAGCACGTCAGAAAGTTGATTAACCGGTATGCCGAACTTGCTTTTATCGTGCCCTGTTGAAATTTTTAAATTGCCGCCCGCCATAATGTTGGGGCGCAGGCGTATACCAACCGGGTAGCTATGGCCATATTTTTTGCCAAACTTTTCAAGGTTGCTCAGGCTGTCGATATTAATATTTACACCAAGGCTTTGGGCTTCTTCAATTTCACAAAAAGCAATGCCGTTGCTGGTGTACAATACATTAGCGGGCGCAAACCCTGCATGCAGGGCAAGCTTAACTTCGTTTATTGAGCTGCAGTCAACATTACAGCCAAGACTTTTTATGTATTTTAAAATATTAACGTTGGTAAGGGCTTTGCAGGCGTAAAATATTTTTACATCCTGCCCGGTAAATGCAGTGGTAAGCTTTTGGTATTGTGCTTTGATTGTTTCTGCATGGTATACATATACAGGGGTGCCAAATTGTTCCGCTATGTTTTTTAATTGGGAGTGAGATAAATGCTGCGACATAGCGACGAAGATACAACGTTATACATTGACGATTTTCACATTTTAGGTTTTAATACTATCGTTATATTTGAGACGCAATGAGAACATTTTTACCTGCTATATTCCTCACCCTTTGTATGCTGCAATCGTGTGTATTGATGAAAGGCTCGTTTGACCACAAAAATTTAAGGAGGGCTAAAAAGCGTGAGCAATTAATAAAAGAAATAGCCACCGTCGCCATTAGTACCTGCAGCTATGAAAAGTATGGAGAATGCTCACTAAATACGGATTCGCTGCCCGCAGAATATAGGAAAAGGCTGAAAGCTTTGGGGTTCCCGGATGTTATTAATGTTTCACTGCACGGTACTAACTCAATAAACGGGTTACCCGCTTCAGCAGACAGTATTGTTTCTTTTCAAATACGCAATAGTTTCTTCTTTGGGCAGGCCAAGATTATCTATGATTTTGCAGCAAAACAAAGGGACTTCCCAAATAACTCTGAACATAAATACGATTATGTATTTAAGAAAATTACAGGCAGGATATATTATTCAAGAGATCATTTTTATTTTCCAATAAGCAGCTTGGGTAAAAAAGAAATGCCTTATTCGATGCCTGTGATCTCGTTGGCATCGGTGCCTTTTTCATCTTCATCGGTTCTTATCAAATCGCCTTCCTCATTAACTACCAGTGTGTTTGCTACCACCTCGTGCTGTACCGCCTCTGCATCTTCCGCACGCATAATGGTTGGTTCAATAAGCTGTTCGGCAAAAACCTCTTTTATTTTCGGCAAGTCGGCGGGGGAATTTATGCCGAAATAATCCATAAATGTTTTAGAAGTAACATATACCAGCGGCTTACCGGGCATGTTTTCGTTGCGGCCGGATATTATTATCAATTCCTTTTCCAGAAGCTTTTGTATGCTGTAGTCGCTGTTAACGCCTCGAATTGATTCGATCTCGCCTTTGGTAACGGGCTGTTTGTAGGCAATAATGGCAAGTGTTTCCAGTGCTGCAGTTGACAAACGTTTTAAGAATTTGTCGCCGTTCAGCTGGGCTATCGTTTTATAAAATTCTTTTTTGGTAAGAAACTGCCAGCCGCCGCCACTCTGCCTTAATTCAAACGGATAAAATTCCGATTGATATTTTTCTTTGATGCCCTCAACACAACTTTCCACCTGGTCAAGAGAAATGCGCTCTTCCATAAACCCAAAAGCCGTGTTGATAAGTTCAACAACATCCATAGATGTCAGCGGTTTTTCGCTGGCGAATATCAAGGCTTCAATATGTGGTATTATTTCTGAAAGTTCCATAAACCCCTGCCCCTAAAGGGGTTCTTTTATTGAGGATGATAAATTTACATATCCTGTTGCCCCTGCCCTTTAGGCCCGCCCGGATGCCGGTCGGACGGGGGTAGGGAATTTCTTATCCATTTAGCGCTGCTGCGCCGCTTACAATTTCAGTAAGCTCTGTGGTAATGGCTGCCTGGCGTGCCCTGTTGTAAGAAATTTTAAGCTGCTTTAAAATTTCGGCGGCGTTATCGCTGGCTTTATCCATTGCAGTCATACGGGCGCCGTGTTCGCTGGCGTTGGCATCCAATACCGCTTTGTACAACTGTGTATTTAAAATTTTGGGCATCAGCTCTGCAATTAGCTGCTCTTTCTCAGGTTCAAAAATAAAATCGGCCTTTTTAGCGCCTTCTTTTTTTGCAACCTTAGGTATCGGTAAAAACGGCTCAACCAAAAAGCGTTGCGTGGCTGCATTCTTAAATTCGCTGTACACAATTTCAACAGCGTCAAACTCTCTGTTCTCAAATGCCTTCATAGCTGCCTGGGCCGCCGCCTGCACCGTTTGAAATTTAAGATTAAGAAAAGTATCCTTGTATGTATCGTTTGTATTGTAACCTGCACGTGTAAGACTTTCGAATCCTTTTTTACCAATGTTCCATATAGCAACATTGCCCTTAGCGGCCTGCTGGCTATATTTTTGAACAATGGTTTCTTTAGCAAGCTTAACTATATTTGAGTTGTAGGCCCCCGCTAATCCACGGTCGCTG
>JABDGS010000054.1:27026-27123 GCA_013285915.1 Bacteroidota bacterium
GGTCGCTGGTAATTACAATTAAAAGCACCTTTTCTACCGGCCTTTCTTCTGCAAGTTTAATGCTGGCGCCACCTTCCATATTGCTTACTATATTGCT
>JABDGS010000055.1:0-3696 GCA_013285915.1 Bacteroidota bacterium
TCTGTGCCCTAACTCTTTTAACTCTGTGGTTAACCCAATAAACACTGCTTACGTTTTAAATTTATCATAGCATGGTTGTAATGCGTTGCACAATATTCCTTCAGCACCGCACCACGATGTGCACGCTCACTTTCATCTTCCAATGCCTTGATATGTTTATGCCAATCGCTTTGTTTGTGCACGTAACACACACCTTCCATACCGGTGTATGGCAACACGTTGCTTGCAATTACAGGCACGCCAATATGTGCAGCCTCTAATATTTTTAAATTGCTTTTAAGCGCATTAAACGTTGTGCTGGTAAGCGGCGCAACACACACATCAGCATATTGATAATGCCTGTAATAATCAGCAGGTGCACAGCCGGTAAGCAGGCAACCGTTAAGCTGCAGGCCGTTGGTGTAAGCTGCTATCATACGGTCCCAGGCCTCGTGCCTCGTGCAGCCTGCTATTACCATAAGATATTTGTTTTTATCAAGCCGTTTAAAAGGGTTACGCAGCAATTCAATATCGCGCTCGTGTGTAATACTGCCCTGCCAAAAAATACGCAACCTTTCAGCCGGCAGGTGCTGCACATTAAAATACTCATGCTTCGGAATTGCATTCGGCAGAATAACCACATTTTTATTATGCGGGTAAATTTTTTCAGCCAGGCGATGGTGTGTTGTAGTAACTACATCAGCCATGTGCAGGTGCTTTAACTGCAGCGCCTCAAAATTATTTTGTATGTAGCTGTCGTATGCAATATGGTGCACATCAAGCCGCCAGTAATCATCAACATCAACAACAATTTTGCAGCCTGCTTTGCGTGCATGCAGCAATACATCATCACTAACCACGCGGTTATAGTAAATAACCGAAGGTTTTTTAGCCTCAAAGTCTGCCGGCGTAACAGCATTGGTTATGTATGCATCAACACCCGGCATGGTAAGCAGCGGCATCATCACACGATGATACCCCGCACCGCTATCTTTATTTACAAGTCCGAAGATCATAAAGAGTACCTCCATCCCCCGTCCGTTCCGCCACGGGCGGACCTAAAGGGGAGTTTAAATTTTTTATTGTTTCACGCAAAGACGCAAAGGCGCTAAGTAAGAATGCGGAAGGTTAATACTTGGTTCGTAAATGTTATATTTATGCATTGCTTTTCCTTTGCGCCTTTGCGTCTTTGCGTGCAACCTTTTTCATCCGCTTCAATCTCCAGCAACCTGTAACCGGTAACTTGTTTACAGCCACCGCATGCTAACCGCTTCAAACATGGCACCGGTAAATACGCCCGCAGGTAAAAACAATATGCCTGCAACGCCATACACATAACAACCCAGCGCTAATGCAAACCAGCCGCACATGCACTTGATACATGTAAAAGGCTTGCTGGCAAAGGGATTGGACTGTGTTGCTGCAAACGCTGCACTTACCCATGCGTTGACATAATTAACCCAGCAGAATGCCAGGCATAAAGCCAAAAAAATTATCTCAATCTTTTTCATACGCTTTATTTTTCAACTCCCTGCAGGCATTTGTAAAAGCACGCTGCACACTTTGAAACGGAATACCTGTTTCCTTGCCCACTGCACGAAACGATCCTAATTTTAAGTACATCTGCAGCAATTCTCTTTTGTACCAGTGTAAATTATTAATGGCATCAAGCGCGCGGTCTTCAACCTCTTCGCGTTTAAGCCTGTCGCTAATATCTTCTTCTTCAGCAGCATCATACCATGCGGGTACCGGCATATTGGTAATGCGGTACGTTGTATAAAAAGCGCTGTTATAACTTTTTACCATGTTAAGCATTATGCGTGCAGCCCAGTATTTAAGCTCGCCGCGGTAATACAGCTCCTGTATAAACCATTCCTCTTCTTCGCATAGCACAAGCAATACTTCGCTGCGCAAATCTTCGTGCAGGTAATCAGGGTGCATTAGTTTTATACTGTCTTTAAATTCTTTACTTACACAAAACCTGCTGATAATTTCATTCTTCGTCATACTGTGCCGCATGGGCATTTATGTGTCACTAAAAATTATCTTTCGCACATACATTTTATAGGTTTTTATTTTTTGTTTTATTAGCCGGGGCATACTAACAACCGGGCTTAAATAACCAGCATCGTCATGCTGATGCATATCAGCAGCTGAACAGAACGGTGAGAAGTATTCCTTCGCTGCTGTTGGTGTTTTCACCAACAGCGTACAGCAAATAACTGCACATCAGCGACTTCATAATTTAAATCGTTTGAATAACACGTATCGTCATGCTGTCCCGCCCGACGCGGGATATCTCAGCAACTTAACAGAACGATGAGACGTATTTTATAGCCGCAAACTATTGCCAAAGCACCATCAATATATCTTAATCATCTTTAGGCAAAGCCGGGCGTAAGATAAGTTGCTGATCCGCCGCGGCGGACTGCAAGACGATGCGATGCTATCCTCACCATCCAATAAATCCTGCAAAATCGTGGTTCAGACAATCCCCGTTCAGATCACATCCTCCACATCATCCAGCTTCAGCGTAATCTTCCAGTCGGTATCATCTTCGCCGGTGTTAGCCTCATCATCTGCAGCCTTACGGTTTATAGTAGTTGCGTTAAACATACCAAGCACGGCGCCGGTAAACTGCTGCGTTTCAATAATGTCTTTAATAAAGCGCACTGTTTCTTCAAAGGCCTCCTTGCCATCGCCCTGGGTATCTTCAACAAATGTTTTATAAGGCACACCTAAAAACACGCACAGGCCCTGCAAGCTGTAAGGCATATTTGTTTGTATAATAGGCATAACCCCTTCATCTGCGTCCGGCGAAGGCACGCCTTTCTTACCCGCTTTTTTAGCAGGCGTATAAGCAGCATCTATATAAGCAAAATATTCCTGCGCGGCCTTCCATAACATTGCCGGGCTGCTAAATATTTTGCCCGGTTTGTAGCGGCTGCGCTGTTGCCAAAAAGGGTTTAGGGCTGTACGCATAGGTTTTGTTTTAATAATGTATTGGCTTACAAATAAAATGCTAAGTAAATTAGCATCAGTTACCCAACAAATTTAGTATTTTATCTAAGATTGTCAAATTAATTTTAGACTTTTTTTTGGGAGAGGGAGTGGGAGGACTTGAATTGAGGGTAAGCCAGAAGTTTAACAAAATAATTTCGCAGATGTACGAAAAAATTTGTATGTGTCGTTCTTTTAAGCGACCTTTGCACCCCTTCAGAGAATTATGGCGATGCTGGTAATTGGGGATATAAATGCATTGTCTATTTTTGTAATGTTTATAAAATGGTAATTATCAACAGTGTGGGAGCGGGAAGATAGAAGTTATGAACACGGCGGCAATATCCGATAATGTGGATAAGTCCAAAAATGCCAACAAATTATCCCCATATGTTAATAACTTTTCAACAAAATTTATTAACATACGGGGGAAATCAAAATTGCTTAAAGTCTAATTTAAAAGTAAATTTTGTAGAAATAATTCGTTTTTTTAAAAAAAGCTCTTTATATTAACGGTATAAATATATATAAAGTGAACACAACAATAATATTAACTATAAATTATACCCTTTCTTCCAACACTTTTTAACCTTAAACGTCTAATCATATAAACCAGTATTAGTTTTATGAAAACCAAGGAAGAAATAAAAATTATATTAAGGGATTCTATAAACGGGTTTATGAAATTGTCAGTCGAAAACCAAAATTCTTTGGTGC
>JABDGS010000055.1:3706-24982 GCA_013285915.1 Bacteroidota bacterium
AATTGTCTGAACCAGGATTTGGGTAGATTTTAGGGATTAGGAGGAATTAAGGAGAGTTGCTGGCTGACAAAAGCGCGAATATTGAGTTTACTAATAAAGATAATTTTTGCGGGGCCATCGTTATGGCCAAAATATACTCGAGTTCGACAAAGGATGTTCGTATCTTTTGCAAAAACCTAAAAGGTGAAATTTGTGATAACCCTATTTATATAAATGCCTTAAAGAGTTACCTGGATAAACACAAGCCAATAAAGGTTATATTCGAAGGAGAGCCTGAAAACTCAGAGTGTTTTAAAATGTTAAAAGCTGCTTCTTTAAGTGATACGAAATTTTGTCAACTTTACAAATTGGACAAAAATTACAAAGACAAAGCCCGTAATTTAGGAATAAAATTATTCCATTTCCTTATATCTGATGGTCAACGCTTAAGATACGAATATAACGGCGATACCTATCAGGCAACCTGCAATTTTGATGATAAAGATTCTGTAGCCGCCCTTAATGAAAATTTTACATCGATGTTAAATTTTTCAACGCCTTTATAAATTAAAAGAATATTTTTTTTCGATGCCTGCCGATCACCTTACCCATCTAAAACTTGATAAATTTGAGGTTTTGTTTCATTTGTTATGTGGCTATTACCTGCTATTGTCCATAGCCCATGAATGGTTTGGATATTATTTTGATTTTGCCATTACGATCTCTGACTATAATAGAAATATTACTGCTGAAAAGTTGACCGACTTAAACCGGGGCCTTGAATTTGTTAAGGCTGATTTTTTGCGTGAAAAAAAAAAGCAGATTGCATCGATATCAAGTGAGATCGAAGACATGGTATCGATAATTTTTGCGTTAATAAAATTTCAAATAAAATGGCAGTTAGGATATTTAAAAATTATCAAAATAAAAAGGAACGTCGAAAAATCAATTAAAAAAGTGAGAAGGAATGACAAAAGCATTCCATATCATACAAAAAGGGACGACGAACGTCAAACCACTTTTTTTACATTTTATCAGTTCTATTATATAATTTCCGGTTGCTTTTGCGTAACATTATTGATACTGCAGGGTTTTATAGAAGAATGGAATAGAGAGATTAACCTTGAGATTTTAAATGTTATTGACCTGCTTGTTTTGGTCTATGTTTTCGTGAGAATATATAGAAATAAAGTTTCAAATTTTTTTTTGGGTACAAAAAGCATTTGGAAGATATCAATTGTTTTTGGCTTCACTTTTTTACTGGCAATAATAATACCTACAAAAAAAATTGACCACCATCTATTTTCTTTTCCCGAAATTGACGGAATTAATTTTTATGACTGTCAAATTGTATTGGCTGTAGCTTTGGCATTCATTCCGGCTATCGCACATTCTTTGTACCTGTATTATACATCCAGTAAATGTAAAAATGTATTGCTTGTGGAGGCAGTTGCTAAAAACCTTTTAAGTAAGTCTAAATTACCGGGGTCGCCGCCACCTCCAATACCAAAATTCCCGGATAGATGAAATTATTCTACCAGGTACACGGTAAATTGAATACTTTCTGTGCGCTAAAAGAATCTAAAATAGGCCGTTTATAATTCCGTTAACTTTATAACTTGCCCCACCCAACAACATACGCAGCCACCATACACACCCACGGCAAGTATATAAAAACGCCGTTTTTGCTGGCAACAAACATTGTTGAAATGGCCGCCATAATTGGGCTTATACTTTCTGTAACCCCTTTCACAAACTGGCCTGCCTGGGTAACACTGGCGCTGTTGCTGTTGTCAATAGCTGTTATTGTTTTCAGGTTGGTGTACCGCACCAGCCAGGTTACATTTACAAATGATCATTTGCTTATAAACAACCGTGTAAACCCGTTTGTACCAACAACGCAGCAAATACTGTACGCCAATGTAACGCGCGTGCAAATAAGCTACGACCGTTACGAAACTGCTTTTAAGGTAGAGGTATTTGAAACTGCAGGCCCCGGCATAACATTTTATATAGGCGCCTACCTGTCTGCCGGCAAATACAAGCGCATAAACAATATGCTGCGAAACATCTACGCAGTGCCGCAATTGGTAAACAACCTGCTTGTACAAAAGGGATTGATGAAGGAGAAGGAAGCGCAAACGTAGCTGTCATTCCGACGATAGCAGGAATCTGCCTGGAATACAACTGCAGCTGAAACAATTGCCAAAGCGTTACACACAACAAAACATTTATTATCTTCCAACCAAAATCTATCCGCCATGCCCACCAACCCTGAAGACGATTTTAAACAATACCTGCACAAGGCGCGCTTTGTAACCCAGGATATAAAATTTACCAACAACAAAATAGTTATCAGCATGTTGCCTTATGCCAGCGACATACTTTTTAATGTAGTTATTCTTGGTGTATTTGTATATGGTTTATTTATTAAAGGGGTTACGCAGCGCGAAATAGCTATCCCCGCATGGATAGTTATGATAATTCAAATTATTTATATATGGGCAAGGTTTAATGCCATAAACTATGTAACAATTAATTGCGCCGCTAAAATTATTACCATACGCAGTAAAAACCCGCTAATATATGCTGTTAAGGGCAAAAAGGTGTACAATTTCAGCGATATTGAGTCCGTAACCCACAACCCTAATGCTCCGTTGGCGCGGTATATGCAGTACCCTGTATACATGTATTTAAAAGGCAGCGATAAAAAAATTATTATTATAGATTTCAAGCGGCAGGCTAACACCATAACTTTCGCACGCAAGTTAAACGCCGTTGTTACAAACACCCATTAATTTTCCACGCTTGCCACCATTGCTGCATCAACCAATATAATATTTCTTACCTCAGCGCTACGATCTCAAAACCTCAATGCAACTCTGTGTGCAAACTCCGTAATACTACGCTATGTATTGCAAGCAAAACGTGCAACCTTGCATACATAAACATACGCTATGAACATAAACGGAATATGATATAACGAGCTGGGTTCTGTAATGGATATACAGGTAAACAGCAATACAATAAACGGCAGCTACCAGTCTGCAGTTGGCAATGCTGAAGGCACGTTTGAAGTGCTGGGCCTTATTGATACCAACGAGGCAACAAACACAGTACTGGGGTGGATGGTTATTTGGTTTAACAATTACGCAGACTTAAATGCAGTAACCACATGGAGCGCGCAGGCGCAGCTTATTGATGGTGTGCCAACCATTGTTGCCATCTGGCTGCTAACCGCAGAATCAACCCCCGGCGAAGACTGGCACTCAACCACCGTGGGCAAAGATGTGTTTACACAAACACCACCCACTGCTGAGCAAATACATGCCAGCCATAAAAGAGGCGTAAAAAAATCGCATCCATAATTACTCTTTGTGTAAATAACCACCATCAATAAACCGCTGCAGCCTTTTATAATAAAACGTAAACAGGCCAAGAACCAGCAACAGCAGGCCATTGGTAAGTAAGTATAAAAAGGAACTGTGAAAAATATCGCCCGGTGCCATAAAAATATATTTTAAAAATATCCAGCCCGCGTAGTATTGGCGTTGCAAAATAAAAAGCACAATAAAAGCAATTACCGCATTTAGCCAAAACCATTTATGCCGCCTGCAAATAAGCAGCGATAATATAAGTGCCGTTAACCAACCCAGCATCCAGGTTGCATTGGTATAAAAGCCATAATTAAGCACATCACCAATGTTAAACTGCTTGCCTTGCATATACGCGTTAAAAGCCTTACCGCCCGCAAATACCATTTTCTGTAAAGCCACAAACATTTTTACATTATACAGTTGTGCCAGCACCCGGAAAGACTGCATAATAAACCAGGCAGCAATAAAATGCACCAGCATCAACCGCCAGTTTAGTTTTTTTATAAGTGAATTGAAAGTCATAACGAATCAGAAAAGCAAACCTGTGCATGTGGTTGAAACACAAATTAGCAAAAAATAAATTTTTCTAACCAAACTTTTTTAGTATTTTGGTGTTAGCCTAACTGCTTAAAAAATGACTTTTATTGCCACTGTTATTGCCAAAAAGGGTGCTGCTTTGATTGCCGATTCTTTAGTAACGACTTCTCGACAAGTATTGGAATTTGATGATTTTTATGATTACTTGAGTAAAAAGAATAAAGACAATGAGAGCGGTGAAATAAAAATAGATACTGCAGAAGTCATTAACTTATTTGTTACTAAGCCATCCCACACAAAAGACTATCAAGAAAAACTATTTGAGTATGAGAGATTCATAGCAATCTCTACGGCGGGGGCCGCTAATCTTAACGACAAAAGCTTAGAACAGATAATCAATGAGGCTAAAGCCAAATTTACAAATAGAGACCAACTTACTTTAGACGAAAAAATTAGTCAATTAAAGGGGCATTTTAATGAAGAGGCCGTTCAATCCCTTAAAAACGGAAACGCTGTAAGAAACACTGTTTTAATCATTACTAATTATAATCCAGAAACACATTTGACTAAAGTCTATAAATTAGAGATCAATGAAACGAGGCCAGCCGAATTAGAAGATAATATTGAATGTGTTTCTATAAATGAACAACCTGAAATTTCAACTGTTGTATGTGAAGGGCAAAATAGAATCAGTGAAAAGATTTTATGGGGAGATTTGGAAACAGTAGTTGATTTTATTCCGAGAGTTGCCAGAAAGATTTTCAAGGACTTTAATATTGACAAAGATAAAATACCTCCCAATTACATCGAAGAATTGTGGAAAGATAAAGACATACTTCACAAGGCTTTTTGGGAAGATATTAAAATTGGCAAATTGAGAGAATTGAGTATGCAGCAGGCGATTGACTTTGCATGCCTTTTGATGAAAATTGAAAGAGACATACAGAAATATACTGAAAACATTCCTACGGTAGGGGGGAATGTTAAGATAGCCATAATCGATGATAATGGCTTTCGATTTATATCTGGAGAAGACATTATAGTTAAAGATTTTTAATATTACATTAATTTTTTTACCCATAAATTTGCAATATGGAAAATAAAACTCTTATCATGGAACATGAACTTTCTGTGAACGCCTACCGAGATGTAATTGAGGTGTATAAGGAGATTCAGCGTGAAAAAGATACTGAAGAGAAAAAATACCTTTTGGAAAAAATTCACCAATTAACAAAAGGAAAGACAATTGTTTTAGACAATTCAATTCGACAGTAAGATAGCTAAATATCAATTCACATCTTTCGGATAACACCTTTCAAGGTGTTTTTTTTTGCCTTTACCAAACGTTTTCAATCACATAAATAAAATATATTATTGTTTGTAAAAGTATATTGACATACAATATTTTTAATGGTTTTTAGAATTTTGTAAATTACACCTTGCCTAATATATCAACGGAATATGATTCGTATTTACGGCGTCTGAAAACTTGAATAATTAAAACTGTAAACTTGAATAATTAAACCTGTCATTCTGTCCTCACGCTTCCCTGCTCACAATCACCGAATTCGCATTCCGCTTAATCACGCCCGTAACAGCATACAGTTGTATAATTTCAGCGCGTGGTATTTCAGCAATAGGGTAGGCAAACTTGCCATGGCGCGGGCCACCATCAAACTTCATCGTGTTATCGCTGTATAAAATAAGTGTGTCACTGTCGGGGTTATCATCTTTATAAAATAGTCGCTTAAGCTTGCGGCTGTCGCGGGTTTCAATAACATACACTTCACCAGGCTCAATGTATTTATTGGTAATTTTTACCAGGCCAACTACACAGCCCGGCGGGTAATTAGGTATCATGCTGTTACCGTAAATGCGTATGGCAGCTTCGCTGTCGTGCAGCAGGTCGCCCACGTCAATAGTGCCCGCAGGTGCGTGTACGGGCGTCATATCAACGTCAATATTACCCGCCTGTGTTTGTGCATCATACAGCGGCACGCGGTTACGTTTTATAAGCTTATCGTTACGGCGCCTTTCGGTGTAGGTTTTATTAGACTTTTTGCTAATCTCGCCCTCGTACAGGTTAATAAGCGTGGTATTAAACTTAAGGTTGCTGCCTTTTTTTCGGCGCCCGCTTATGTACGTGGGGCTGTAGCCAATTTTATTGCATATTTCCTCGTCTGTCCAGCCAGTAAGGTCTTTAAGCCGGGCAAGAATGTCCTCCATTTCTTTATTAAAGTCCATACAACAGGTAAAGGTTTAAATTTTGAATAAAAAATTAGCAAAAAGTATAACTTTATTTGGATAATTAAATAAAGTCTAACTATATTTGTACAAGTAAAAGTAAGGGTAAAACTTAGATAAAGTGAAAAATATCGAAATTTTTTACAAAAAGCTAAACCCGGTGCGTGTAATAACAGAATAACAATTATATGAAAGCAACATTTTTAGTAACAGAACAAAAGCAGCACCTGCACAGGCTGGGCGAGATATTAAGCCATATTGAAAGTTGTGATATGCTGGGCGAGATAGACCCCGCTTATTACGGAAATAAAAAGAAAGAATACATTTTACAATACGCCACGCAAATGAGCCAGATGGCACAAACCGTTTTTAACAAAGGCGCACACATTGCCAATGCACGCATGATAGGCGTGGTGAAGGTGGCATAAGGCCGGGGCAATTAATAATGGGTAATTAATAATTAATGCGTAATAGGCCAACACTCAATAATCAATAGTCTCCGAAAGAGTCCTTGGGACAACACTCAACACTCAATAATCAAGTAAAAGACAACATCCATTTTTCTTGCCGTTTTCAAATGAACATTGAGTGTTGATTATTGAGTGTTGAATATTTCAGCCCTGCACCTTCAACCCTATGCCTTCAACCCTATGCCTTCAACCTTAAATTCTTAAATATGCTTCTCCCAATTTGCCTTCTTGCAATTGTTGCCATATTATGGACGATTGATGTGCGTGTAGCACGCCGCATAAACAAAAAAAACGATAAAGATGCCGTTAAAGGCCACTACGAAGGGCATTGGGACTGAAGAAGAGGTGCAGGGTCGGGAAAGTCGGGAAGACCGGAAGTCGGGAAAGAAAGAAAAAAACCTCCACACTTTATAAAAATGCTTACTTCTTCCAAGCTTTCGGACTTCCTGGCTTTCCGTCTTCCCGACTTGCGAACTCACTCACTAAACAACTATTTTATATGAACACCTTTTGTAAAAAATGCAACATCAACTGGGCGCGTGTATACACGTTTGACCATGAAGATGAAAGCTACGATTATTGCCCGCAGTGCGGCAGCGATATGGATTTAGTTGCAGGCAGCCAGCAGGCAGATGCGTTTATAAAAAATCCGTTTACGGGCCATGTAATAAATGTGCGCACAAAACAAACCATGCAGGTAAAAGCAAGCGATGCTTCGCAACCTGCGCCAAAGCTGTTTGCAGCCGAAATACAGGCAAAGAAAAGGTTAGCCATACAAACACGCCGCATACTGCACGAAGCCGCCGAAAACGCAGCCATAAACGCCTACCTGGCAAATGTGTAAACCAGTTTAAAGTTGTAAGAAGGTGGATGGTATAAGGCATAAGGCTGAAGGAAGAAGCACGGCATAAGGTGCGCGGCGGAAGATTGTAACAATAATTTGTTAAGCAAACAAAAGCTGTTTGAATAATGATAGCTAAAATAATAAACACGCCGTATCGCGGGGCACCTCTCTCCACGCGGAGAGAGGCCGGGAGTGAGGCCAAACAAACTCTTTTAACTCCGTGCAAAAACCCCTTTAACTCCGTAGTTTAATTCCTCAAACATTCTCCGAAGTAGCCCTTAGGGCAAACGTTCAAACATTCAAACTTTTCAAACAATCCAACCTCTCAATCCTCCACAACTTTAAACTTCAAACTATAAACTTTAAACTAAAATAATGCACTCCGTCCATTACCAGCGCCCATTTTTATACCCGTATCAAAAAACAATACTGGATAGCCCTGCACGCTTTACCGTTACAGAGGCTGCAACAAAAGTGGGCAAAACAACAAGCCATATAATTTGGCTGTTTGAGCAGGCAATACAACGCCGCCCAGGGCAAAGCGTATGGTGGGTAGCGCCCGTGTACACACAGGCAAAAATTGCATTCAACCGCATGCGCCGCTATGTATTTAATTTAAAAGGCGGCGCAACAAACGCGTTTTTTAAAATAAACGAAACCAACCTAACACTAACACTTCCCAAAGGCGGAGTGATTGCATTTAAAAGTGCGGAGAAGCCAGATAACCTTTACGGCGATGATGTATACGCCGCCGTGTTCGACGAGTTTACACGCGCCCGTGAAGAAAGCTGGCATGCGCTGCGCTCAACACTAACAGCAACGGGCGGTAAGTGTAAATTTATAGGCAATGTAAAAGGCAAAAAAAACTGGGGCTACCTTTTAGCACAACGCGCAAAAGCAGGTGAAGATAATTATGCGCATTTTAAAATTTCTGCGTACGATGCTGCTGATGCAGGCCTTACAACAAAAGATGGACGGCCATTTAAAGAAGAAGTTGAAGCTGCAAAAAAAGACTTACCTGAAAGCGTTTTTAAAGAACTTTATTTAGCTGAGGCAATGGATGATGGCACCAACCCGTTTGGTTATAATTTTATTCAGTTGTGCGTGCAGCCGCTCAGCACCATGCAGCCCGTGTGCTTTGGTATAGACCTTGCAAAAACCACCGACTACACCGTTATCGTTGGCCTTGATAAAAACGGCAGCGTGTGCTGGTTCGACCGTTTTCAAAAAGACTGGATGCAAACAACCAGCATTATAAAAACCCTGCCACGCAACACACCAATTGCCATTGACAGCACCGGCATTGGCGACCCCATTGCCGAAGACATTGCGCGCGCAATGAACAATGTTGAGCTGTTTAAATTTAGCAGCAGCAGCAAGCAGCAGTTAATGGAAGGCCTGGCGCTTGCAATACAGGCGCGCAAAATAACCTTTCCGCAAAGCGAAGAAAAAATGCCGCCGCACCATGCCGGCCATATAAAAAATGAACTGGAGAATTTTGAGTTTGAGTACACCCGCACCGGCGTACGGTACAGCGCCCCGCCCGGCCTGCACGACGACTGCGTATGTGCCCTCGCCCTCGCCCGCCACAAGTTCGGCAACACCAGCGGCTGGGGCAAGTATAGTGTGTGGTAGGGGGAGTGAGAAGGGAAAAAACTTCTTTTCAATTGGTTGTTTGAGGTTCTCAATACGCCCTTTTGGCTGCTGAATATAGAAAGAAGAATGAACAAATGTTGATAAAGTCGCGCAAAAAGCTGGAATAATATAGAAAAAATTTCAACAAAAAAGAATCTTTTTTCTAACAACTTAACGGGGTATCGTGGACAATTTTTAAGAAAAAATATAGTTTTCGGGCAAAAAAACTAAGAAATGTCACTTTTTTTAATTTTTTTTTGTTGTATCTCTGCAACAATAAAAATTTACCCATCCTGTTTAAACCTTAAAATCATGCCAAAACTGCTTGTCCAACATGTCTATAGAGTCAATGTTTTGAACCTTAACATACACATATTCGTGACTAATTGCGAAATTTGTGTCAAAAAGTTAATCGGGGTATGGAAATTGAGTGTTCAAAGCGTTAACCTATAAAGACAATAATATGGCAGAAGAAATAGAAGTGGTGGTTGATAGCGCCAAGCAGGAATCTTTAGCTGAATATAAAGACTATGTTTTGAAGTTGGCAAAACTAAAGGAGAATACATTATTTTATAATTCAGGGCCCGAACATGCAGCTTTAGTTATGGGCACTATGTTCGCAAATGCCAACTCTGCAGAAAAAATAAAGATATATACCGGCTCATTTAAAGGCGATATCTCTTCAAAAACCGATTATTTAAATGGGATGGATAAATATCTTGCTGCGGGCGGAAAAGTCGAAATTTTACTCCAAAATGATATTCCTGATAAAGAGAATTCCGAATTAGTAAAATTGTTTCAGCTATACAATTTTATTAATCCAGAACAAATAGTAGTGAAAAAGCATAACTATCATGTAAGTCGAAAGAACGGTACCGAAGAGATCCATTTCATGGTAGCTTTTCCTGATATGTATCGAATTGAAGATGATATTGTTAAATTTACTGCCGAAGCCAACTTTAATGACCCCAAAACATGTTCTAAATTAACTAACGAATTTGACAGGATCTTTAATTCGGACGATGCCCAATTGTACCAGCTTTAAAAACCCGCCTTAATTTGGAGAAATTTGCCCATTTTTTTGAGTTTATAGCTGCCATTAATTCTGCCTATATAGTTTCTGATACTTTCATGGAAAGTTTACTTAAGAAAATTAATGGTGGATTGATGTCACTAAAAGGAACTCTCCGGAAAACTGAAAATGACTGGAAAAACAATATTAAGTATTTCCAGGATCTTGTTTCCGTAGATAAACTGGGAAATGAAACGAAAAATGAATACCAGGAAAAATTGATGGGATTAATAAATAGAATTACTGTAACAAAGGATGAATTAAATAAGGCATTACAGAACAAACCCATGTTCCATAATTTTAATTACTGGTGTTTATTTTCGTGTTTGTTTTGTGTTTTAATATTGGTATTAAATGGGTATCAATATGACTATGAAAAGAAATACCGCGGATATTACCTTATCGCATTTGGTATTTTGACAGCTTTGATAACTTTAATTTCATTAATGGTATCTCGCGGACCTAAAAATCAGCAATCAAACAAAAAAAGATTTACACAATCTTATAATGGAGTAGTGACTATCTTCTTTTTATGTTTAATTATATTGCCACTTTTAATGCATTTCGCAAGGTATATTTTTGGAGGATTGCCTTTTGCGAATTGTATCAAGCCTATGGAATTAATAGTAGTGAAGACAGTTTGCCTAATTCTTGTTGTCGGTCATTTCTTCTTTTATTATATTCTTGCATTTGTAATCGTTATAACAAAGTGCTATCGACTTAGGCCGGAAGTTTTAAAGATAGAAAAAGAACGGGCTGATTTGATGGAGAATTTAAGAACTATCGCAAACGCAATCGATGACTTTAAAACTACTAAAGGAAACAACGGCAACCAGTAACATCGCAATTAGCTTTATTATTCCCTAACCTTAATTTATAAATTGTTCGGTAATTTAACTATTTCCCGCTCCATTTTTATCTTGTTGTGTGATCGCAATATTTAGTATTGCTCAACGCAAACTCTGCATTTTCCTATTTACAATGCTACAACCCTTTGCTGGGTAAAACATTTTTAATCCAGCAGACTTCAACACCCCCCAAAAAAATAAATTTCCCAAAAGTAGCGGACAAAACAGCACTTTTTATATATAGTATAAAACACAGTTATGCTTAGTTGGCAAAATATAACGGTACAACAGTTTCAGGATGTGTACCGCCTTAGCGAAAACAAAACCCTGGACGACATGCAGCGCCTCGAAAAAATTATCGCCATCCTTTTCGACAAAACAGAGAAGGAAGTGGAGGAAATGTCTATTAATGAATTCAGCGAATTATCAAAGCAATGCGCCTTTATGCTAAACGCCAAAACCATACCCGGCAAGGTGGTTAAATACATAAAGGTAAACGGGCGAAAATATTTTATTGAGCATCACCCCAAAAAACTAATGGCAAAAATGCGCCACAGGCAATATGTTGAAAGCATTCATTTCAGCGAGAAGATGATTGATAACATACATTATCTTATGGCAAGCCTGGTACAGCCCGTAAAGTTTGGGTTTATAAAAATGCGCAACACCGCAAAAATGCACGAAGCCATTGCAGATGATATGCTGCAGGCGCGCTTTATTGATGTGTACCACACCGCGGTTTTTTTTTGCAAACTATACGTGGGTTCAATAGCAACTATAAAGGATTATTTGAACGCGGAGATGACGAAGATGAATATGAGCACAGAGAAAATAATAATTCAGCAGGCTTTACAAACCGTTATGGATGGATTTTCTCAACACAGCAAGTAGCTGAAATGGAGCGCATCACCATGGATGATGCCTGGGAGCTGCCTGTTATACAGGTGTTGAACGACCTGGCATACCTAAAGGCAAAAGCAAACCACGAAAAGCAAATGCTAAAACAATGGAGAACTAAATAATGGCAACAGATATTTCATTAACCGAAACATCAAAAGCGCTTGCAAATATGGCAGCCGTGCTTGTGGCTGCCGCACAGGCAAACCTGCAGGCCAGCGGGCATGTTGCATCTGGCGCGCTGGCGCAAAGCATACAGGCAACAGCGGTGCAGCAGGCAGATGGTGTTATAAGTTTTAATATTCAGGCGCTGCCGTACTATAAATATTTAAATAAAGGCGTACGGGGTACACAGGGCGGCAGCGGTGATTATACGTTCGCCAAAGATTTTCCCGGTGCTGTAATGCTAACATCTGTGCAGCAATGGGCAGGTGCACGCAGCATTATACTGCAGCCCAGGGCAACGGTGCACAATAGGTCGCCAAAAAATAATAGCATAAGCAGTTTAAGTGCAGCGTTTGCAATAAGCCGCAGCATATTAAGGCACGGCATACCGCCCACCGGCTTTATGGATAAAGCTGTTGAAACAGCAAAACAGCAATGCACTGCACAATTGCAGCAGGCATGCAAAACAGATATTATTAACACAATGCAAAATAATGTACAATGAGTTTTTCAATTAAAAGCCAGCCCGCTGATTATTATTCAGCACATGGTGATGCAGTATATGTAGTGTACGACGATGCACGCCCCGGCGCCACCGGTTACACCAATTACAAATATGTGTGCGATGTGTTTATTAACGGTGGCAGCACACCAGTGGCATCAGTAAGGGCCGTGCCGCAGCCCGGCAGCAACTTTGGCATATTTAATATTGGCGATATTATACGCAATTATGTGGCATCTGTATTCAATCCTGCTGCAAACACTTTAGTGTGCCAGCAAACCGGCAGTGGTGAATTTTTTACATCTGTTGTGTGTGGATTTTATGCAGAGTTTTATTATTTAAATACCTACACTGTTGATCCCTCAACGGCCGGCACTTACCTGCAATCATCTACAGCAACATTGTTTTTTAACCATTACAATGGCAGGCAAACGGGCACCGTTACAAGCCTTGCAGCTTTTGAAAATAAAGTTGCATCCAACCGCCCGCAGGCAAACTACATAAACAGTGGGGATGCTTATTGTTTTATCCCGTATTTACCCACCACAACAAGTGGTGTAGCCATACAGGTAAAGGCTTATGCAGGCAGCACGTTGCAGGGCACGTATAACGGCACTATAACGCCCTCTGCGGCCAATAACCTGCAAATACTTAATGTGGCGCCCAATGCCATAAATGCCGCTGATGCGGGCCTTATAACTGCGGTCACAACACATTACACGGTGCAGGTGCACAGTGGTACTATTTATACATTCAATATAACGTGCGAGGCAATATACAACTCGTATGCAATGCATTTTTTAAACCAGTACGGTGGTTTCGATAGCAGAAATTTTACCAAACTATCACGCAAAGCATTAACCATAACAAAAACCGACTTTGGTAAATTGCCCTATACTATCGATGCAAGCGGCCAGGTAAATTATTACAATACTAATAATGTTTATAACGAAACGCGCAGCACCTATGCCAGCCAGTATAAAGAAAAAATGACGCTTAATACCGACATCATAACCGATGAAGAATATACCTGGCTGGCCGACCTTATACTATCGCCGCTGGTGTACATTGAAATGAATGGTTACTTTATACCCTGCACCATAACCGCAACAAGCTACGAGTACAAAAAGCGCATAAACGATAAACTAACAAACCTGCAGCTTGATGTTGAGTTTGGCGACCAGTTTAATGCGCAGTTCAGGTAGTAAACGGTTTAAGGTTTAATGTTTGAAGTTTAAAGTTGGGAAGAAGGTGTAAGGTTAAAGGCGTAAAGAAAGACATTCCTCCACAAAAACGAAGTTGCAAACCTTGCATCAAAAGGTTAATGAAAATACAACTTAACTGCCATAGCATCGTCATGCTGAACTTGTTTCAGCAACTTAACTTATTGGTGAGATATGTTTTGCCGCTTTTAATGTTGGTAAAGCCATCAATATATCTTATTCACCTATTGTACAAAGCCCTGCTGCAAACAGGTTGCTGGCCTGCGCCAGCATGACGGTTCGGTAGTGTCTGCATCATTGTTATCAACTCCTTTCCCTTTGCGGTTAAAAAACATCCTCCATAAAAACTGTAAACTCCAAACTGTAAACTTTTCTCCGCATCATAGCAAAGCGCATGCAGGGCCTGTGTGTTAGCCATGCGCTGTGGCTATCCCGTTAAAATATAAAAAGCAAAACCGCAAAGCACACAAAGGCAAAACCCGCAAAGGATACAAAGAAGGCCTTGGCGTTCTTTGCGTTTCTTCACTTTGCGAACCTTTGCGGTTAAAAACATCCTCCATAAAAACTGTAAACTCCAAACTGTAAACTTTTCTCCGCATTATAGCAAAGCGCATGCAGGGCCTGTGTGTTAGCCATGCGCTGTGGCTATCCCGTTAAAATATAAAAAGCAAAACCGCAAAGTACACAAAGGCAACACCCGCAAAGCACACAAAGCGGCCCTTGGCGTTCTTTGCGCTTCTTCACTTTGTGTTCTTTGCGGTTAAAAAACATCCTCCATAAAAACTGTAAACTCCAAACTGTAAACTTTTCTCCGCGTCATAGCGAAGCGCACGCAGGGGCCTGTGTGTTATGCATGCGTTGTGGCTATCCCGTTAAAATATAAAAAGCAAAACCGCAAAGTACACAAAGGCAAAACCCGCAAAGGATGCAAAGAAGGCCTTGGCGTTCTTTGCGCTTCTTCACTTTGCGAACTTTGCGGTTAAAAAACCCCTCCATAAAAACTGTAAACTCCAAACTGTAAACTTTGCTCCGCGTCATAGCGAAGCGCATGCAGGGGCCTGTGTGTTATGCATGCGTTGTGGCTATCTCATTAGAATTTAAAAAGCAAAACCGCAAAGTACACAAAGGCAAAACCCGCAAAGGATACAAAGAAGGCCTTGGCGTTCTTTGCGCTTCTTCACTTTGCGTATTCTTTGCGGTTAAAAAACATCCTCCATAAAAACTAAAAACTTTTCTCCGCGTCATAGCGAAGCGCACGCAGGGGCCATGTGTGTTAGCTATGCGCTGTGGCTATCCCGTTAAAATATAAAAAGCAAAACCGCAAAGTACACAAAGGAAAACCCGCAAAGCACACAAAGCAGCCCTTGGCGTTCTTTGCGCTTCTTCACTTTGCATATTCTTTGCGGTAAAAAATATCCTCCTTAAAACTTCAAACTTTAAACTCCCTTAACCCTGTGTTTCTTCAACTCCTTTCATTCCGTGGTTAAAATCCAAAAAAATAAATTTCCCAAAAGTAGCGGACAAAACACCACTTTTTATATATAGGTATATACAACAACAATAACAAATGGGGCACCATGACAGAAATATTTGTAGAAAACAATCGTGTTGATGTAACCGCCGATATATCGGCACTGTTAACCTTTGCGCTGGACGATGTAAAAGATTTCAGCAGCCGCCAAACCACGTTCAGTAAAACAGTGGTGCTGCCCGGCACAGCCAATAACAACAGGCTGTTTGGCAATGTGTTTAATACCGGCAGCACCAACTATTACGATGCTGCGCTAAACAACACGGGCTATAATTTTAATGCCGCAAAAAGCGCAGCAGTAATAATCTTCCAGGATAACCTGCAAACCTTCCAGGGTAAGCTGCGGCTGCTAACCATTGTGCGCAACGGCAAAAATATTGAGTACGAGGTAGCCATGTTTGGCAACCTTACCGCGCTTAATGTGGCACTTGAACCTAGCAGCATAACCAATACAGATGGTACCACCACCAACAACAGCGGCTATTTGGAGAACCTTGATTTTAGCGAGTATAACCATGCCTACAACGAAACATCTGTAACCGGTAGCTGGGATAATGATTGTTATAAAAACGGCACCTTGCAAAGCCCGCTGGTACCAACATACCTGGCAGGTGCAGGCTATTATTACCCGCTTATTGATTATGGCAATTATTCATCAACCGCAGTGCATACTGCACATACAGCCGTTAGGGTAAAGCGGGATTGGTTGCTGCCAACTTTTCGCCCGGCACTGTACGTAAAAGAATACATTGATAAAATGTTTAAAGCTGCAGGCTTTAGTTATACCAGCAGCCTGTTTGATACACAGCGGTTTAAAAACCTTGTAGTACCCTGCAACACCAAACTTTTATACACCAAAGTAACACGCATATTATACGCTGCTGAAACAACCACCCACACAATTATTGACAGTGCCCACGGCGATACGCATGTAACAGTACCGTGGGATAACAGGCTTGCCGGCGCCTTTACCTACTCAGGCGGTGTATTTACGTATACAGGTACCGGCCCGCTAAACATCATCTTCTCGTGGCGCTTAACCGGCCATAACAGTGTATCAGCAATACCGCCGTCAACATCATTCACAATAAATATAAAACACAACGGCACCTCAATAAAATCAAGGTCATTTTCACCGCCGCCTTTTAGCCAGGTGTACGGGTGGGATGATAATGTGTCGCTCGTTTTATCAAACGGCGATACCGTGCAAATTGATTACGATTACAGCAGCGGTACCAGCATGCTGGCCGATATTGATGCCGGCTGTTATATGCAGCTTGATAGCGATGTGCCGCAGTTAGTACCCATTGCATACGGGCAAACCGTAACGCTTAATGATGTTATACCGCGCAACATAAAACAAATTGATTTTTTGGTAAGCATTGTAAAGCTGTTTAACCTGTATGTGTGGGAAGATGCAAACAACCCAACCCACATATACATTGCGCCCTTTGTTGATTATTACAGCGGCGATACAGGCAACTCGGTTGACTGGACATATAAGCTTAACCGCGATAAAACGGTTACCATAAAACCTATGAGCGAGCTTACCGCCAACACCTACAATTTTAAAATGGCTAACGACAGCGATTATTATAACGACCTGTATAAAAAACGCTTTAACCAAAACTATGGCGATTACATTTTTAACAGCCAGTACGAGTTTAGCACCGATAGCCAGGATTGCCAGCTAATATTTGCAGGCACGCCGCTGGTTGGTTACGACAGTGAATTAAAAGTGTACAGCACCATTTTTAAACGCACCGGCGACGATAACACACCCACAGAAGAACAAACAGACAGTATAATACGCATACTGCAAACCAAAAAAGTAACAGGGCTTACCGCCTCGTGGGACCTGTATAACATGGATGGCTCTGCCACATTGTTAACAGGGCTTACCAACTATGGTTACGCCGGCCATTTTGACGACCCCGATGCACCGGCAAACGATTTAAATTTTGGCGCGCTGCAACAACTGCTTTTTACGCTTGCCACCGGCGATTTAAGCAACACACAGTTTAACGTATACTGGAGTCCCTACATGGCCGAGATTACTGATAAAGACAGCAAGCTGGTAACCGCAAATTTTTACTTAACCCCCATAGACATATACCACCTTGACTTTAGCAAGTACATATATGTTGATGGCGTACTCTTCAGGCTTAATAAAATTATTGATTATAACGCAAGCACCCCAACCGATTGTAAGGTTGAACTATTACGCGTAATAAACACAAAATATTAATTTATGGCAGATATAGAAATAGCAGCCGCGATGAGTTTTGACGGCGCGCAGGTTGTTACCCAGGTAAAAGTTATAACTACCGAAGTTGAAAAAGCAAAAACATCGTTAGAGGCGCTTAGCGGCGTACTGGATGATGTAAAAAAAGGTTTCTCCGCCGTTACCGGTACACTTGATCTGTTTGGTATAAAAAGCGAAGGCGTACAAAAAGCCCTGGAGAAAGTAAAAGCCGCGCTCGATGTTGCAGAAGGATTGCAGAGTATTAGTAAGCTGGGAGAAGGGTTTAATAAATTAGGGACGGCAATACAAGGCACTACTGCGTTTAAAGTGCTTGATAATTTAGCGACGAAGGCGGCTACAGAAGTACAAGGGCTTTTCACTGTGGCTGTAGACGAAACATCGGCGTCATTTGAAGCATTAAAGGTTGCTATAGCTACCACGGGCATAGGACTGCTAATAGTGGGACTTGGCGAATTAATTACCTATTTAAAAAAGGTATCTGACGAAGCAAATATATCAGAACAAAATGAAAAGAACTTAAATGACGTTAGGGTAGAATCAGAGAAAAATGTAACCGACCAGAAGGTAAGGTTACAGGAATTGTTAGATGTAGCCAGCAATCATAATCAATCGCTAAAAAATAGACAGGCGGCAATTCAGGGTATTAATGACATTCAGGGTAAATATGTTGGTGATATTACCTTGGAAGCCGTTGAAACGGGGAAAGCAAAAGGGAAGGTGGATGAATATATTAAATCGCTTGAAGCGAAAGCCCTGGCAGAGGCTTATCATAATAAATTGGTTGACCTGGAGAAACAAAAAATAGATTCACAAAACAAGACCTTGGACGAATCCTTAACTAGCTGGCAAAAATTAAAGGTTGGTGTGCTGCAATTTTTTAATGCTTATGCACCGGCTGCTAGCGCTCAAATAACCTATTATAAAGAAAATGCAACCGAAAGTGATAAGCTTATTAGTGCGCAAATTGAAGCACTTAAAAAGTCCATGGAAGCCGACACAAAAGCTGGTAACTTGACAGTTGATTTAAGCCATCAACAAGAAGAAGCCGATAATAATCTTGCAAATACCCTAGACAAAAACCTCCAGGCTGAGCTTGAGCGCTCTAAGCAAAGAGAATATATTGCGAAAAACAACGCCGTTATTGCTAAAAAAAGCGCAGACGACATTACGCAAATATCAATTAATGCACAAAAAAGCAGGATAAGCATACTGGAAGATTATGCAGCTAAGACAAAAGGCTTAAACAAAGACGTTTATGACAACATGATACAATTAGCGAATGAGGCTAAGAGCGAATTGGCAAGGATGGAGTCTGATTTCCAGGTACAACAGTTTAAGGAACACGACGAATTTTTAAAGAAGCTAAATCAAAGAAAACAAGCGATTAAAGAAGAAAAGGTTGAGCCAACTACAAAAAAACTGGAGGCACAAACCGGTTTAGCCGGCACAGGTACACCTTTAAAACAATTTGACGCCAGCCAAGACCCCAATTCCGCCCAGTCTACGCAACAATTTCAGCAGTTGCAAAAAGACAAAAAAGCGATACTCGACTTAAATCAGAGTTCGTTCGTAGCGCAGCTTCAGCAGCAGCAAGAATTTTATAAACAGAAAAAAGCTTTGCTTGTAAATGATTCAGAAGCCTCGGCGGCGTTGGATAAGCATTACCTAAATCAAAAGCTACAGGTAACATCAAATATCTTAGGCCAGCTATCAGATCTATTTGGAAAGAAGACTGCCGCAGGCAAAGCCACAGCCATTGCAGAAGCAACAATAAACACATACCTGGCCGCCTCCGCAGCGTTAACCGGTATTGAAAAGCTAAACCCCTTTGGGGCCGCTGTTGCCATAGCTGAAACCGCCATTGTTATTGGGGTTGGGCTGAAGAATATAAAATCAATAATTGATACAAAGGTACCCGGCCAGTCTGATTCTGCGGGGTCTTCAGCTATTAGTACATCAAGCATTGCAGCCCCCTTAACACCCTCACCCGTTCAAACGTCCACCACCCTCAATCAAGACCAAATAAACCAAATAGGCAACGCAGCCAGCCGCGTTTATGTATTGGATAGCGATATACAAAATAACAGGGAACGCGATGCAAGGCTCAATAGGGCAGCAAGGTTGGGGGGATAAGCGCCTTAACGCTTTGTTGGATCAAATACTTTAATTTGTTCAATATGTACACTGTGACTTCCAAGATCACATTTAGTAATTTTGTGAGAATAGTCATTATCAATTGAAAAACCCATTGGCGACATGCTAGGCGAATAGTTAGTATCTGAAGGGTTTTTGCTGTACTTCGTAAAAGTATATATTTCACTTTCTTTTAAAGATTTGGCTAACGAATCAGGCACTGCAGCATGTATTTCAAATTTAACCGGTATTTCGCTTACTAAACTTATTTCTGTCAATTCCAATGGCTTAAAGCTAACAGTGTAAACATTACCGAAGCTATTTTCAACTTTTTCAAGCTGAAAAACATATCCTGCAAGTAAATCACTGTCCTGCATGTCTTTGGCAAAACCTTTGGCTAATTTGTCAAGCATATTTGTTTTAGTAACGGCATTGTTGTCCCAACCTGGTGAATTATTCACTACGTTATTAACATAACTAACAAGGTGGTTAGTTGCATTAGCAGACGTGTTTTTAGTGCCGGCATTGCCACCGCACGCAAACAATGCACCCAAAAATATTAAAGCAATCAAATATTTCATGGCAGTTAAATTTTTTAGCAAAATATAAAAACTATTTCAAATATGCAAGGCAAACGTCCACCACCCTCAACCAGGATCAAATAAACCAAATAGGCAACGCAGCCAGCCGCGTTTATGTATTGGATAGCGATATACAAAATAATCGTGAACGTGATGCACGGCTCAACAGAGCGGCCAGGTTAGGAGGATAGCATATTTCCTTGTTACTTCTCTGCGTCAATAGGTTTAAATTTTTGAATATGAATGTGATATGAGCCAAGCCAACACGCGTATACTGTGTGTGTTTCATAATTGTCCATTATGGGACTTGGTAGCGGGGTAAGTATATAGCTTGAATCGGATTTTTCTTTCGTATAGGATTCAATATAATATAGTTCACCAGTTTTTACAGATTTGGCAAGCGAATCAGGCATTGTCGTGTAAACCTCAACATTAACTTCAGTACTATCATGTGTATTGTTGGAAATGCTTAGGGCTTTGGTTTTAAATGACTTAAAAGTTACAACAAAGCCATCATTTGACTCTTTGTTAAGGTTTTCAAGCGCGAAATAAATTCCATTAAGCAGATCACTGTCCTTTAAATCCTTGTTAAAACGTGCACACAGCTTTTGACTAAATTCATTTTTTGTTACATCGTTATTATCCCAGCCGGGTGTACTAAGTGCAATGTTGTTAACGTACTTTATAAGGCGGGTTCCAGGTTCAGCAGCCGGGGCATTATTTGCGGCAGGTTCACCGCAACCAATTAAGGTTGCTAAAATTACAAGGGTAACCAAATATTTCATGGCAGTTAAAATTTTTAGCAAAATATAAAAACTATTTCAAATATGCAAGGCAAACGTCCACCACCCTCAACCAGGCTCAAATAAATCAAATAGGCAACGCAGCCAGCCGCGTTTATGTATTGGATAGCGATATACAAAATAATCGTGAACGTGATGCACGGCTCAACAGAGCGGCCAGGTTAGGAGG
>JABDGS010000055.1:25082-27108 GCA_013285915.1 Bacteroidota bacterium
GGCAACGCAGCCAGCCGCGTTTATGTATTGGATAGCGATATACAAAATAATCGTGAACGTGATGCACGGCTCAACAGAGCGGCCAGGTTAGGAGGGTAAACTATTATTATGGATTTGCAGGTTCTATTTTTGTTATAGTAATATGGTGTAGCCCAAGATAACAGGTATAAATTGTATGGGAAGCATTGGCCATGGGCGAAACCAAAATGTCGGGTTCATAGGATGAATCAAGGGCAGTTTTGCTATACCCTGTAATATAATAGTACTGATTATCATTTAATGTTTTTGCCAAAGAATCTGGCAAATTCGAAATAACTCGGAAATTGATTTCTGTTTTGTCCTGACTGTTATATTTTGCATCTTTCGTTATTAATGCTGGTTGAAAAGTAACGAGGGAACTATCATTTGAGGTATGAATAATACCAAAAACTTTCAATGGAAACCCTTCAAGAAGGTTACTATCTGCTAAATTTTTGTTGAAGCTTTTAGATAATTTTTCTTGAAAATCATTTTTTGTCATCTCATTATTATCCCAGCCGGTATTATTCAATGCTATATTATCAACGTAACTTACAAGGTGGTATGGTTTGGTTACTGTTTGGTTGCAGGCAAACAGAAGGCCGACAAATATTACGGCAATCAAAAATTTCATGGCAGTTAAAATTTTTAGCAAAATATAAAAACTATTTCAAATATGCAAGGCGAAAATAAAGCACTGTTGTTGCCCGGGGCCTGCTTAAAAATTTGGCAATTTATGTATATGTAATAATTATAAAGCGTATCTCATTTATTTTAAACACCATTTTATTTTTCTCTTCTTCCCCAAAAAAAAGTTTAAAAATAGTTGCCAAAAAAGTGAGACAAAACAGCACTTTTTATATATAGGTATATATGCTACCAGTATTTAAATGCATCATTAACGATAACGAAGACAGTCCGCTTGAAGTGCAGGCCGTAGCCCTGGTTGACCAACCGGCTATTGAAAAAAATTTTCTTGCCTTTAAAATGCAAAAGCCTTTGCAGTTTGCGGTAAATGAAGACAGGCAAATCATAAGCGGCCCGGCCATGCTGGCCAACACGCCCATTTATCGCAAGGACAGTGAGTACGGCGAATACCTTGTTGTATTTGACAAAGCCACCATTGAAGCCATTGTAGAAAAATTTTTTACAAAAGGGCTTATGACATCATTCAACATAATGCACAACAGCAAAGCGCCCGTAAGCGATACCTGCATTTTTGAAAGCTTTATAACCGATACCAGCCGCGGCATACAGCCCATGAAGGGTTTTGAGGATGTGCCCGAAGGCAGTTGGTTTATAAGCGCAAAAGTTAACAACAATGCGGTGTGGGCAAAAATAAAAACCGGCGAGGTAAAAGGCTTTAGTGTTGAAGGGCTGTTTAAACTAATGCCCCTTAAAATGGGCGCTGAAAAACTTACACCCGAAGAAGCCTGGCAGAAGATTGTGGAATTACTAAATGAAGATTGATTGCAGATTTCAGATTGCCCCAAAGGGGCCACTTCGTGGCAGATTGTATTGAAGCGTAATAAACTTCTGCGATCCATGAACATTCTCCAAAGGAGCCCTTCGGACAAACATTCAAACAATAAAACATTCAAACACTCAAACTCCTAAACTTCCGGACTCTCGGTCTTCCCGTCTTCCGGACTTCTCTCTAAATATTCAAACTTCAATTATGACAATAGCAGAAAAACTCGCGCAAATTAAAAAGCTGGTATTTGATACAGCTACGCCGCCTTCACCAGCGGCCCCCAGCGGCCCCCGGCGCACCAGGCAAGCAATACAAGCTGCAGGATGGTACGCCCGTGCAAATAAGTGCATTAGCCCCCGGTGGCGATGTGCTGGTTAATGGCAGCCCCGCAAAAGCAGGCAGCTACACACTGCAGGATGGTACGCAGTTTACGGTTGATGAAAACAGTAAAATAACCGCCGTAACGCCCGCATCAAAGGCCACCCCGGGTAGTAAGCAACCAACCGCACCCGCATCGAAAGCCTCCCCTAAGGG
>JABDGS010000056.1:0-25182 GCA_013285915.1 Bacteroidota bacterium
TTATTGCAACCGAAATGTCGGCCAAAGCCTTAAACAACGATGCAGAGCGAATGCAAAAAGCCTTATCAAGAACACCGCTTGGCGGTCTTGGTGCGCCGGCTGATATTGGCGATGCAGCACTATTCCTGGCATCTGATGCTGCGAAATATATAACGGGTGTGATTTTACCGGTTGATGGTGGAAATTCAATAGGATTTTAAAAAGTTTTGCAAAGAATGACTCTAAAGGCTGCTGCAAATAAATTTAGTTGCATGAAAAAAAATGTTTTTTGTACTTCACTTTTTATTTTTTTATTACTGCAAAGCCATGCCCAAAATTTTATTTCTACAGCAAGAAACCCGGGAGATTTCCCAATCGTAACCAAAGCGACTGCCTCACCCATATTAATTGATACAAATGATGATTGGTTAGTAAAAAAATCTGCCGCATTATTACTCGATGATATTTATAAAGTAAGCGGCGTAAATGTGGGTATGGTAAACCAAACCGTAAAACCTTCGTCAAATGTAATAATAATAGGTACTATAAAAGGTTCAGCCATTATTAAGCAGCTTGTTGCTGCCGGCAAACTAAATGTTGACAGCCTGCGGGACAAGTGGGAAACATTTAAGCTACAGGTAATAAACAACCCGCTGCCCGGCATAGACAATGCTCTTGTAATTGTCGGCAGTGATAAAAGAGGTACAGCTTATGGCGTGTTTGAGTTATCGCAGCAAATGGGTGTATCACCGTGGTACTGGTGGGCAGATGTACCGGTGAAAAAGAAACGGGAGATATATGTTAAAAAAGGCACTTATAAATATGGGCCGCCATCAGTGCAATACCGGGGTATTTTTATCAACGATGAGGCACCGGCTTTTTCAGGATGGACAAGGGAAAAATTCGGCGGCGTAAATCATGTTGTTTATGAAAAAATGTTTGAACTGATACTAAGGCTAAAAGGCAACTATTTGTGGCCGGCTATGTGGGGCAATGCCTTTAATGATGATGATACGCTGAACCCGGTAATGGCCAATAAGTACGGTATTGTAATGGGCACAACCCACCATGAGCCTATGCTGCGCGCCCAACAGGAATGGAAGCGTTATGGTAAAGGAGCATGGAATTATCAAACCAATGATTCAGTGCTAAGAAATTTTTGGAGGGCAGGTATACAACACATGGGCAACCGCGAAAGCATTGTAAGTGTTGGTATGCGTGGTGATGGCGATATGCCTATGACAGAGGGAAGCAACATTGCCCTGCTTGAGCGCATAGTGCATGATCAACGCAAGATTATTGAAGAAGTAACCGGTAAGCCTGCTGAACAAACACCACAGCTTTGGGCATTGTATAAAGAGGTGCAGGATTATTATGATAAAGGAATGCGGGTACCCGACGATATAACTTTATTGCTGTGCGATGATAACTGGGGCAATATTCGCAAACTTCCAAAACTTACCGATAAACCTCGGAAAGGAGGTTATGGCATATACTACCACTTTGATTATGTGGGCGACCCGCGTAATTACAAATGGCTTAACACAAACAATATTGCACGCACGTGGGAACAAATGCATCTTGCAAAGAAGTATGGCGCTGATAAAATATGGATAGTAAATGTTGGAGACCTGAAGCCTATAGAATATCCTATTTCGTTTTTTCTTGACTTTGCATGGAATACAAATGCCTGGAACGTAAATAACATTGACAAATATGCTGCGACCTGGGCTGAAGCACAATTCGGCAAACAATTTGCTGCTGAAATTGGCGACATTATTACAAAATACAGCGATTATAATAACCGGCGTAAACCTGAATTGTTATCGCCGGATACTTACAGCCTGGTAAATTACAAAGAAGCTGAAACTGTTACAGGTGACTATAACGCATTGGCCCAAAAAGCGGAAGGCATATACAACAAACTACCTGCCGAATATAAAGGCGCTTATTACCAATTGGTATTATTTCCGGTTAAGGCATGTGCAAATTTAAATGAGCTTTTTGTAACCACGGCCAAAAACAGGTGGTATGCATTGCAGGGCAGGGCATTAACAAATACCATGGCAGACAGTGTGCAAGCGTTGTTTAATAAAGATTCATTATTAGCACACTATTACAACAAAGTATTAAGCAACGGCAAGTGGGACCACATGATGGACCAAACGCATATAAGTTATACTTACTGGCAGCAGCCGATGAAAGATACAGTACCTGTCACGGAAAGAATTATGCTGCGTGGCGTGCCATCTATGGGCGTATCTGTTGAAGGTTCTGAGGCATCGTGGCCAAATAGTAACGATAAAGCTGTGCTGCCTGGGTTTAATAAATATGTTCCTGAACATTATTATATTGATATTTTTAATGGCGGCCAGCAACCATTCACATACAGCATTAAAGCGTCAAAGCCGTGGCTAAAAATTTCATCGGTAAAGGGTACTATACAAAAACAGCAAAGAATTTGGATTGAGCCTGATTGGAAAAGCGTACCCGAAGGGATGCAAGAGGCGACATTAACAATCCAATCAGAACATGGCAGCGAAGATGTTTCTGTAAAAGTGGACAATATAAGTTTATCAAAGCCTTCTTCAAAAAGTTTTGTAGAATACAATGGCTATGTGTCAATAAACGCAGATGATTTCTCAAAAGCGGTAAGCCCTGGAAATTTGCACTGGAGGGTAATTCCACTTGTAGGTAAAACAGGTAATGGCCTTAGTGTTTTCCCGGTTGATGCTGAAGCTATCCCTATTTCGGCAAACAGTGCTCATACTGAATATGATGTTTATCTCGCTGACACAGGCGTCATTAAAGCGAATGCCTACTTCTCTCCCACCCTTGATTTTAACAACAATGGAATGAACTATGCAATAACACTTGACGATGAAATGCCGGCAGCAATTAATATAACGGCAGACAATTCAAAAGAGGCGTGGATGAAATGGGTTGCTGATAATATAAACATAAGCCAGTCAATACACCATATTACAAAGCCGGGGTGGCATGTGCTGAAGTTTTGGTATGTAAATCCCGGAGTGATATTGCAAAAAATTGTGCTTGATGCAGGCGGGTTAAAACAAAGTTATTTAGGGCCGCCTGAAACATTAATGAAATAGTATTACTAGCAAACAGCATTGATGCCATTGGCAATACAGTAAAAGAGATTGCGATGCAACAGTTGACACCACAGGGATGTTTGCTGGTATAACACAACAACTAATGATAAACCCAACTTATAAATATTTTTTACCTGCTTTTTTTTGCAGCATTATTTGCTTGAACATATTTGCACAGGTAAGGCTGCCGCATTTAATAGGTGATAGCATGGTACTGCAACGAAACACAACCATCAATATATGGGGTTGGGCAGCACCGGCAGAAAATATTATCATTGCATTTACAGGTAAAACATATCACACTTCTGCAGCTGCCGATGGTAAATGGTTTGTACATCTTTCGCCTATGCAGGCGGGCGGCCCTTATGATATGCAGATAGATGCATCAAACCATATTACCCTAAAAAATATTCTTATTGGCGATGTATGGGTGTGTTCCGGTCAATCGAATATGGTGCTACCGATGGAAAGGGTAAAGGAGCGCTACCCGGACGAAATTGCCCAAGCAAATTATCCAGGCATAAGACAATTTTTTTTACCTACCGTGTACAACTTTAACAGCGAGCAGGATGATGTACCGCCGGGTAAATGGCAGGCGGCTAACCAGCAGACTGTTTTATCTTTTACGGCAGTGGGATATTTTTTTGCTAAAGCTTTATTTGATAAATATCACGTGCCAATCGGGCTGCTTAACACAAGCGTAGGGGGTTCGCCCGCTGAAGCGTGGTTAAGTGAAGTAGCGCTTAAAGCATTCCCTAAACAGTTGGCAGCATTGCAACAATGCAAAGACAGTTTGTATGTGGATAGTATTAAAAAGAAAGATAATGCTACAAGCGCTGCATGGTATAAAAACATAACCGATAATGATAAGGGCCTGCATGGAGATTTATTGTGGTATGATACTTCGTATAATGCAGCCAACTGGCAAACAATGCAGTTACCGGGCTACTGGGGTGATAACGATGCTACCTTAAAAGGCGTGAATGGTGTAATATGGTTTAGAAAAGAAATAAACATACCGGCAGAAATGGCTGATAAGCCAGCAAAACTTATGCTTGGCAGAATAGTAGATGCGGATATTGCTTATGTGAATGGAATACAATGCGGAGCTACAACCTATCAATACCCACCACGCAGGTACAACATTAAAGAGGGTATTTTAAAGCCAGGCAAAAACATTATTGTTGTTAGGGTAATAAGCAACGTGGGCAACGGCGGCTTTGTTCCTGATAAGCCGTATACGTTAGCAGCAAATAATGAAACAATAAACCTTATTGGTACATGGCAGTACAAGTTAGGCACAACATCAAATCCACTGGGGCCTTCTACCTTTTTTCAATACAAGCCAACAGGTTTATTTAACAGCATGATAGCCCCTTTGCTTAATTACGGTGTAAAGGGCGTTTTGTGGTACCAGGGAGAATCAAATACAAGTGAGCCCAAAGAATATTTTTCATTATTACCTGCACTTATACATGACTGGCGCAGGCAATGGCATAATGAAAAATTACCCTTTATATATGTGCAGTTGCCAAACTTTATGGAAGAGCAGCAACAACCTTCTGAAAGCAACACGGCTATATTGCGCGAAGCACAACGAAAAGCGCTTGTAATACCCAATACGGCAATGGCTGTTACTATTGATATTGGTGAATGGAACGATATACATCCGTTGGACAAAAAAGATGTTGGTAACAGGCTGGCACTGGCCGCTGAAAAGCTGGTGTATGGCGAGAAAAATTTGGTTGCCTCAGGCCCGTTATACCAATCTATGAAGGTAACCGGTAACAAGGTTGTTATAAGTTTTACCAATACAGGCGGCGGCCTCGTTGCAAAGGGCGGTGACAGCCTGCAATATTTTGCCATTGCAGGAGCTGACAAAAAGTTTGTGTGGGCAAAAGCAATCATTCAAAATAATAAAGTGATCGTTTGGAATGATGCTGTACAAAACCCTGTTGCAGTGCGTTATGCATGGGCAGATAACCCTGCAAAAGCCAATTTATACAACAAGGAAGGTTTGCCAGCATCGCCGTTTACAACAGAGTAGCAGTAAAAAGTATTGGCGGCTATTCAGTAACCAGTTTAGGCAGGTTCTGTTTTGTTTTTATCCTTGGTATTACAGCCAACAAAATAAAACTAACAACAGCAGCAACTATGCGTGTTGGCCACCAACCCGGGTAAGGAATAAAGCCCGGAAAATTAAACAACGGCTCACCCGCACCAACCCTTAAAAATAAGGAAGCTGCAAAAGCAGCAATAGAAGCGGTCCTGGTAATTTTGGGATCAAACAACACCATTACAAGCTGCGGAAAAAGCAGCACAAAAACAAGGTCGCTGGTAAAAAACCAAAGCGCCTGCACACTTTCAACCTTAAGGGCCATCCATGTAGCGGCAACACCAAGCAAAACAACGGAGATTCTTACAACACGCTGGGCTTTGTCAACTGCAGCTTTCGGCGAAATAAATTTCAAATACCAATTCCATGTAAACATTGAGCCTGCCGAAAGAATGGAAGAGCTAAAGCTTGAAGTTACCGCGCCAACAATGGCAGCTAATCCAAGCAGGCCCACCCAGTATGGAACAAGCTGGCGAAACATCAGCGGTACCGACATTGAAGGATTGGCAAGGCCGCCTTTCCAGTACACTACTGCTACTATGCCAAGCAACAATGGTGGCACAGTTAAAAGTATTGTTGCCACGCCGGCGATGATCGATTGCTTACGCGCACCAGAAGGCGTACGGGTTGACAGCACACGTTGAAAATAACAGTTCCACGGTATACCGCCGAATACCAGCATTGCTGCAGTATCCCACCAGGAGGCAATGCCGCTTGTGCTCCAAAAGTCATTTGCCTTCATGGGCGGCAAAAAGGTTGCTGCGCTGCCTTTGATAGCATGATATTGACTCCATGCCGCCTTTAGGCCGCCTACATGTTGAAAAACAAATGGAAGGGCTATTATCAATCCAATCGGGATGAGCAACAATTGAAACGCATCAGTGTAAGCTACTGCCCACATACCACCAAGCATTGTATAGAAAGTAACTATTGCCGCAGAAAGCAGGATAGCAGAAGTTAGGTTCATATTAAGAATAACCCCGAACGATGCACCTATGGCAACGAGCAATTCAGCGCTCCAGAAAATTTCTCCCAATAATGCCGGTATGGATAGCACGGCAGCCCATTTTTTCCCAAATTTTTCTTCAAAAGGGTCTATCAAAGTGGTATATCCCCGGGCGCGCATAATTCTTGCAAAAAATATTCCGCCTAAAATTAAACTCAGGCCAAAGCCAACACCGCCTTGTATAGCGGATGCAAGGCTGTTAAACGCCCCTTCTGCGGTGCCCAGTATATAGCCACCATCAACCCAGGTTGCTGTCATTGTCATTACAGCAAGCCAAACAGGTACATTACGCCCTGCGAGTATCATCTCAGCCGCCGTGCCTTTTTTAACATTGCGGGAGGCAAGCCACCCGATAAAAATAAACACCGCGTACATTAAGATTATTACACTTACTCCTCCCCAATCAATGTTATTTTTCATGCGGCCGGTTTATTGTTTATGATTGAAATTGCGTTGGCAAGTTACTTAACGGCAAAACCAGCTGCTTACCTGCAACCCGGCATGCAACAAAAACAATGAAATACTAAATATCAGCTTCAGTTATCTGCCTTATAACCTTGCAAGGGTTGCCCGCAGCCAGCACATTAGCAGGTATGTTTTTAGTGACGACACTACCGGCACCTATAACACTGTTATCTCCGATAGTTACACCGGGCAGTATTACCGAGTTACCTCCAATCCACACGTTGTTGCCAATCGTTACCGGCCGTGCATATTCAAACCCGGCCCTCCGGCGTTCAGCATTTAACGGGTGGTTTACTGTGTAAATACAAACATTTGGGGCAAGCAGCACATCATTACCAAAATGCACCGGTGCTTCATCAAGTATAGTGCAGTTAAAATTGGAGAAAAAATTTTCACCTAAATGTATATTATAGCCGTATTCTACAAAAAATGGCTGTTCAATTAAAAACCTATTACCTGCACTGCCAACCACCTGCCTTATGATTGCCTGTCTTTTTTCCATCTCTGAGGGAAGCAGGCTGTTATAAATGTGCATCTGCTCCTGCGCCTTCCTTCTCTCTTCAATCAATTCAATAACATACGCATCATACAGTTCGCCGCTCAGCCTTTTTTCATTTAATGTTTTCTGCATATAAGGTGGTACTGTCAAATATATTAAATATTTATAATCACCTCAGTTAAATAGGCATCGTTTTGCGATAGGGTGAAATATTAACCGGTGGCAGCTGATTTTTTAATCATTCATTAAAGCTAAACTATATGTATCTTCAGGGTTGCCTGTCAATTCTCTTGCAAACCAAAAAAATAATTGCAATATTTATAGGCGCCGGGGTAAAACAACGCCAATAAAAGGTGTTTTACCCATGCTTTTAAATTTGATTGCCACTGACCTTTGATCCCGGAATTTAATTATCAGCCTCGTTCATTCCTTGCATCCATATTAGTTAACCTTTAAAAAATATTTTTATGCCTTTTTTCGACTTTCACATTCACCCCGTGTTGAAATGCTTTTTTTCTGATGAAGGGCCCGGTCCAAATGATCATAAATTGAGTCCCTGGGTAAAAATTGACGACCGGTATATTCCAAAACTGCTGAAATGGTGCAGCGATTTTGAATATATTCTTCAGTCGCAGGGTAACCTTGCACAATTATGCAACAACGATTGTAACCTTATTTGCGTGGCATTATATTACCCTGAAAAAGAAATACTTGCTGCAAAGCTTGTAGGCGATGGCTCAAAAGGGCCATTGGGCATTTATTTACAGCCGGCTAAATTACAAACGCTGATCAAAGGGAATCCATATGGATTGCTTGAATCAGATGATTGGGTAACGCTTACTGATGCCGCAAAATTTGGCATTACAGATAAAAAGGTAAAACCACTCAAAACAAGAGAAGATTATGTTGAGGGTGATACAAATACCGTTCATGCAGTATTCAGCGTTGAAGGTTGCCACACCCTAACTTCTGCCCTGCAGCATTTTGACGTTAACGAGGTGCTTGCCAATTTAGATGACCTGCGCGGCAAGGTATCGTTGCTTTCGCTTAACCTTACGCACATGGAGAACTCTCCATTTTGCAACCAGGCTTTTGGCATGCAGTTTTTACCAAGTGATGGATTTAAGCCAATGGGCAATGGCATTTCGGCTGACGGACTAACAATTACAAAGCACTGTTATGAAAATAAAATAATGATTGACATAAAGCACATGAGCCTTATAGCAAGGCTACAGCTTTATGCCGTGCGGAATACAGCAGGATATGCAGCAATAAATCAACCTGTAATTTGTACGCACGCCGGTTTTACCGGCATTTCAGTTAAAGAAATAAAAGATTATGTGTGGACGAAAGATAATTACTCCGCAACCTGCACTGTGGTAAAGCAAGGTAAACCGAAAAAATATGGGGAAAATTTAAAACCAGCCTTCAATGCATCAAGCATTAACCTGTATGATGAGGATATTATTGAGATATTACAATCGGGCGGCATGATAGGTTTATCGCTTGATAAGCGGATATTGGGTTTCCAGGATTATGAAGAAGACTCCGAAAGCCGCGAAGATTACCCTTTTGAAGTTGAATATATTTCAAATGCTGAATTAACAGCATTTTTAGGCGGCCCTGGTGAAATAATTCTGGCGCAGGCGTTTGATGATGATAAATGCATTGGCTGGGAAGACATACAAAACGGCGCGCCCATGAATGCCCTTTTGCCAAAATAACATTTAACATATTTTATGGCGCACATACTGCATTTAATAGTTGTCGCCAGCAAAAATGGATATGATGTTACAACAGCTTTAACACAAGTATGCATAGGTGCCGATTTTGATGGCCTCATCAACCCAATATGGTGCTGCGCCACCGCGGACGAACTTTTATATATGCAGCAAGCATTTGAGCAAGCATTTGTACCTTTTGCCAACGAATCAAACGTGCCATTACCCGGTGGCTTTGACGTGAAAGATTTCTCGCAAAAATTGTTTTTTGAAAACGGAAGAAACTTTGTGCTTGCAAGGCTTGACATACTAAACGCCTGATAATTTATATACTACAATAAATAAAATATTTATGCAATTTGAATTAGGCCTAACGTTTACGGGCACCGTTTCAGCGGGTGCTTACACAGCCGGTGTAATTGATTTTATTATTGATGCGCTGGACGAATGGCAAAAAGAAAAAGACGCCAGCAAGCTTGAATTTGGTGATGATGACGATGGCCACAGTAAATGGACAGTGCCGTGGCACGATGTTGTGATAAAGGGCTTGTCAGGTGCTTCTGGCGGGGGTGTTTCATGCGGGCTTATATTAAACAGTGTTGGCAAACAATACGGCCATGTACGTACGCCTGCAGATGCAGAAGGCACCGATAACGACTTTTATAACGCCTGGGTAAATATGCTGGGTATTGAGCAGCTGCTGGCTACTGATGATATTGCAGGCAGTGATATAAAGTCATTACTCAATTGCAACGCCATACCGCGCCTTGCAGACCAGTTACTGGTAAAAGCCAATTTTGGCAACACGTTTATCCGCCCTTTTATTGATGATAACTTAATTGCGATACTCACCCTCACCAACCTGCGCGGCATACCTTACGTTTTGCAGCATAAGGCTATTTTAAGTGAGAGCATTGTTTATTACCGGCATACTGACTATGCGAAATTTAAGCTTACCAATACAGACGATGACCCCAATGAAGATTTGGATAAAGACGCCATAGTTATTCCGCTTGATACTAACAGTGCTTCATTTGATAAAGCTTATGCCCAGTTAAAAGCAGCCTGTTTATGTACCTGTGCCTTTCCCGCCGCATTTAAAGCACAGCCGTTTACCCAGCAAACAGACGCTTATAATAACCGGCCAGATGCAATTGCCCTTGACCCTATAACCAATCCTGAATATTCATTTTTAAGCAGCGATGGCGGGGTTTTAAATACCGAACCTTTCCAGGTCTTGCATGATGCGTTCCCTAAACTGTCTGACAGTGGGCAAAATCCACGTGGCCCTGAAGATGTGGTGCGTGCCATTATAATGGTAGCGCCGCTTGAAACCAGCGCTGTTTTTGACCAGGCTGAGCCTGATCTCACTAAAGATAGCCTGGTGAACATAGTTATACCGGTTATAAATTCAATACGGCAGGAGGCATTGTTTTCGGCCGAACAAATTGCCCTGGCATTTAACGAAAGTGTTTTCAGCCGCTTTATGATAGCGCCTGTGCGCAACCCTTCCGCAACAACGGGCAACCTTTTAACACCCGCAATTACAGGTACTGTGTTAGGCGATTTTGCAGCATTTTTGTCAAAAGATTTCAGGCAGCACGATTATTTTTTAGGCAGAAGAAATGCGCAACAATTTCTGCGCTTCCATTTTGCAGTACCGGTTGACAAAGTAACTAACAACCCGGTATTTGGCCCGATGAAAATAAGAGGCCAGTTTGATAAATTTATCTTTACGGATATTGATACCGAACCACAGGTTGACTACTTCCCAATTATACCGCTTTGCGGGGCTGTAAAAGAAGATGCGTTTTTCCCTGAATGGCCAACTGGCAAAGGCTTTTCAATTGATACGATACAGAACATGGTTAAAGACCGGGTTACGGCGCTTGTTAATGCTTCAGCCAGTAGCCTTAATCTTGGCACTATTGAAGAAATTATTGCTTCGATTATTTTATCCAGGCTGAAAAACGCGCTAACATCAAAACTTATGGACGTAATAAATAACGGTTTAAATGATGTTAAACTGCAATAATTAAATATCTCACCACAACCAGCAACTTCAAAAAAGCACAAAACAAAATTGACAAGCCCTATGGGGACGACCTGTTTTTATTTTAAAATATCCACAAAATTGGCGAACGCGACGGTTTTTAACACTTCACCGGCCGCAGCCCAGCCAGTGTTACCGGATTTTCTATTACTTTTACGCCTTCATAAATATATACGCTGAGGCCTTAATGAAGAAACTGGACTGGTACATACTAAAAAAATTTCTCGTAACCTTCTTCTTTTGCATATTCCTTTTTACTGTTATTGCCGTTGTAGTTGACATAAGCGAAAAAACCGACGACTTTTTAAAATCAGGCCTCGGCTTCACGGGTATTATTATGCAGTATTATATCGGCTTTATCCCCTATATAATAGCCCTGTTGTTCCCGTTGTTTGTGCTTATTGCGGTGGTATATTTTACATCAAAAATGGCGGGCCGCAGCGAAATTGTTGCGATACTTGCAAGTGGTACAAGTTTCAGGCGTTTTTTAGTGCCTTACACCATTGGCGGCTCTGCCCTTGGACTGCTATTATTATATTCCGCGCACCTGGTAATACCCAATGCCAATGCCATCAGGGGTAATTTTGAAACGCGGTATGTTAATGGCAATAACAGCTACAATGCCCTGGTTTTTAAGAATAACGATATTTACGAGCGGCTTGATTCATTTACATACTTTGGCATACGCAGTTACGATACTGCCCGCAAATACGGTGGCCCATTTTTTTTACACCGCATAAAAGGTTCAACACAGCTTGTGTATAACCTGCGTGCCGAAACGATAACGTGGGATACAACAAAACGCAAAAGCCGCTGGGTGTTGCAAAATGTTTTTGAGCGGACTATTATAGGGAAGAAGGAAGTGGTTACAACAGCTACGCGAAAGGAAATGTCGTTTAATTTTAAGCCTTTTGACCTTAGCCATGACGAATTTGCGAAAGACAAACTGCCTACCCCCCAGTTATCTCAATTTATTAACCTGGAAGAATTGCGCGGCGCCGAGGATGTTAATACCTTAAAGGTGGAACGTTACCGGAGGTCTGCAACAGCAGTAACGGTACTTATACTTACCATTATAGGCGCAACAGTTGCCAGCCGAAAAGTACGTGGCGGCAGCGGGGCGCACATTGCAATTGTATTCGTAATAGGTATTCTTTTTATTTTGATGGACAGGTTTTCCACCATTTTCTCTTCAAAGGGCAATCTCCCTCCCGTTATCGCAGCATGGATACCTAATGCAGTGTTTTTGGTGGTTACGTACTATTTATATAGAAGGGCACCCAAGTAACTTCACCTCTTATGCTTCATATTTCCCTTTTCGTACCTTTGCAATATGAATTTAGACTACGTACAATATATACCCGAAGATTTTCACCCAACATCAAGGGTTTGGATATACCAAAGCAGCAGCCTTTTTACCATCAGCGAAGCACTGCAAATAGAACCGTTGCTTGTAAATTTTGCTGAGAACTGGCAGAGCCATGGCACCCCCGTTAAAGGCTTCGCCAACTTGCTGTTTGGCCAGTTTATAATAATAATGGCTGATGAAACAGCAACCGGTGTTAGCGGCTGCAGCACAGATGGCTCGGTAAGGCTTATAAAGCAGATTGAAGAAATGTTTAAGGTTGACTTGTTTAACCGGCAAATGCTGGCTGTGTATGCAAAAGATAAAATTCAGCTGTTGCCTTTATCACAGCTTAACTATGCCGTAGAGAATAGCTTTGTTACAGCTGAAACATTATACTTCAACAACCTTGTAGCTACCAAACAGGAGTTGTTAAGTAACTGGATTATACCTATTGGCAAAAGCTGGCTTGCCCGCAAAGTAAAACCGCTACAAACCGTATAATATTGTTTTATGCAGTTACGTGAGCTTACGCCCATGTTATGGACAAATGAGCTGAATGCTACCATGGAGTTTTACACCATCGTGCTCGGTTTTACCGTAAGCAATTTTAATGAAGAATGGGGTTGGTTGCACCTGCAAAAGGATGGTGTAAGTATTATGTTTGCATTTCCAAATGCGCATGAGCCATTTGATAAGCCTGTCTGCACCGGCACCTTTTATTTTTACGCCGATGACGTGGATGAGTTATGGGAGAAACTAAAAGATACCCCTTATATATATTATGGTATTGAGAATTTTGAATATGGCATGCGGGAATTTGCCATAAAAGACAATAATGGCTATATTCTGCAGTTTGGCAGGGAAATAACTGTTGGTCTTGATGCTGAAGCTAATAACGCTTAATGGCAAAGGGTATTGACAGCCCGATACCTATCTGGCTTTGTATCTGTAACGCGGGGCTGTTATTGTTGGGCCCAAACAATTTTACGTCATCATCATAAATAAGGTTAAGCGCGTAAGTTGTTGACAAGTACCTGTTTATTTTAAAAGTAAGGTAGTGCGTCATATACACGTCAATGTTCTGTGGTTTATTGGCGTAGTTTGAAAACAGGTCCACCCTTCCCTTATACATAATATTTTTCCCAAAACTGTGGGTATAATTAATGGAAGCAAATCCACCAAACTCGTTAAAAACATGGTGGCCGGTGTCAACACCATATAAACCCTGCTTTGATAGTGTAGGGTTGGCAAGAATGGTAGCACGGTCAGTTAGCAACGAAAAGAAAATTGACAACTCCTTGGTGGGCTTATAATCCATACCGGCCGATAATATCACGTAACCCGGTGATAAAAAGGTGGATGAAAATATCCTGTTTCCCGCTCCATCGTATGTAAAACCATCAAAAAACTGCGTTCTGAAATTAAACAGGCCCGATATGAATAACTTATTGGTAGTATCAACCCTTATACCATACTTTGACAAGAAATCGAGCCTATCGTCATTTTTTCGTGCACCAATACTGGTCGTTTGGATAAATCCGAGATTAAAATCAATATTATTGTCCCAGGTTTGGTTTTTATGCTGGTAATAAAGAAAATAATTAACATACGCAGTTAGGGCAATAGAAAAATTATCGCCGCCGGCTGCCCAGTTTTTTTGTGACCCCTCAGCCATATTAAAGTTAAAAATACCACCCCGCTTCCAGGTGTATTTAACGGTATCCTTCGGCTTGGTAATGGTTCTGAAAACCTCTGTGGGCAACTGTCTTACGGGTATATCGTCCTGCGAATAGCAAACAAAATTTAATACAGCAAGTAATATGGTTAACGATATTGTTTTCTTCATGTGCCGGGCTAATAAACTTTTACAGGCGCAAATATAATTTCCCGGGGTCTAAAAAATAGTTAACAATCTGCCAAACTGACACTAATATCTTTTTAGTATTTTTGCAAACTAAACTTTAAACATCGGATGTTGACAGAGGCTACATTACAAAGTGTGCACAACGAAACCCGCCAGGGTGAGGCATACGCGCCGTTTGAACTGGATAACAATTTATACCACAAAAAGTTTTACATAGAAAGCTATGGCTGTCAAATGAATTTTAGCGACAGTGAAATTGTTGCATCAATATTACAGGCCGAAGGTTTTGGCGCTACACGCAACTACCTTGAAGCCGATCTTGTATTATTAAACACCTGTTCCATTCGCGAGAAAGCAGAACAAACCATACGCAAACGCCTTACGGAATTTAAAAAGGTTAAGGATGCACGGCCGGGCATGCTTGTGGGAGTATTAGGCTGTATGGCAGAACGTTTAAAGTCAAAATTGCTGGAAGAAGAAAAGCTTGTTGATATGGTGGTGGGCCCTGATGCCTACCGAACGCTGCCGGGTTTAATTGAAGAAGCCGAAACGGGCCAAAAGGCTGTAAATGTAATGCTTAGCAGGGATGAAACCTATGCAGATATCTCTCCTGTACGCCTGGAAAGCAATGGTGTGTCAGCATTTATTTCTATAATGCGGGGCTGTAACAATATGTGCAGTTTTTGCGTGGTGCCGTTTACCCGTGGCAGGGAACGCAGCCGCGATGCATATTCTATAATAAATGAGGCGAAAGACCTTTTTGCAAGGGGTTTTAAAGAGGTTACGTTACTTGGCCAGAATGTGGATAGCTATTATTGGTTGCCCCCATCCCCTAAGGGGGTGTGCGAAGAAGCCTCAAATAATAATGCAGTTACATTCGCTAATTTGCTGGAGATGGTTGCGCAGGTTAACCCGCAGCTTAGGGTAAGGTTCAGTACATCCCATCCTAAGGATATTACCGAAGATGTGCTGCATACCATGGCTAAATATGAGAATATCTGCAAATACATTCACCTGCCGGTGCAAAGTGGCAGTTCAAGGGTATTGCAGTTGATGAACCGTACTTACACGCGTGAATGGTATATGGCAAAAGTTGACCAGATAAAAAACATTATGCCCGATTGCGGTATAAGCAGCGACATAATTTCAGGCTTTTGCACAGAAATGGAAGAAGACCATAAGGACACACTTGATATAATGCGGTACAGTGGCTATGATATGAGCTATATGTTTTTTTACAGCGAGCGGCCAGGCACACTTGCAGCCAGAAGGTATACCGATGATGTGCCGCTTGATGTTAAAAAAAGAAGGCTGCAGGAGATTGTTGAACTGCAGGGCAAATTATCGCTGGAAAGCAACAAACGCGATATTGGCAAAACATTTAAAGTGTTGATTGAAGGTGAAAGCAAGCGCAGCTCGGACGACTGGATGGGCAGAAATACCCAAAACAAAGTAATTGTATTTGCAAAAACTGGCGGCAATTTGCAGAAAGGCGATTATGTATGGGTTAAAGTAAAAGATTGTACGCAGGCGACATTGCTTGGCGAGATGATCAATTAAGACAAAGATGGTTGAGGAGATAAAAAAAGAAATAGCGGCGCTTGAGGAAAAACACAACATTAAAATTGTGTACGCTGTTGAAAGTGGCAGCAGGGCGTGGGGGTTTGCATCAACAAACAGCGATTGGGATGTAAGGTTTATATACGTGCATAATTATGACTGGTATTTATCAGTGGACGAAAAGAAAGACAACATTGAAATTATTCTGCCAAATGATATTGATCTTGCCGGGTGGGAATTGAGAAAGGCAATGCTTCTCTTCAAAAAATCAAACCCGCCTTTGCTTGAGTGGTTAAAAAGCCCGGTAGTATATAAAGAGACGTTGTCAACCACGGCGAAGCTCAGGGAAGCTGCGGAAGAATATTTCAATCCAAAATCCTGTCTTTACCATTATTTCAACATGGCCAGGAATAATTATGAGGCATATTTTAAGGATGAAAAAGAGGCGCGGCTGAAAAAATATTTTTACGTGCTGCGGCCATTGTTAGCCTGCAGTTGGATTGAAGAAACGGGTGAAATGGCGCCGATAGAATTTGATGTGCTGGTTAATAACGAAATAATTGACCCCCTGTTAAAGGCAGAAATAAATAACCTGCTGATACAAAAGAAGAATGGAGTTGAATTAGACAAAGGCGCAAGAGTACCGATAATAGACGCTTTTATAGAAAACAGGATAACACATTTTGAGCAATACATTAAAGATTATCAATTTACAAATACACCGGCTTATTCAACACTGAACAATATTTTCAGAAGCACATTGGAAGAAGCCTGGCGAAAGTAAGTATAATGGAAGCGATACTGGAAAATAACAAACGGCAAATAGCGGAACTTTGTAAACAATATCATGTTAAAACATTATATGCGTTTGGCTCTGCCGTTACGGGCCCTTTTACGGATGAAAGCGATGTGGACCTGTTGTATGAGTTTGATTATACCGGTTTTGATTTTGACGATATTAAAAGTATCCCGTATGACCCTTTTTTAGTATTTTTTGATTTGAAAGACACGCTGGAAGGCCTTTTTAAAAGAAGGGTTGACCTTATTCCTTACCAGGATTTTAAAAATGAATACTTTAAAAAGGAAGTAGAAAACACCAAGCAATTAATCTATGCAGCCTAAGGATTTAAAAAAATATCTGCTTGATATATTACAAGCGATCGGCAATATAGAACAAATTGCATCAAACTTCACTATTAATGATTTAGACAATATAAGTAACAAATGGGCTTTAGAACGGGGTATTTCAATTGTTGGAGAGGCATTGTATAAAGCAAATAATATTGACAGGGCTCTTGCCATAACAAACAAGTCAAAAATAATTGCTACAAGACATATTGTAATACATGACTATGATATTGTTGACAAGGGCAGACTGTTGCTTATTGTAAGGAAGCATTTGCCAATACTAAAAGAAGAAGTAGGAAATATTTTGAAAAAATTAGACTAAGCATGGACATTCAATCAATAAAAAACAGGTTCGGCATTATAGGCAACTCACCAGCGTTAAATCATTCGCTTAATGTTGCGGTACAGGTGGCTTCAACTGATTTAAGTGTATTAATTGTAGGTGAAAGCGGGGTAGGTAAAGAGGTTTTCTCACAAATAATTCATGCACTCTCATCGCGCAAGCACAACAGTTTTATTGCGGTTAACTGCGGCGCTATACCCGAAGGCACAATTGATTCAGAGTTATTTGGTCACGAAAAAGGTTCATTCACCGGCGCAGTTGACAGCCGCAAGGGATATTTTGAAACTGTGAGCGGGGGTACCATTTTTTTGGATGAGATCGGCGAAATGCCCCTGGGCACACAGGCAAGATTGCTGCGCGTGCTTGAAACTGGTGAATTTATACGTGTAGGCTCATCAAAAGTGCAAAAAACTGATGTGCGTGTTATTGCCGCCACTAACCGTGAACTGCTGGAGTTTACATTGAATGGGCGTTTCAGGCAGGATCTGTATTATCGTCTTAGCACCGTACCCATTCGTGTTCCATCGCTGCGCGACAGGAAGGAAGATATACCACTGCTCTTTCGCAAATTTGTTATTGACTTTGCTGAACGTTATAAAACCAACGCGGTACAACTGGATGAAGACGCGAAAAACCTGTTAATTAACTACTCATGGCCGGGTAATGTTAGGGAATTGAAGAATATTGCAGAGCAAATTTCTGTTTTAAGCACCCAGCAGGTTATCACAGCAAACGAGTTAAGAAAATTTTTGCCTGAAAAGGCTTCGCAAAACCGCTTGCCGGTTCTGGCGAGCAATGCACTGCCTGCCGGCGAATTTGCTAATGAACGGGAAATATTATACAAGCTGTTTTTTGATATGAAGAAGGATGTTACGGAGCTTAAAAAAATGTTTCTTGAAATTTTGCAAAACCCAAATATGGCAGGTGCGGCGGCACGCTTTGCGCACGAGTCGTTATTAAACGATCATGCGGTAAATGGTGAAACAAAACAGGGTTACGATATGCACCCGGTTATGCAGCCTGTTTATCAGCCATCGCCCGTAATAAACACATCGCAACCGGTTATTATTGATCACCATCCGGATGATGAGATACACCAGCATGAGGAAGTAGAAGAATCGCTGAATATAATGGACAAAGAAAAAGAGTTGATTGAAAAGGCGCTTAAAAAACATAAAGGCAAACGTAAAGATGCATCACTTGACCTTGGCATTAGTGAAAGAACACTGTATAGAAAACTGAAAGAGTACGATATTACCGAATAAAAAAAGGTGTATGAATTTTTTAAAAGACCACCCGCACAAATTTCCGGCACTGCTGTTATTGCTCGCCATAGGTGTTGTGGTTGCATCGTGCGGCATATATACTTTTAGGGACGTAAGCGTGCCCGATAACGTAAAAACAATTAAAATAAATTATTTCGATAACCGCGCCGGTATTCAAAACCCACAGCTAAGCCCTAAACTTACAGATGCATTTAAGCAAAAGGTGCAAAGTTATGTACGTAAGGCAAGCCTTGTAAACAGCGAAACAGCAGATTATATTATTGGCGGTTATGTAAGCCAGTATGCGGTAAGCACATCAGGCATAAGCAATCAGCAAAGCTCAAGTAACAGGTTAACGGTTGGTGTGCACCTTATATTTAATAATACCCTTAAAAACGAAACGAAGGAGTATGATGTAAGCCTGCCTTTTGATTTTTCCTCAAGCCTTACACTAACACAGGCCGAAGGGCAGTTGCTGGATGATATAATTAAGAACCTTAGCGACGAAATGTTCAACCGTATTTTCTCCAGTTGGTAACAGAGTTGTATTTTCACCGCAATTTATAAATGGCCTATTCAACAGAAAATAAAATTCTGCAGCACCTTACCGGCAAACAATCTGCCGGGGATGTTACTGTTGACGAACTTTCTGCATTAGCAAACGAATATCCCGCCTTTGGTGTAACAAAATATCTTCTTGCCAAAAAAGCAAAAAACGAAGGCCATGCAGGCGCTGATAAGTTTATACAGGCAGCCGTTTTGCATTTTTCCAATCCGTATTGGTTTCATTTTAAGCTAAATGAGGGAAGCCTGATGGCTACCCAGCCTGTTGATGATGCAGATGAAAATCAAGAGAAAAACACTGTTACCCAGGCAGAAGAAGGGGCAGCCGGAATATTTTCACATAGTAATGTTCAGCAGGCTGGTACTGACCTAATTACCATGGCAACAGAAGAACGTATTGATGAACGTAAACCAATTACTGATGCGGTAGCCGAAAATGGCGAAGTTGAGCTGGAACAAGTTGTTACAACCAGCGCACCGGGGCCTGATATTGTGATGGCGCCATCTGCTATAGAAGAAAATGTGAATGAGCAGTATTCAGTTGAGGAAGTACCTGTTATAACGGGTGAGCAACCTGAAATTGAGCCAATAACTGAAGAAGACCCTACGCCGGAAATTGATGAAACGGTAAGCCCTGAACATGCTGATGCGGAAGTAGTTACAGCAGGTTATGTTGAAAATACAACGCTGGAACAGCCCGTAATTGAAGATGAGCATCCGGCAGAAAATACTTACGAACCCAAAATAGTCTTGACAGGTAGCCGGGAGGCTGAAGCAGATGAAACAGAATATATTGAAGACGCGGATGCAGAAAGAGAGGCGGTTACTGCGGCGCCTTTGCTTGGTGATAAGATATCCTCCATTTTGCAGGACCAGGTGCAGGAATTTAATAAACCCGTTAACGATGAAACCCCTGTTCCAATCGAAACCGAGCCGTACCATACAGTGGATTATTTTGCCAGCCAGGGTATAAAACTAAGCGCAGAACTGCTTAAGCAGGACCACCTGGGTGTTAAAGTGAAGAAGTTTACTGATTGGCTTAAACAGATGAAACGTAAGAGCCCCACCCCTGCCGACCTGGGAATTGACGAGGCGGCAGAACACAAGGTACAGGACATTGCAGCCGAATCAAATGAGGCAAAAGAAGTTTTAACAGAAGCAATGGCAGACGTTTTGGCCATGCAGGGCATGACGGAAAAGGCTATACAGGTGTATATAAAATTAAGTTTTTTAGATCCGTCCAAAACTGCTTACTTTGCATCGAAAATTGAAAATTTAAAAGGTTTATAAAATGACGCTCGTATTCTTTAGCATTGTTGCAATATTTTGTTTTTTGCTTGGTTTTGTTGTTTTGGTACAAAATCCAAAAGGTGGTGGTTTGGCCGGTACCATTGGTGGTTTCAATAACCAGTTTATGGGTGTAAAGCAAACAACCGATACCCTTGAAAAAGGTACTTGGCTTTTCGCTATTATTATCGGTATTTTGTGTATTATTTCTACCCTGTTCTTTAAAGGGTCAACTGCAACCATAAACAACATACCACTTAACCCAGGCACTAACACAACTGCGCCGGCCCAGCCTGCACCTGGCCAAACTGCGCCAGCGCCCCAAAAGCATTAATAGTTTAGAAAAACTTTATATAGCCCTGCTTTATAACAAAGCAGGGTTTTTTATTACTTTGAAAACAGGATGAAAAAGAAAATTACTTACCTGCTTGTCTTTTTGCTGATTATTGCCGTTGTGGCTGCCTTTATAATGCTTACCCCTGCAACGGACTTTAACGCAAAAACAAAATATGTTTATGTAACACCTGGTACTGATGCAAAACAACAGGTGCTTAGCCAGTTAGATACACTAATAAGCCGTACCGGCGTATTTACATTTACAGCCAATACCATGGGTATTTGGAAAAATATTACCCCCGGCAGGTTTGAAATTAAAAAAGGGGAAAGCTTGTTAGGTATAATACGCACTTTTCAAAAAAACAGGCAGGCTGAAGTGGTATTAAATATAGGCAGGGTAAGAACAAAGGAGAGCCTTGCGAGGCTTATTGGTAAAAATTTTTCTATTGATTCTGCTGCAGCGATAAGGGAATTTAATGACTCAGTTTATTTACAAAAATTTGGTGTTGATACAAATACCTTGCTATCCCTGATAATACCCAAAACCTATACTTTTCAGTGGCAAACGCCCCTTGATAGCGTTTTAAGCAGGTTTAAAACAGAAAAAGATAGCTTTTGGCATGCAGATGAAAGAATGCAAAAGGCTACAAGTATGGGTTTTTCGCCCCTGCAGGTTTGTATATTGGCCTCAATAGTTGAAGAAGAAACAAATAAAGATGATGAAAAAGGAAATATTGCGAGTGTGTATATCAACCGTCTTAATACAAAAATGGCGCTTGGCGCAGATCCTACCATCAAATTCGCATTAAAAGACTTCTCTCTCAAAAGAATATTGTACAACCACCTTACTGTTAACTCACCATACAACACTTACAAGTACAAAGGTTTGCCGCCCGGCCCCATATGCACACCGTCACATACAACCATTGATGCAGTTTTAAATGCGCCGGCCACAGGTTATTTATTTTTTGTTGCAAAGAGCGATTTTAGCGGTTATCATCATTTTAGTACCACCTTCGCTGAGCATGAGCAATACGCCAAAGAATACCAGCGGGCGCTTGATGAACTGATGCAAAAGAAACAGGAAGAAAACAAATAATATTTTGACAAAGCTTGAAGGCATATTAGTCCGCTCAAAACCCATAACCTTCATCCGGGAATTGAGCAAACGTAAAACGTTGCCCGGCCTGCAGGGGTTGCCGGTATATGATGTATGGAAGTTTTTTTTCAGGCAGGTTAAAAATGTGGGACTGAATGAAAGGGCTGCGACCATTTCGTTCAATATGGTTATGGCCATACCAGCAACCGCCATTTTTTTGTTCACACTCCTGCCCTACCTGCCCATTTCAAAACAGATGTACCGCGAGATGATGATCTTTGTTAGGGATATTTCACCAACCTCACAAACGCGGCAGTTTATTGTAAATTTTTTGAACGACTTTTTTACAACCCCTAAAAAGGGGCTGCTGTCAATAGGTTTTGTGCTCGCCCTGTTTTACTCATCAAACGCCATGATGGGTATTATCAGAACATTTGACAGGTCAGTTGTAATAAAACACCAATCCAATTTTCTATATAAACGTTTCAGGGCAATGGCCTTAATAACCATCATCATAATTATTATTATAGGTACAACGCTTATATCTGTTGGCCAGGGGCAGCTATTTGTTTTTGTGTTGAAAACGCTAAACATAAAAAATGTACATACAAAAAATTGGATACAAAGCCTGCGCTGGCTGGTAATTATTATTCTTTTTTTATATTCTATCGCATTTATTTATAAATACGCCCCTTCAGTTAAAAAACGCTGGCGGCTTTTATCAACCGGCGCAGTATTTGCAACGGTTTTAATAATTATTACAACCTGGTTATTCTCCGTGTGGGCGCAAAACTTTAGTAATTATAACCGCTTTTATGGCTCAATAGGTACCGTGCTTATGATAATGATGCTGATTTTTGTCAATTCATTTATACTGCTGATCGGTTTTGAACTTAATATTACTATCAGCACCCTTAGGGGCGTAGATTATGGTAAGGGGTTTAAAAAAATTAAACACCCGTAAGTAAGTGTTTTCGGCATGTTATACACCTTCCTCGTATACGCCCCACTCCTTTAGTAAGTTGCTTCTTTGCCCGGGCGGCAACGTAGCCTGGTTATAATGACCGGCAGAATTTTTTTGCCTGAATGCCTCATAAATACTAACCGCACATGCTACTGAAATATTAAGGCTTTGGATAATACCCATTTGCGGAATAATAAAATTACCATCGGCAACAGCACGAATTTCACTGCTAACGCCATCATGCTCGTTACCAAAAACAAGCGCAACGCTTTCAGTAAAATTTATATCGTATAAACTTACCGCATCGGTTGACAGGTGTGTTGTGTAAATATGGCTGTATTTTTTTCTAACTTCAGCTATACATTCGTCCACATCGCTGTATTGATGTATAGTAAGCCATTTAGCTGCACTGCTGCTGCTTTTGGCGCCCCATTTTTTATGGCGGGGTATTTTATTGGTTAAAATATATACGTCCTGTATGCCCACGGCATCGCAAGTACGCATAACAGCTGATATATTGTGCGGGTCCTGCACATTTTCCATCACAACAGTTAAATTGCTTTGCCTGCGGTTTAGTACGGTGGTAAGTTTTTGCAAACGCTCGGGTGTCATAAATTTACTTGTCTCCGCGGCAATATTAATGCAAAAGCTATTATTTTTGTTGCCCATTTTCGGGATGTAGCGCAGTCCGGTAGCGTGCTTCGTTCGGGACGAAGAGGCCGCTGGTTCGAATCCAGTCATCCCGACTGATTTAAACGCCCCTGTGCCGCAGGGGCTTTTTATGCAATATTTTATTTACATATTACAAAGTGTATCTACCGGCAGATTTTATGTAGGTCAAACTTATGACCTTGACAAAAGATTTGCGCAGCACAATAGTGAACTTGCTGGGCATACATTAAAGGAACAACCATGGAAAATTGTATGGCATATAACGGTTGAAACAAGGAGAGAAGCCATGGCAATTGAGCGAAAGATAAAGTCAAGAGGTGCACAAAGATATTTACAAGATATACGCTTCGGGATGTAGCGTAGTCCGGTAGCGTCACGCCTCGGCGTGATTCGGGACGAAGAGGCCGCTGGTTCGAATCCAGTCATCCCGACATTTTCAATGTCATACTGTTTTAAAAAGCCTGTAAATATTTGATTTGCAGGCTTTTTTATTTTTTCTTATTTTAAGTTATTTCAAAATATATCAATGTATCCGTGAGATAATCCTTGAGACTATTTTTCTCATAGGTTTGTCTCAAAAAACCGGCCTAACTAATTGACCATTAGTTACATGTGGTTATTTTGATATGTTTTGAAACACTTTAGTACAAGGTTGTTCAAGTGATGATTGAGAGATGAAAAAACCTTATTCATTTCAAAAATGTGTAGTATGCAAACAGAACAAACATTTTATATTGATTTTATCGTGCGTAAAACGAAATACGATAAAACCCAGGCCTACTTAATTGCCCGCATAACGGTAAACAACATTCCAACTGAAATTTCACTAAATGAAAAAATCCTTATTGCTTCATGGTCAGCAAAAAGCGAAAGTGTGCGCGGCAAAAACAGGGAGGTAGAGGCCGTAAACAAGTACATCAATGATGTTAGGTTTAGAATAACTGAAAGCAAGCGGGCGCTTGAAAGTGGCAGGTATGAGGTAACCAGCGAAGCGGTACGGCAACATTATTTTAATAAACACGAAAGCCAGTTACCGGCCGGCTCCGGGCATACCGTGCATGAACTTATTAGAAAGCATGAAAAAATTGAATGCGATGGCAAAAAGCTTAAGGCCGGCACAACTAAAAATTACACTACCACTGAAAAATACCTAAAGAATTTTCTCCAGCATTATTTTAAGGAGGCTGATGTGGACTTAATTAAGATAAATTACGAGGCTGTTTTGGAGTTTGAAAGCTACATCCATTCTCACCCGCTTAAAGCATCAGACCCATGCGTGGGAAACGGACTGTACAAACACATGGAGCGAGTTGAAAAGATGTTTGGTATGGCAATGGACATGCGCTGGATAAAAGAGAACCCGTTTGACTTGTATGAAGCCAAAAGACAAAAGGTGCGCCGCCAAAATTTAAAGCTGCCTCATTTTACGGCTATCGAAAACGCAGTTTTTGCTAACCCCAAAGTACAGTTTGTAAGGGATTTGTTTGTTTTCGATTGCTACGTAGGCGTAAGCTACGTTGATTTGTTTGAACTTGATAAGAGCCATTTTGAAACCATTGAAGGGCAGCTTTTCAGTACTATTTATAGAACCAAAAGCGACGAACTGTGTGGCATACCTGTACCAGAACCAGCGCTGCAAATTATAGAGAAATACAGAGAAACGCCAGCAGCAGTTTTAAGAGGCAAGATATTCCCTTACATCTCCAACCAGGAATTCAATAGAAACTTAAAGATAATTGCCGGCATATTAAATATCCCCGTCGATTTAGACACGCGTAAGGCGAGACGTTTTTTTGCAAA
>JABDGS010000056.1:25192-26811 GCA_013285915.1 Bacteroidota bacterium
AAGTGAATCTGAAGAATGGCGTACCTCTTGAGACGGTTAGCAAGCTTTTAGGCCACAGTAAGATTAGTACAACGAAAGAAAATTATGCGGATGTAGATGAAGAAAAAATTATTGATGATACAGCCAACGTGCAGGAAAAATTTAATCGCAAAAAGCAACAATTTATTTCGTCGCTAACCTAAACACTTTGAATAAATATATAAAACCTGTTATATGCCTGTAGAAATTTCAAACGATACAATTGAAAATAAAATATTCCTAATTAGAAATCAAAAGGTAATGATTGATCGGGATTTAGCTGAATTATATGGCGTTAAGCCTATCAGGTTAAGGGAACAAGTAAAACGAAATGTAGCACGCTTCCCGGCTAATTTCATGTTCCAATTAAACGAAGATGAAGTTGAAATGATGGTATCGCAAAATGCGATACCATCAAAAAAGCATTTGGGTGGCTATTTACCCTACGCTTTTACCGAACATGGCATATTGATGCTGGCCAATGTTCTTCGAAGCGAAACAGCCATTGAAGTAAGCATAAGAATTATTGAGATTTTCGTGAAACTCAGGGAAATGTTATTTACTCACAAGGACATTTTGTTGAAACTTGAACAAATAGAGAAAAAAGTAACAGGCCATGATGAAAATATCCAATTAATCTTTAAGTATTTAAAGCAGTTATTAAATATCCCTAAGCCAGAAAGAAGACAAATTGGTTTTAAGAGGAACGATTAGGGTGACCCCTATGGTACAAATCTCGAACCATTTTTTAACTGACTTGAAGCGATTGGCAGCACTGTTTGTTGCTTAGTTGATACAATTTTTCACGTTGGATATGAAACCTTTGGGCCGATTGTTATCCAATTATGACCACTTTTGAGCCCATTATGCGCCCTTTAAATTATAACTGGAAGCTAAATTTTTCTTAAGCTTGCGTCGTTTTGTAACCTTGGAATTCTTAAAGGGAGCTATTTCCAAATTTACATCTGGCACCAGCGCCTGCAAAACAATTTTTTTTAAAAATACAGTTTCAGAGCAGCACAAATACTACTGTAAAGCATGGCTGAAACGCAGCACATCGCCGCGCAGGCGAGCACAAATATTGACAACGATTGGACTGCAGTGTACTGAATGACGCAAACAACCATGGAGCGAAGCGGAATGATTGTGTAGCGGAGTGAAGAGCACATGCAGGACAAAGGAGTTGTCCGAATACAGGCAGAGGCAGTGAAAAGTATGTGCCAAGCTACTGTTAGTACCCGACTGAAAGGAAGGGCAGGGCAGTTCTAAACATACCTTCGAAGATACATAAGAGAAATGTTTTGTACTGCCCTGGCTTGGTCGCAGACTTTGCCAACGATGCCGGAAAGAGACCGATTTGCCGGTAGATAATGTACAAGGTGTATTCTTTTGGCAGAACACTTACAGCTTTGACAAGGAAATAATGCCGTTTCGTTTATAGCAATCGATAATAATGTAGAAACCTTTTTAGGTCAATAGTATAATCAATTATTATTTGAGACGCGACGCCGTTGGGAAAAAAATGGCTCGTAGTTGCGGATAAATCCACCAGATACCTAATGGCAAGAAAAATATTAACAGAAATGTGGACCACCATTTAT
>JABDGS010000056.1:26821-27036 GCA_013285915.1 Bacteroidota bacterium
TTTATCAAATTTGACGATCTTTTTAAATCTAATAAAACAGATTGCTTTTGCAAAGAAACTAATGATATAAAAAAAACAATAAAAGATATAAGGAAACCCAATGATAGTTATAACGATAACAGGGCCAGATTCTTTTGCCTTATCATTAAATACCTTAAAAGTATTATTATCAAAAACCAACGCGATAAAAAAATAAAACAAGACTAAAATCGATA
>JABDGS010000057.1 GCA_013285915.1 Bacteroidota bacterium
GCAAATTTCTCTCATCATGCTTATAGGCTTATTAGCGAAAAATGCGATATTGATAGTAGAGTTTGCCGTGGAAAGAAGGCGTAAAGGAATGAGCCTTGTAGAGAGTGCAACAGAAGGTGCTAAGGCCAGGCTGCGGCCGATATTGATGACGTCGTTCGCGTTTGTATTTGGCCTTATGCCGCTGATGTTTGCAACTGGTGCAGGTGCTTATGGCAATAGGTCAATAGGTACAGGCGCCATAGGCGGTATGCTTATAGGTACAGTGCTGGGCGTGTTCGTAATACCGGGCTTATTCATCATCTTCCAGGCGTTGCAGGAAAAGATACGCGCAAACAAGTACGATGAAAATGATGAACTGATAGTGACGAAATAGGCAAAATAACCCAAGCCTTTAGGCTTGGGAACAAAATGGGAAAATGTCAACAATTGGCTTTAGCCAAAGTGCAGCAATAAGAAAAGTGGGTTATTGACAGAAAATTGTTTGACTTTGGCTAAAGCCAGTAATTGAGTGTTCTTCAATTGCCCAAGGCTAAAGCCTTGGGTTAGTAAAACGGGTTGAAAATAAATAACCCAAGCCTTAAGGTTGGGGTAAGAATAAAGAGCTCAATTGTCTTTAGTCAAGGTGTTGTATAAACCAAAGGCTATGTCGTATATAAAAATTTGGGTACATGCTGTTTGGGGTACTAAGAACAGGGAACCGGTTCTTAAACCACCGGTACTTGAGCAAGTTCGGGCACATATAAAAGACAATGCTGGTAAAAAAGGAATAATGCTTGACAGGATTAATGGTCATGATGATCACATGCACGCATTAATGTTATTAAAGAATGATTATAGTATTGCGAAGCAAATGCAATTGCTCAAGGGTGAAAGTTCTTACTGGGCAAACCAAATTGAACTGGTAAAAGATGGGTTGGAATGGGCTGATAAATATTTTGCTGCATCGGTAAGTGATGATAAAATTGATTTTGTGAGAGCTTATATTGATAACCAACAGGTACATCATCAAAAGATGACTTTTATGGAAGAATACCGGCATTTTATTTTATCACTTGGATACAAGGAAGTTGACTTTGGCTAAAGCCAATCCTTTACGCCGTTCAAAACCCCAAGGCTGAAGCCTTGGGGTATATGAAACAGTTACAGCTCCCTAATCTAAAAGTGAATGAATTGTTGTAAATAAAAGAAAGATTAATATATAAAAGCTACCAGGCCATACAATGAATTTGAAGAACATATTTTTATCAATACTGGTTATTTCGCTTATTAACGCATGCAAGGTTACGCAACAATATACGCAACCTGCAAATGCAACAAATAATAATTTGTACAGGGGAGCATCAACTGCCGATTCAACCACCATTGCCAATATTTCGTGGAAAGAAATGTTTACTGACAACCTGTTACAATCATTGATACAGGAAGGCATTAATAATAATCTTGATCTGAAAATTGCGGTGGCGCGTTTAAAAACTGCTAATGCCAACGTAAAGCAAAGCAAGCTTGCATTATTGCCCAGTGCAGATGCCAATGCTGTTGCTGCCTTTCAACGTGTGCCGTCAACGCAGTTTGGCGTTCCGCAGGCTTATGAATTGTTTATAAGCAGTAGCTGGGAAGCGGATATTTGGGGGAAGCTAAGCAGCGCAAAACGTGCAGCGCTGGCATCACTGTTACAAAGTGATGCATACAAAAGAGCAGTGCAAACGCAGCTTGTAGCGGATATAGCTACCAACTATTACATGCTTATGGCCTTGGATGCGCAACTACAGGTAACATTGCAAACCGTGGAGAACCGCAAGCAGGAAGTAGAAACGATGAAGACATTGAAAGAAAGTGATGTGGTTACCGGTGCGGCCGTGGTGCAAAGCGCTGCAAACCGCTATTCAGTTGAGATAACCATCCCTGACCTTAAACAAAATATACGTGAAACAGAAAATGCCCTGAGCATTTTGTTAGGCAGAAGCCCCGACAGTATTTCAAGAAGCAGCCTTGAACAGCAGGTGGTAACATCAAACCTTGCAACAGGTGTGCCCGCGCAGCTTTTGGCTAACCGTCCCGATGTGCAGGAGGCGGAGTTTCAATTAAGAAATTCATTTGAACAAATCAACATAGCAAGAACCTATTTTTACCCCACACTTACGATAACAGGTCAGGCAGGCTTATCCGGCACGGCAATAGCACAAATATTTAACCCAACAACTTTTTTTGCAACCTTAACTGCAGGCTTACTGCAACCCATTTTTGATAAGGGTATTAACCGCCAACGCCTTACTACGGCGCAGGCCAACCAGGAAGAATATCTTGCGGATTTTAAAAAGACAATTCTTGCGGCAGGGCAGGAGGTATCAAACGCATTATACAGCTACCAGGCTGCAAAAGACAAAGAAGGCCTTCGCGGGCAACAAATAAACTACCTCCAAAAATCTGTTGAGTATACAAAGGAACTGCTAAAATATTCGTCAGCTACCAATTATACAGATGTACTTACCAGCGAACAGGCCCTTCTTGCTGCACAGCTTAGCAGTGTTAATGATAAGCTACAGCAATTAACGGCAGTAGTAAACTTATACCGCAGTTTAGGTGGCGGATGGAAGTAATGCCTTTGTACCTCTGCGATTGGTTTAAAAAGCTGGTTGGAAGTAAAGTAAACAGCCACTTTATTTTGTGGGACATTTTATTCTTCCTTCACAGGTACAACTGCCGAAAATTCTTTCCCAAAACACAACTATTTGTAATAGGTTTACAGCAGAGCTATTGCTTGCAAAAATCCCCGGTATGCCATTACAAACACGCGTAAATACATCATTCATAAAAACAGCTTTGCTGGTTGTAATTATATTTTTGCCCGCTTACTTTTTAAAGGCACAGCGTGCAAAACACGATAGCATCTCCTTCAAAAAAATAATTCTTACCAGTGATTTTGTTTCAGAAGGCGTCGCGGTGGGGGATGTTAACCACGATGGCAAGCTAGATATTATGGCTGGCGCCTTTTGGTTTGAAGCGCCCACCTGGACGAGGCATGAAATTGATGATGCCAAAACTTTCTTCCCCGATACGGCTTTCAGCAATTCATTTTTAAATTTTAGCATAGATGTAAACCAGGACGGCTGGATCGATCTTGTGCGTGTTGGTTTTCCCGGAAAAGAAGTGGTATGGTATCAAAACCCTGGCAACAAACCGGGCCACTGGAAAATGCATACGATATGCAGCAATATTGGTAATGAATCTCCCGCGTTTGTTGATGTAGATGGTGATGGCCGGCCTGATATTTTGTGCAACGACCCGATTGCCAAAGAAATTGTTTGGTTCAAATCTCCATCAAAAAAAGGTGATACTGCCTGGAAAAGATATGTGATAAGTAAAGGCGATATTGCTACAGGCATATATACACATGGCCTTGGCCTTGGTGACATAAATGGCAATGGCAGAAAGGATGTGATAATTACAAAAGGCTGGTGGGAAGCGCCCAAAGATGTAACACAACCTAACTGGCAATTTCATGCGGTTGACCTGGGTGAGGATTGCAGCCAGATGTACACATTTGATGTTGATGGAGATGGTGATGCCGATGTAATAAGCGCTTCCGCACATAACTATGGTATTTGGTGGCATGAGCAGGTGAAAGACAACTCGGGTAACATTAGTTTTGTTCATCACACTATCAGCAGCTTGTTTTCTGAAAGTCATGGCCTCGCACTGGCTGATATAAACGGCGATGGTAACCCTGATCTGGTCACCGGCAAGCGTTGGTATGCGCACAATGGTAAAGATCCCGGTGGCACGGATGCTGCTGTGTTGTATTGGTTTGAATATAAGCCTGGTAAACAACCGGCATGGGTTCCGCATTTTATTGATGATAATTCGGGAGTGGGGCTGCATGTAGTTGTAAAAGACATGAACAAGGATGGGTTGCCGGATATTGTAATTGCAAACAAAAAGGGTGTGTTTTTATTTGAGCAGGCACGCAAATAACCGCTTTGTTTGTATGATGGTGTATTTTATGCAGGCGGTTTTAATCGCAATCCCATAATGTATATTTTTATTGTATCATTCAACCACGTTATGCGCCCTGCATTTAGACTTTTATGTTTCACCTCTTACCTTGCTGCAACCCTTTGCGCAAATGCGCAAAATATAGTGTTGCATGCAGGTAATGATGCCAAATACGCCACAGCTAAAGATCTTGCATCAGTGCTTAAAAAACATCTTACCGATAGCGCCGTTGGCTGGGCTTTTGAAGTTTGGAAAAAGGGCAGTTTGGCTGCTTCTGACGAAGGTGGTTTTAAAATAACCGCGGCAGACTTATCAAATAATACGGGCTTGCCGTTTGACCGTGTTACCCGCATGCATATTGCATCAGTAAGTAAATCTATTACTGCCATTGCGGTTGCTAAACTTGTTGAACAGCGCAAACTGAACTGGGATGATAAGATATCAAAATACCTGCCTTCAACATGGGTGATCCATCCAATGTTCCTTGGTACAACGGTGAAAGATCTGCTTACGATGAAATCCGGGCTTGATGGTAACCTTGATGCTGTTTCTTCCTGCTACGACTCTTTAAAACAGCACATACAGGATGGCCCTGATACAAACAAAATTGGCAAATTCAATTATCAAAACATCAGCTATGGGGTGTTACGGATAATTATTGCACGTGCAGTCGACAGCACTGTATTTAACAATAATGCAAGCACAGTTGCACTGTCTGCTACCAACACCTACCAGCAATTTGTAAACCAATATCTTTTTTCACCATGCGGTATTGCGAATGCGTTTTGTATGGAAACCGGCACAAGGCCTGTGCTAGTATACCCTTTTCCATATAACGGGCAGCACGGATATATTACAGGCCGCACAGGCGTTAACGACGATGGAAATTTAAGCGATTATGTTGGTGGCCTTGGCTGGTATTTATCATTGCACGAGTTGAGCATTTTTTTAAACAATGTTTTTTATAAAGGCAGCATTCTTAATGAAAAAGTACGAACAGAACTTTTGCAAAACGGCTTTCCATTTAAATTGAATACAGTTTCATTTGGTGAATATTTTGGTACCGGTGGCGACTGGATGGCGCCGATCAATATTAAACCACGCGGCGGTATTCATGCTTATTATTATTTTTTTCCAGGGAATATTATGACCGTTGTATTTGTAAATTCTGGCGACAGGGGATTGAGAGATTTAATTATAAACTCATACACAGAAGCGCTTAAAAATTAATTAATCTTTGCGCATGCATTTACAACAATCTTATACGCAAGCTGAAAAGGGCGAAATATTTAAAAAACTTCATTACGCAGAAGGCCTTTTTGTTGCCCCAAACCCGTGGGATGCCGGGTCAGCAAAAATGCTTGCAAGCCTTGGTTTTAAAGCGCTTGCAACCACAAGCGCAGGCCTGGCATTTTCATTGGGCAAAGCCGATGGCGTTAGCGCTGTTAGCCGTGAAGAAACATTAGAAAACGCTCGGGTAATAGTTAATGCAACCGAACTACCTGTTTCTGCAGACCTCGAGAACGGCTTTGGCGGAGAGCCGGCTGCGTGTGCAGAGACCATTTTATTAGCTGCAGGTACGGGGCTCGTTGGTGGTTCTATTGAAGATACAACCGGCAATCCAGAAGATCCTATCTTACCTTTTGGCCTCGCGGTAGAACGCGTTAAAGCCGCGGTACAGGCTGCGCGCAGCCTGCCTTTTAACTTCACCCTTACTGCAAGGGCAGAAAACCTGATATACGGCAAACCTGATCTTAAAGACACTATTAACCGGCTGGTTGCGTTTGCGGAAGCCGGTGCCGATGTTTTATTTGCACCCGGTCTTACAACCATTGAAGAAGTTGAAGCGGTAGTGCGCGCTGTTGCACCAAAGCCGGTGAACGTAGTTATGGGTTTAAGTACAGCTAAGTTTACATTAAGTGATCTTGAGCGTGCTGGTGTAAAAAGAGTAAGTACAGGTTCATCATTGGCCAGGGTAGCTTATGGTTCGTTTCTACGTGCGGCCTCTGAAATTATGCGGGAAAAGAGTTTTGCTTTTGCGGTGGAAACAATGCCATACAGGGATATAAATGCAATGTTTAAATAATATGTAATGCGTATTTACAAACAACAGCGACAGTAAATGTTACCAACAATATTTTTTTGTACACTTTAAATATCTATCTTTCTTTTGCGAATAATTCAACTACATGAAAAAGGCCCTTTATAACTATCTTTTCATTACCGTGTTTTTCAGCGGCGCATGGTTTACAGCATCTGCACAAAAGAAGGTGCCGGATACTGTAAAAACAGGTATATACGTTACAAGCGTACATAATATTGATTTTAAAGACATGGAATACACCATAGATTTTTGGCTATGGATGAAGTATAAGAATAAGGATTTTGATTTTTTACAAAACCTTGAAATACCCCAGGCTAAAAGTGTTACAAAATCTTTCTCTACAATTGATTCCTCTAATGGGCGTATATATGTACTGATGAAAATACAATGTGTAATGAAGGATTCATGGAAGATCAATAACTTTCCTTTCGACAAGCAGTCGTTACGTTTATCTTTTGAAAACTCACAGTACGATTCAAAATCACTGGTTTTTGTGCCAGACCCGTTGGGAAAACATTTTGATCCAAAGTTTACATTAAAGGGATGGAATATTGACAGCTTTATTATTTCAACCGCTGTAAAACCTTATGAAACTGCTTTTGGTGATGACAGTTACGCAAAACCCCATACTGAATATAGTACGTATAAGGTAAAAATTGGTCTTGGCAGGGATGCTTCATCACTGTTCTGGAAAATGTTTATTGGCATGTATGTGGCATTTCTTATATCGTATGTTTGTTTTTACATTCACGCCGATAATATTGATTCCCGGTTTGGGTTGAGTGTGGGCTCATTATTTGCCGCAATTGGTAATAAATACATTATTGACTCTTCATTGCCCGAATCATCTTCATTTACCCTTGTTGATATGTTGCACGGCATTACATTATTTTTTATATTTCTTGTGGTTACATCATCAGCTTATTCACTAATGCTTGTAAAACGCGACAAGCTAAAGCAGGCAAACCGGTTTGATATGGTTGCCGCGCAGGTTTTGCTGGTGGTTTACGTAACCCTTAATGTGTGGTTTATTGTTAAGGCAAGGGGGTAGCGGGAAGACCTAATGCTGATCTTTCTTTTTGGATGAATCTTTTACACCCGAAGATGTTGACTGCCCGTTTGCTATAGTGTCTATACCCGGCGCATTGGCGGGTACCGTGCTATCAGACTGCTTAGTTGTCGTAGCATCTGCAGGATTTATAATGGTATCAACCTTTACTGTACCGTTATTACCGCCGCTGCATGCTGCAATTCCAAACGCAAAAAATACTGCGGCTGCTATTAAGTAATTTTTCATAGTTAATGTTTTTTATAGCAAAACAAAGGTGGCGCCAACAGAAAAACCGGGCAATTCTATTCGATAAGCAGGTGATAAATTGCGGCGGAGGAGCAAATTTTGGTTAATTTGGTATTGTTTTTGGCTGTATATGCCCACAAAGCCTGCACTTTTTGTTCAAACGGTAATCTTCAGAAAGTCTACAAAATGCAGGTTTACATTGCGTAACATTACAAACCTTCAACATGAAAAAAGCGTTTCTTCCGGTTGCATTATCATTGTTAACTTTTGCAGGTATACAGGCGTTTGCGCAGGGCGCCAGCGGCTATAAAGTGTCAAATACTTTTCACATAGCCAGCGGCGGCGGCTGGGATTATATCGCGGCAGACCCATCTTCAAACAGGCTGTATGTTTCACACGGTACACAGGTAAATATTCTTGATAAAACAACAGGCGATTCCCTTGGCGTTATACCCAATACAACAGGCGTGCACGGCATTGCTTTTGTACAATCACTTGGTAAAGGGTATACCAGCAATGGCAGGTTAAATAACGTAACCGTTTTTAACTTAAAAACAGGTGCGGTGCTTGGGCAGGTTGCAACAGGCCAAAACCCTGACGCCATTATGTATGATGATTACAGTAAAAAAATAATTACCTGTAATGGCCGCAGCAATGATTTGAGCATTATTGACCCCGCCACCGATGCAGTGGTAACAACAATACCTGTTGGCGGCAAACCTGAAACTGCCGTTAGCGACGGCGAAGGAAAAGTATATGTGAATATTGAGGATAAAAGTGAGATAGTTGCAGTGGATTTAAAAACAAAAGAAGTAAAAGCGCATTGGAGCATAGCGCCGGGCGAAGGGCCAACCGGGCTTGCTATCGACAGAAAAACGCACCGTTTATTTGCCGGCTGCGATAAAATGTTGATTGTAGTAAGTACGGAGAATGGTGCCGTTGTGGCCAATGTAGGTATAGGCGATGGCTGCGATGGTGTTGGATTTGATGCAGAACGTAAACTGGTTTTTGCATCATGCGGTGAAGGTGTTTTAAGCGTGGTGAAAGAAGAATCTGCCAGCAAATTCAGCCTGCTTGATAATGTGCCTACAAAACGCGGTGCAAGAACAATAGCAGTAGATGAAAGTAACCACATGGTATATTTGCCAACAGCAGATTTCCAGGCGCAGGCAGCAGGTGCAACAGGCCGCCCGCAAATGGTGCCCGGCAGTTTTCAAATAGTAGTAGTATCTAAATAGTACACTCTTCATAAACAAATACCCACCCGTTGTAAGCGGCATTTTATAAGTGTATTTCTTACAGGTAATAGGCAATTATACTAATAATTGCCTATTTTCATTTTTATTTTGCACTTGCCATGAAGAGATCATTTGTTTGCATAGGCGCTGCCATAATTGTTTTAACCGCTGTTAACTGGCATAAAGCAGGCGGCATTTCAATAACTACCGTTACCCGTCCCTCAACAGCCTCATACAACATTAATTATATTTCAAATAAAGCGCCGCTTCAACCGCTGGCATTTATAAAACTGCCCGTAGGCAGTATTGAGCCAAAAGGATGGATACGTACCTGCCTTTTGCGCCAGCGTGATGGTTTAACCGGCCATTTGGGTGAAATAAGCGCCTGGCTTGATAAAAAAAATAATGCATGGTTCAGCGACGATGGTAAGGGTGACCATGGCTGGGAAGAAGTACCTTATTGGCTAAAAGGCTATGGAGACCTGGCGTACCTGCTGCGTGACACCGCCATGATAACCGAAACAAAAAGCTGGCTTGAAAAGGTTTTTAAAAGCCAGAGGCCGGATGGTTTTTTTGGCCCGGTAAATATTGAGCCATCAAAAAAACATCCACAGGGCCTGCAGGATGTTTGGGCAAATATGCTTATGCTGTGGTGCATGCAATCGTACTACGAACACAGCAACGACAAGCGTGTTATAAACTTGATGGACAGATATTTTAAATGGGAAACCACCATACCCGACACCGTATTTTTGAAAACTTATTGGGAAAACAGCAGGGGAGGGGATAACCTTTACAGCATATACTGGTTGTATAATATTACCGGAGAAAAATGGTTATTAGACCTTGCAGAAAAAGTACATAAAAATACCGCCGACTGGACGCAGCAAAACAACCTGCCCAATTTTCACAATGTAAATGTGGCGCAATGTTTTCGCGAGCCTGCTACATATTACATGCAGACGAAAGATTCCTTTTTTTTAAAAGCTACTTATAATGATTTTAATATCATCCGTAATATGTACGGCCAGGTGCCGGGAGGCATGTTTGGCGCCGATGAAGATGCACGGGCAAATTATACTGACCCACGCCAGGCTGTTGAAACCTGCGGCATGGTTGAGCAAATGGCCAGCGACGAAATGCTTGCCCGTATAACAGGCGACCCGTTTTGGGCCGACCATTGCGAGGATGTTGCGTTTAATACATACCCCGCTGCGTTGATGCCGGACTTTAAATCGCTAAGATATTTTACTGCGCCAAACATGGCTGTAAGCGACACAATGAACCATGCACCTGGCATACAAAATGATGGCCCATTTTTTATGATGAACCCTTTTAGCAGCAGGTGCTGCCAGCACAACCATGCGCAGGGCTGGCCATATTATGCAGAGAACATGTGGATGGCAACGCCTGATAACGGCCTTGTTGCCATGCTGTATAATAGTTGCGATGTAACGGCAAAGGTGGCTAACGGGAAAATGGTGACATTGGAGGAAGATACACACTACCCCTTTGATGAAAACATAAGTATAACGGTAAAAAAAGCCGATAATGTAAATTTTCCGTTGTACCTGCGTATACCCGCATGGTGCAGCAATGCATCAATAAAAGTAAATGGCGTGCTGGTGCAGCAAACGCCTGCTGCGGCAACATACACCCGCATAGAAAATGTTTGGAAAGCCGGTGATAAAATTGAGATTGTTCTGCCAATGAAATTGCAACTGAAAACATGGACTGAAAATAAAAACAGCGTTAGTGTTAATTACGGGCCACTTACCTTCTCGCTAAAAATAAAAGAAACATACAAAAAAGAAGATAGCCGTGCTGCCGCCATTTCAGATTCAAGGTGGCAGGCCAACGCAGATGCAACCAAATGGCCTTCGTACCAAATACTCCCTGCAAGTGCATGGAATTATGGTATCGATGAAAAGGACCTGCAAAGCAACAATTTAATGTCAGCATTTACTGTTGTGCACAAGGCCTGGCCAAAAAATGACTACCCGTTTACGGTAGATGATGTGCCTGTTTCGATTGAAACGATGGGCAGGCAAATACCAAACTGGCAATTAGATAAATATGGGCTGGTGGCAGTGCTGCCGCAAAGCCCTGTAACTGTAAACACGTCCGATGAAAAAATTGAACTGGTACCTATGGGTGCAGCAAGGTTAAGGATAAGCGCATTCCCGGTAGTAAAGGCCACCAACCCCTAAAGGGGAACAACAAACTGTTAGTGGTAGCCATGCATAAAACAAATATTAAAAGAAGAAGGATAAGAAATATGAAAAAAATATTTGCACTAATAATCGTTGCCTGTGTTTTTGTACAAAGCAGTTATGCGCAAAAAGAGCGTGCCGTATGGAGTAAGGAAAAAGCAAATAAGTGGTACAGCCAATATGGATGGTTGAGAGGATGCGATTTTATTCCGCATACGGCTATAAACCAATTGGAAATGTGGCAGGCTGAAACATTTGATACCACTGCGATTGATACTGACCTGGGTTATGCGCAATCAATAGGGCTTAATTGTATGCGCGTGTTTTTACACCATGCTGCATGGGAGCAGGATAAAAACGGTTTTAAAAGCAGGATGAACGAGTATTTAACCATTGCAAACAGGCATGGCATTTTAACCATGTTTGTATTTTTTGATGATTGCTGGAATGAAAATTATCATCACGGTGCGCAGCCTGCACCAAGGCCCGGTATACATAATTCAGGCTGGATAAGGGACCCCGGTAAGTTGTTGTACGATTCACCTGCTGTTTTAAAAGAACTGGAAGCTTATGTGAAAGATATATTGAAAACATTTAAGCATGACAAGCGCATTTTTATGTGGGATGTTTATAACGAGCCGGGTAACAGTAATTATGGCGATAAAAGTCTGCCATTACTGCAAAAAATATTCGCATGGGGAAGAGAGGTCAACCCTGACCAACCATTATCTGCAGGTATATGGACGAAAGACTTAACAACGCTTAACACCTACCAGTTAGCAAACAGCGATGTAATAAGCTACCACGATTATAATAACGATACCATACACGCCAACACCATTGATACGCTTAAAAAATATGGCAAGCCATTAATATGCACAGAATATATGGCACGCCTGCGCGGCAGCCGCTTTGATAACATTATGCCTATACTAAAAGCGAACAATATCGTTGCCATTAACTGGGGGCTTGTGGCGGGTAAGACCAATACCATGTATGCGTGGGATACACCCATACCCAGCGGCGAAGAGCCTAAGATTTGGTTTCACGATATATTCAGGCCTGATGGCACGGTGTTTAGCCAAAAGGAAGTGGATCTAATAAAAAGCTTAACATCCAAATAAGTGGAGTCGAAGGGCTTGAGCAGATGTTACAGGAACCAGCGGGCCTCTTTACAACTCTTCTCTCCAGCACGTGCGGAATGGAGAATAGTAGGGGTGAGGGTTACTCACTCCTCAAACTCTTCACCGGGTTGGCCAGCGCCGCCTTTATAGCCTGGTAACTAACGGTGGCGCAAGCGATGATAACAGATACCAGCCCCGCTACTGCAAATACCTGCCAGCTGATGGTGATGCGATAAACATAATGTTGCAGCCAGGCATTCATGGCCCACCAGGCTAATGGCGTGGCTATTACGATTGATATACCCACCAGTTTTAGAAAATCTTTGGACAACATTGCGGCAATACCCGTAATACTGGCTCCAAGCACTTTGCGTATACCGATTTCTTTAGTGCGTTGCTCCGTTGCAAAAGCTGCAAGACCAAATAAACCCAGGCATGCTATTATAATGCTTAACATTACCAGCACAATAAATATCTGCTGAAAGTTGGCTTCTGACTTGTATAGCTGTGCAAACGTATCGTCAACAAACGAATATTGTAACGGCCGGCCGTTGGAAACGGCTTTCCATTTATTTTCTACCTGCGCCAGCGTAGCCTGCATGTTTTGCGCAGCGAGCTTAACTGTGAGGTAATTGTGACGCCCGCCGGGGTTGATGAATGCAAATGGCTTTATCTCGTTTTTAAACGATGCAAAGTGAAAATCCTTTACTACCCCAACAATTTTTAAATAATATGTGGTGTCTTTGTCGGTGCCCCAGTTGAGCAATTGGCCCACGGCAGGGCCTGTAATGGCTAAATCTTTCACAGCCCTTTCATTCAACACAATACCACCCGCTACCTGTTCAATCATTTTGGTTGATACCTGTGTAATAGTATCGGCGGGGAAATTTTCAGAGAACGTGCGGCCCTCCTTTATTTGCAGGCCCATTACATCTGCAAAGTCGTAGCCCACATTAAGGTAATTCATTAACTGGCTGTTCTTTTTGCCTTTGGCGCTTAAGTCAAAAGTCCAGTTCATGCCTCCAAGCACGCCATCAGCTGTAGCCGATTTGCCTACCCCGGGTATTTGTTTTATAGAATTTTCAAAAGCATGGGCTGCAGCATCATCCAGCCGGTTGTAGTTGTTTATCAGCAGCACCTGGTCTTTGTTCAACCCAAGCTGCGTGTTTTTAAAATAGTTTATTTGCTGGTAAATGATGAAAGAGCCTGCAATAAGCGCAACTGATATACTAAACTGCACTACTACAAGCGATTTGCGAAGCGTAAATATACCGCGCTCGCCACTTTTGGCCCCTTTTAATACAAGTATGGGCTTGAAAGACGATAGGTACACCGCGGGAAACAAGCCTGCCAGCAAGCCAATGCCCAGCGCAGAAGCAATAAAGCAAGCAGTAATGTATAAGCCACCGGCATTAAACAGCGATAATTGTTTTTGTGTAACCATGTTTACGGCGGGCAGCAGTAAGTCTGCAATGGCAAGCGCAACAACGCTTGCCAGCAAACAAATAATCACAGACTCAACCAAAAATTGTTTAATAAGCGATGTATTGTGAGCGCCCGATACTTTGCGGATACCCACCTCTTTAGCACGCAGCGACGACCTTGCCGTTACAAGGTTTATATAATTAATAGCGGCGATAACAATAATAAGCAGCGCCACCGCTGAAAAAACATATACATACAGCTTATCGCTGTTTGGCTCAATCTCCCATTTAAGGTTTGATGAAAGGTGGATGCTGGTAAGCGCCTGCGTGTAAAATATGTTGTTGCCTTCTTTATCGTTCTTTTTATACAGTGCCTGTATCCTGGCATCAAGGCCTTTTATATCAGCTCCGGGCCTCATTTTTATGTAAGTGTAAAAATTATACCAGCCCCAGTTACCGTCAATATTGCCGTTAAACTTTCGTACAGATGAAATAAAATCAAAATGTATGTGGCTTTGCGCAGGCATATCTTTTATAACGCCGGTTACCATCATGTCTCCACCGTTATCTGTTTTAATTACCTTGCCCATGGGGTTTTCATTGCCAAAATATTTTTTTGCAGCGCTCTCTGATATCACCATTGAGTTCAACTGCTTAAACACGCTTTTAGCATCGCCCTTTACAAATGTAACTGTGAATACATCAAAAAAGCTACTGTCAACACGGGCCACTTTGTTTTCGTAAATATGTTTATCGCCATACGTGTACAAAAATGTGCTGCCCCAGTTGGGAAACACCCTGGTAACCGCCTCAACACCCGGTATCTCTCTTTGTATGGCTGGTGCAACTGCTGGTGGGGTTGTGGCATCGGGCAGGCGGCTGCCATCATCATTAACAAAATCTTTCACAACCCGGTACACACGGTCAGCATCTTTGTTATACCTGTCGTAGCTAAGTTCATCATGCACAAATAAAAAGATCAGCAGGCTGCATGCCATGCCCGTAGCAAGCCCAAAAATATTAATGAAAGAAAGAAATTTATTCTTCCACAAATTTCGCCATGCAATTTTAAAATAGTTTTTAAACATGAAGAAAACCCTCCTAAATCCTCCCTAAAGGGAGGACTTTGTTGCCTGTTCCCTTTAAAAGACGGTTTAATTTTATTGGTTACAAAAAATATGTATGTTTTAATAATCTTTTCATATAAAAAGGTCTTCATTCTACGGGCCTTCTCCCTTTAGGGAGAAGGGTAGGGATGAGGGTTTCCTACTCACTCCTTAAACTTTTCACCGGGTTACCCATTGCTGCTTTTATACATTGAAAACTTATGGTAAACAACGCAATAATTATAGCAGCAATACCAGCAGTTAAAAAAACTGTCCAGGTAATGGTGATGCGGTAAGCAAAGTCCTCCAGCCATTTATTCATAGCCCACCATGCGAGCGGAAAGGCAATGATAAGTGCCAAACAAACCAATTGCAAAAAATCACTTGATAATAACCTGGTAATATTAACGACAGAAGCGCCCAAAACCTTGCGTATGCCAATTTCTTTTGTGCGTTGCCTGGCAGTGTAAATGCTTAAGCCAAATAAACCCATGCAGGCAATAGCAATAGCAAGGCCTGCAAAAATGCTTAGCACATGCAGCAAGCGCATATCTTTTTCATAAAAAGCATTCATCCTTTCACTCATAAAACTATAATCAAATGGGTATTGCGGTGCAAATTTTTTCCATGTTGCCCTTATAAAATCAAGCGAGGCTTGTGTTTGCCCCGGCCTTAATTTTACTGAAAGGTATAAAGGGTTGTCTTTTAAAATAATTGCAAGCGGCTGCACCGTTTGCCTCAGGCTGGTTGAATTAAAATCCTTTATCACCCCAATTACTTTTGCCTTGCGTTCGCCAACTACCTCAAACTTTTTACCAATGGCATTTGTCCAGTTAAGGTAACGGCACATTGCTTCATTTATAACAACCGCGTCTGTTGTATCTGTAGGCATATTCGGTGAGAAATACCGGCCCTGCAAAACCTTTATGTTATAGGTTGCAACAAAATTTGCATCAGTTTCCAGCACGCTTCCTGAGAGATGGTCTTCCGGCCTGCTGCCTTCGGGTACAATATCATAACCGTTAAATGTATGGCTTGGCACCCTGTTTGAAACACTTGCAGAAACTATATTGGGGTTGGTGAATAAGGCTTGTATAAAAGAATGGCTTTTATTATCCACATCAACACCTGTATTGGAAAGTTGTATTATGGCCACCTGCTCCTTATCAAAACCAAGGTCTTTGCCTGTTATATAGTTCATCTGTTTGTTTACTACCAGCGTTGATACGATGAGTAATACAGATAATGCAAACTGCGTGGTAACAAGCGTTTTGCGCAGCCAACTGTTTTTGCCGGCTTTTATTACATTCCTGAAAACGTCTGTTGATTTAAACCTTGACAAAAACATTGCAGGATATAAACCAGCTATGATACTGATGAATAACAGCAACCCAACTAAAATAAATATGTACAGGGAATTGCCTAAAAGTTTTGCCGATAAACTGGTGCCCGCAAGGGTATTGAAAAAAGGGATAGCCATTGAAATCATCAAAATAGCCGCTATCATAGAAACGGTGCATAGCGCAAGCGATTCAAAGAAGAACTTCATAATAAGCTGGCCCCGTCTTGCACCTAACACTTTTTCAATACCGGTTTCTTTAGCACGGTTAAGGGCACCTGCTGTGGTAAGGTTTATAAAATTAAAACAGGCTATAAGCAGTATAAAACCTGCTATAATAAGCAGCGTATATACAAGCTTGCTGCTGTTGCCCCGAAATTCCCCTGCATATAAAACGTCGCCAGATTGCAGGTGAATATTATCAAGCGGCTGAAGGTAAGCTGTGTATTCATCCTTTTTTTCCGGAAGGTTATTAAGAAATACGCTGGATATTTTATTGGCGGCAGCTTCTGCATTAGTACCCGGTTTAAGCTGTACAAAAGTAAAGTCAACCTGCGTTATCCAATTGTTCATCCATGAAAAATACCCTGTATTGGCGGGCGTTGTTGTTGTGGCCCACGATATAAGCATATCAAACTGTATGGATGAGCTGGCTGGCACATCTTTTACAACACCGGTAATTTTAACGGGTATATCATTCAGCGTTTTTACCACCTTACCAAGCGGGCTTGTATTGCCAAAATATTTTTTTGCGGTTGATTGTGTTATTACCGCGGTTGAAGGTTCAGCTAATGCTGTATTTTGATTGCCCTGCACAATGTGAAAGCTGAACATTTTTAAGAACGCTTCATCTGCGTATGCTACGTCCGGCAGCTTTAAGCTGATTGTGTCGTAGGTAACCAGCATATCATTAAACCACGGCCTGTAACGGGCCGCAAGGGTAACTTCAGGCACATCCTTTTCAAGGGCCGGCGCCAGTTGACCGGGCGTAATACCATTAAGCTGGGCATCTTTACCTTTTTCGTGGTTAATTTTATTTACCCTGTAAATAAGCGCGTGGTTTGTGTTGAATTTGTCAAACGATAATTCGTTAAACACGTACAACCCGATAATGATACAGCTTGCAAGGCCAATTGTAAAGCCCAGGATGTTGATGGCAGAAAATGTTTTGTGCCTCCATAAATTGCGGACAGCGAGTTTGAAGTGGTAGTAGAGCATAGTAAACCTCCTTGCTCCTGTTTCCTGAAGGGGGAAGCAGGATGTTTAAAATTTGTGCGTGATGTAATACCCCTAAAGGGGTTGTTTATGTTAAGAATTAATAACTGCGTTTTGTTGTGCCTCTAAAAGCTTGCTTATATAAGCGACTATCACGCTTTTAAAAGCAAAATCAAAAGTTTGCCCGCGTCAATTTAATACAACAGTTTCAGAACATTCACGATTCACGTCTCACGATTCACCTAACTATTCGCTTCTCAAACTCTTCACAGGGTTTGCTACAGCAGCTTTTATTGCCTGGTAGCTTACCGTTAGCAGGGCAATAGCAATAGCCGTAACACCCGCCAGCGCAAATACCCACCAATAAACAGGTGTGTGATATTCATAATCTTTTAACCAAACATGCATTGCGTACCATGCAACCGGTGATGCAGCAATAATGGCTATTATAACAAGTATTAAAAACTCTTTTGACAGCAGGCCTGTTATATTGCCTATCGATGCGCCCAATACTTTTCTTACACCAATTTCTTTTACCCTGTTTTCGGCCATATAGGTTGCCAGCCCAAATAAGCCAAGACATGCAATTAATATAGTTAAGCCACCAAACAATGCCGCAAGAGTACCTGTTAACTTTTCATCATCAAATTTCTGCGCGTACTCCAGGTCAGTAAAATGGTATTCAAACGGATACTCAGGGTTATAATGCTTAAATACTTTTTCCATCGCGGCTATATTTTGCGTGGTGCTGTTATTTCCGTTAAGCTTTATATGTATAACATTAAACCAGCCTTTAGGGCCGCGTATAACAATAGGCCTGATGGGATCGTAAGGCGACTCAATAATAAAATCCTTTACAACACCTACTACCGTAAAGTCGTATCCATTTTTTATTACCTGGCCTACAGGGTTTTTAAAGCCCATGGCTTTTACGCAAGCTTCATTCAGCACTGCAGAAGTACTGTCTCCCGGGTATTTTTTCAAATCAATATCCCGGCCCTGTACAACTGTCATACCGGCGGTTTTTACAAGGTTGCCATCGCTGGTAAAATCATTAATGATCGTTTTGTCGTTTACCGGTTTACCCTTCCATTGGTAACCCCAGGTATTACTCCATGATTGTGTTATAGGCGAGCTTGTTTTACTAATAGATGTTGCAATACCCTGCCCCAGCAGGTCATTTGTAATGGGTGCGTAATTCTTCTCAATATCACCTTGTAAAAAAACATATACAAGGTTATTGCGGTTATAACCATTCTCCCGGTCTTGTGCATATTTTATCTGCTGCTCAATAATAACAGTACAAATAACCAATATTATAGCAACCCAAAATTGACCAACAACCAATATTTTGCGCGGGGTAACCAGGGCATGCGATTTTTTAAACGCACCTTTTAAAACCGCCACAGGCTTAAATGACGAAAGAAAGAAGGCCGGGTAGCTGCCTGCAAGTATGCCGGTACCAACTATAAAAGCAACAAAAAACAACCAGGAGAAAACGTTGCCGTATTCAATAGCTAATTGTTTTTGGGTGAGCGTATTAAAAGCTGGCAAGCTGGTTTCAACTATGCCTATTGCCAGTATGCCCGCTATTAAAGATATCATAATTGATTCCGCTAAAAATTGGCCTATAAGCGATTGTTTTAGCGCACCTGCCACTTTGCGTATGCCAACTTCCTTTGCACGTTTTTCACTCCGGGCAGTGGACAGGTTCATGAAATTTATGCAGGCAATAACAAGTATAAGCAGGGCTATGATGGTAAATACCCTAACCGTTGTTATGCGGCCACCAGCTTCAACGCCATTTTTAAACTCCCCATACAAATGCATTTTGCCAAGCGGGTATAAAAAAACATGCGTTGTTCCATTTTGCTCATGTTTAATGGTATAGTTATCAATTTTTTTGTTGAACGATGCTACATCCACATTTTGCTTAAGCAAGATATAGTTAATGGTGGAATTGTTGCCCCACGAGCTGTCGTCGTTGTTTGTTTTGTGCATGTATGCCCAGGGCAGTACAAATTCATAACCGTCAAACCGGCTGTTTTTAGGAAACTCCTTAATAACAGCGCTAACAGTGTAATTATCTTTATTGTCAATTTTAATCACCCTGCCTACTGCATTTGTATTGCCAAAAAGCTTTATTGCCAGCTTATCGGTAAGCACAATTGAGCTGGGATCGTTTAGTGCGGTGTTTGGGTTGCCATTAATAAAAGGAAAGTCGAACATGGTAAGAAAATCAGGGTCAACACAAGTGCCGTGTATGGTAAGCCTTTTTTCGCCAATGCTAAACAAAAGATTATCACCCCAGTTTACACGCGTCTCCTTTTCTATTTCAGGGTAATCTTTTTTTATATTTGGGCCAAGCACTTTTGGTGTACTAAGCCAGCACTTAATTTCATTGTCCCATTTATCTCTGTTCCAGGCAGCCATAAGCCTATCCTGCTTTGGGTAAAAATTATCATACCTCAACTCGCTTTGCACCCATAATAAAATTATTATTGCACTTGCCATACCAATAGCAAGCCCGCTAATGTTGAGTGCCGAGAAACCTTTGTTCTTTAATAGGTTTCTCCATCCGATCTTGATAAAATTTTTCAGCATAAATACTCCATGCTCTTGCCTCCTGAAAGGATTTATTAGAGCGTTTTTATTAATAATTCGTTTCGCTTCTCACTTCTAACGTTTCACCTGTCTACTCCGTCCGTAAACTCTCCACCGGGTTTGCAATTGCTGCCTTTATGGCCTGGTAGCTAACCGTTATTAATGCGATAAGCAGCGCCGCAACGCCTGCCAATATAAATACCCACCAGCTTATGTCAACATGGTACGCATAATCTTTTAGCCACGCATGCATGGTAAGCCATGCAGCAGGCCATGCAATAAGGTTGGCAATTAATACCATTGCAACAAATTGTTTTGACAGTAACGATACAATACTTTGTACCGAAGCGCCCAATACCTTCCTTATGCCTACTTCTTTTACCCTTCTCTCAGCCGAATAAGATGCCAGGCCAAACAGCCCAAGACACGAAATAATAACTGCAAGTGCTGCCAGTATGCCCACTATCCTGCTTACCTGTATGTCGGCACGGTATACATCGTTAAAGTGGTCGTCTAAAAACTGGTAGGTAAAAGGATGGTCAGCATATATTTTTCTCCAGGTTGATTCAATATGCGCGAGCGCTGCTTTGGTTTGTGCACCGTTTATTTTTACTGATACCGTACTAAAATACCCATCGTAGCCCTGGTTAAAAATAAACATGGTTTCAATTTTATTATGCAGGCTGTTAAAATTGAAGTCTTTTGCAATGCCTATAATAGTCCCTAAGGAGTCATAGCCAAATTCTTTACCGATCAGCCAGTCCATGTTTTTTTTAGGATAGTCTTTAAGCAGTTCTTTTGCAAGTGCTTCGTTAACTATGTACTGGCGGTTGGCTAAAGATTTTTCTTTAGAAAAATTACTGCCCATTGCCAGTTTTATTTTATACAGATCTAAATATCCCGGGTCAACAACAAGTTGTGTTACTGCCAGGTCGCGCTTAGGGCCGTCACCTTTAAAATGTACGCCTGATTGGTCTAGGTGGCTGCCAAGCTGGTCCTGTGCCGCAGTAACACCAGTTATAAGGTTGTCGGTTAATAACTCTTTTCGTAACAGGTCATATTTTTTGTAAGTAATGCCATCTAGGGGTATGGTAACCACCTGGTCGCGGTTAAAGCCGGGGTCTTTGTCCTGCATAAAATTCAGCTGCCTTACCACAAAAATGGTAGCTATCATTAAAAATATAGCGCTGGCAAACTGGCTTACTACCAAAACATTGCGCAGCATGCCTTTGTTTTTACCGGTTTGAATGGCGCCTTTCAATACTTTTACAGGTTGAAATGATGAGAGGTAAGCGGCAGGGTATAAACCTGATATAATGCCCACCAGCGCGGTGCCAGCAACAATATACCAAAGTGTGCTATTTGCAAAAGACAGAGGGAGGCTCAGTTGCCGCTGGCTTAAATTATTTATATAGGGCAATGCCAATTCAACAAGTGCTACGGCGAAGAGAAGCGCGATAAATGATAATAAAACAGTTTCGCCGATAAACTGAAGTGATAGCTGGATACGAAGCGCGCCAATGGACTTTCTTATGCCCACTTCCCTTGCCCTTTCAGCGGATCGCGCTGTTGAAAGGTTCATAAAGTTTACACAAGCAATAATAAGTACTATAAGGGCAATAATAGAAAATATATTGGTGTAGTTCTTATCAAATTTCTGGTAGTTCACATAATCCAACCCGATGTCGGTAGCACCTGAATGTATCTCCTTTAAAGGAAGCAAAAACAATTCATAATACTTCCAGCCATCCTCACGCAAATGCCTTTTTAAATAACCTGGAAATTTTTTTGTCATAGCCGCCACGTTGGTATTTGGGGCTAACTCAAAATAAGTATCCATCCAGTTGCCACCCCACCAGTTCATCATTTCAGGCCTGGCAAAACTGCTAAAACTCATTAAGCCATCAAACTGCATTTGAGAATTTTGCGGCACATTCTCCATAATTCCTGTAACCATGTATGTTGCCGTATCATCGGCATAATGGGTAATGGTTTTGCCAATAGGGTCTTCTTTTCCAAACAGTTTTTCAGCACTTGCCTGGGTTAACACAATGCTGTTGGGCTTTTGCAGTACCTGCTGCCTGTCGCCACGTACCATTTTAAAGTCGAACATCTGCAGAAAAGTAGAATCCACATAAAACATAGCAGGAAAAAAAACTGTTTTGTCGCTTTTTTTCAACGGGTAATTATACATCCAATGTATACGGCTGAAATTTTTTATTTCGGGAAACTCGCGCCGCATAGTTGGCCCCATAGGGAACATAGACAGCCCCACTTTTTGTGACGCCACCATACCCGGAAACTTCTGCACCTCATTAAGGCGATAAATATTTTTTGAATGGAAAGTATCAAAACTTTTTTCGTAAGAAACAAAAAGCATAATAACTATGCATGCTGCCATACCCACCGAAAGACCTATAATATTGATGGCAGAAAATGCTTTGTTCTTCCACAAATTTCGCCATGCCGTTTTTAAATAATTTTTAAACATGTGTTGGTTTTATAAGTTCATAGTTCATAGTTGATGGTTCATGACGGAGTAAATCGTCAATCCGCAATCGTCAATCTGCAATCCCTCTACTCCGTCCTCAAACTCTTTACCGGGTTATCAACAGCCGCTTTAATTGTTTGAATGCCCATTGTTAATAAAGCTAACAGTATCATTATTACGCCGCTTAACGCAAACACCCACCAGCTAATAGCTGTTTGATATGCAAAATTCTCCAGCCATTTGTGCATGGTCCACCACACTACAGGTATAGCGATTACAAATGCAATCAGCACAAGCCGCACAAAATCTTTTGAAAGTAAAGAAACAATATGTGTTACCGAACCGCCCAGCACTTTGCGTACCCCAATTTCCTTTCTGCGCAGGTTGGTAGTATACATTACCAAGCCAAGCAAGCCCATACAGCTAATAAATATAGCCAGCCCGGTTGACCATTTAAGCAGCTTTGCAATGTTTTGTTCGCTGGTATAAAATTTAGCGATGTTTTCATCGTAAAAATTGTAGCTGAAATCATCTGCCGGGTAAAGCTGTTTGTACGCCGCTTCTATTTTGCTGATGGTTGCTGCCCATGAAGTGCCTTCAGCATTTTGCGGGCGAAGCGCAACTTCAAACTCATAACTAAATTTATTTTCAGCATAGTATACCAGCGGTTTAATAACCTCGTGCATTGACTGCTGGTGAAAATCGGCCATTACGCCAACAACAGGCCGGTTTTTAATTGTTTTATTTAGAATATCCTGCGGCTTTTTAAAACCCAATAAATGCAGGTAGGTTTCATTAACAAGATATTCTTTAGCCGTATCACTTTGCATTACATTCCTGCCTGCCAGTAATTTAATATTAAACAGCCTTATATAGTTTGTGTCGCCACTTTTTTGGTGCACGTCTGTTTCAATTTCTTTTTTGCCATCTTTAAATGTCATTGTTGAGGTTGACCATCCGTTTGTTGCTGGCGTGCTGCTCGCGAGGCTTATCAACTCAACACCGGGTAAGGCCTTTAATTTATCAAGTAATACAAACCGCTTTGAATCGGGGTGCGAAAAATTGTAATAACTAAAAGGCACATTAAAGGATATGATGGCGTCTTTTTTAAAGCCCATATCGCTGTTGAGCATATAATATATTTGTTTGCCGGCAATAACGGTTGCCATTACAAATACCTGCGCTATAAAAAATTGGGAGATGGTTAAACCCTTTCTAAGCCACGCCCTGCGGGATGATGCTGTACCGGCATAAGCCTGGTTTTTTAATACCAGGACAGGATTGAATTTTGATAAAACCACGGCAGGGTAGAAGCCGGCCAGGAAGCTTACTGAAACTACAAGCACAACCAAAAACAGCACTACGCCGGGCTGCTGTGCAAGGTCGAAATGCAGGCCTTTTGGTATAAAATCCCCAAATACTTTTAATAATAGCGGTGTAAGCGCCGTTGATAATGCGGTAGAAATTAAGGTTACAAAAAGCGTTTCATTTAAAAACTGCAGCATAAGCTGTTTGCGGCTGCTGCCCATAGTTTTGCGAATGCCAATTTCCTTTGCACGCTGGGTAGCTTGTGCAGTGGTAAGGTTTATAAAATTTATGCAGCCTAACAATAGTAAAAATGACGCTACCATCAAAAGGCCATACAATGTTGGCATATGTGCAATATGATCGCCGTATGTGCCATAAGTGCCGTTAAAATGCAGGTCGCTTAATGGCTGTAGCTTAAATTCTTCTGTGTTTTTAGCATCTTTATTGGCATCCTTATTATATTTTTTAAGCAGTGGCTTTAACCGCGCTTCAATTTGTGCCTGCGTGGTGCTTTTTGATAATTTTAGCCATAGCTGTGAAACACCGTTAATGCTGCCCCATTGGTCCCAGCCATAATTTGTTTTCAGACCGCTGGAAGGTATTGTTGAAAGAGATACAAACTCTTTAAAAATAAAATCAGTATGCTGGTCAAGACTTTTTACTACGCCAACAACTGTAGTTTTAATGGAGTCGTCGTAATAAACCTGCCTGCCAATAATCGAATTAATGTCCTGGTGCGGAAAATATGTTTTGGCCCGTTCTTCAGTTAATACCACTTTAAAAGGGTCGTTCAAATTTTTTGGCGAGCCGGCAACCCATTGGTATTGCAGCATATTAAAATAATGGCTGTCAGCAAAAACAATATCAGTTTGTTTTTTAAAGCTGCCAGGTTTTGTTGTATTGCCGTTTGGTATTGTTATAGTGGGCTGGCCATTAAATTGCTGAAACCCTATTGTTTCATCAAGGCCTGTTATTTCATTTCTTACAGCATTCGGCAACGGGGAAGGGATGCCTGAAAATAAAAATGGGTCCCCCGAAAACTTCATGTTTGTAACAACCCGGTAAACACGGTCACTGTCCTTTTCAAACTTATCAAAACTAAAATCATATTGTACTATCAGGTAAATAACCAAAGAGGCGCTTATGCCAATAGAAAGCCCTATAACATTTATGGCAGAGAATATTTTGTTCTTCCACAAGCTTCTCAACGAAATTTTGAAATAGTTTTTAAACATAAGTTTTCAGTTTTGCTGTAGTTTTTTCTGTTATTAGTTATGGTAGGTTGTAACATTTTCTCACGACCGGGCACACCAACCCAATTTATCTTCCCAATGCCTGTGCCAGTATGTAAGTATTTGTAAACAAGAAAGTTATAAAAGAATGAGCGACGTTACTGTACGAAAACGGACACTCAATGTACGAAATTGAGCGTACACCTGCGGCTAAGATCGCAACCATTCTTTTTGAAATGAGGCTAACATAAAACTTAGCGTTTTAGGCCAACACTTTATCTTTATATTCACCCACCAATACTTGCATGATGAAAAGAAAAAATAGCCTTAAAACTGCCTGCGCTGCATTTTTAGTTTTATTTATTGCCTGCCATGTGCATGCCCAGCTTTTAAGAGTTGGCGTGGCAGGCCTTAACCACGACCATGTTAACGGCATTTTAAACCAGAATAAAAATGGTGAGGTAGTGATAATAGGTATTGCCGAAGCAGACCAGCAGCTTGTACAGAAATATAAAACAAAGTTTCATTTACCTGATTCTATTTTTTACATGTCAGTGCCTGAAATGCTTGCACATATAAAGCCTGATGCAGTGCTGGCCTATAATGCCATTGCCGACCATATTGGCGTTGTGGAAGTTTGTGCGCCAAAAGGCATTTCAGTAATGGTGGAGAAGCCGTTAGCCACAACGGTAAAGGATGCAGAACGTATTGCGGCGCTGGCAAAACAATATAATATTAAGGTACTGACCAACTACGAAACCACGTGGTACCCTACCAACCAGCAGATATATGAAATGACGCATACCGGCAATGCCATTGGTAATATATTAAAGATGGTTGTGCATGATGGCCACCAGGGCCCTGTTGAAATTGGCTGCAGCCCCGATTTTTTAAAATGGCTTACTGACCCCGTAAAAAATGGTGGCGGCGCTGTAATGGATTTTGGTTGCTATGGCGCTGATCTAATGACATGGCTGATGGATGGCAAAGCGCCAATATCAGTATATGCGGTTATCAAGCATATAAAACCACAGGTGTACCCCAAAGTTGATGATGATGCTACAATAATGGTTGAATATCCCAACGCTACCGGCCTTATAGAAGCTTCATGGAACTGGCCTTATGGCATAAAAGATTTTGAGGTGTTTGGGAAAACCGGTTACCTGCATGCGCTTAACGGCAGCACACTGCAAAAAAGAGACACGGGCACCTATCATGATATTCCGGTTAGGCCTTATGTTTATAAGGATAATATCCCCTACTTAGCCGCGATACTGAGGGGCCAACTGCATTTAGCCAACGACCCTTCATCTCTTGAAAACAACGTGATAGTTGTACGAATATTGGAAGCCGCAAAAGAGTCTGCCAAAACTGGAAAAAAAGTAGTGTTTTAAGCTTGAGACATTAACCGCAAAGAACTAAAAACTAAAGAAACGCAAAGGGCGCAAAGAAAACTCAGTACGATCACGCCAAAGGCGTGATGCCCTGCATTACTCAACAAAATCATCGCTCCAGCGGTAGGCTTTTATAAGCCCCATTTCACCATCCTTGCCGGGCTTTGAAATGCCATGTTCCATGCCAAGCATGCCTTTATAGCCCTTTTCGTATAAGTGCTTAAAAATGTTCTTATAATTAACCTCGCCTGTTGTAGGCTCTTTACGGCCGGGGTTGTCGCCAATCTGGTAATAGGCAATTTCATCATAACAAAGGTCAAGGTTATGTATCATATCGCCTGAGTTGCGCTGCATGTGGTACATATCGTACAATATTTTGCACGACGGGCTTTTTACCGCCTTGCAAATGGCATAAGTTTGGTCAGCGGTGCGTAAAAAAAGGTCAGGATTATCGCTTAATGGTTCCAGCACCATCACTATTCCGTGCGGCTCTAATATTTCTGCGCCCCTGCGCAACGCTTCAATTACATTGGCGGTTTGTATGCCCATAGGCAGGTGGCGCTCAAAATCTCCTGGTACCATAGTGGTTAATTTGCCATTTACCCGTTTTGATACTTCCACGGCGTTTCTGCAACCTTTTAAAAATATATCTACATATTCTTTTTTCCCCGCCGTTAAACTATTGGCATCATTCCCGCCTTTATCCAATACAAAAACACCCATCCGCATACCGAGTTTTGCCAGCGCATCGCCAATTTTTGACTGCATTTCAGG
>JABDGS010000058.1 GCA_013285915.1 Bacteroidota bacterium
GCTTGGTTTGCTGCATTAGCATTACTGTTAAACGGTATAAAATTAATCAGATTAAAACAATAACGGGTTTAATTGATTAACAATTTATGATTTATCTTAAATTTTACCGTTTTTTAAGGCTGGTTAGCATAAAATACAACGGTTACAATTGTATGCGATAAGATATATTTTTCGCAAAACAAACAGGAATTAGTATGCAAAAATGCACAACCTTAGTAAGCTTGTTCCTCCCCCCTGAATATGTTTATAATGGTCATAAAAATTATCTTAATATCAAGCGTAGTTGACCATCTTTCCATGTAATAAATATCATACTCAACCCTCTTTTCCATCAGTTCAATATTTTTTGTTTCGCCCCTGTAGCCATTTACCTGTGCCCAACCTGTAATACCGGGTTTAAGTAACTGCCTTATCATAAATTTATTTATAAGGGCGCTGTATTGCTCAGTATGTTTTAACATGTGCGGCCTTGGGCCAACAATACTCATATCACCTCTAAGCACATTTATAAACTGCGGAAATTCATCAAGGCTGGTTTTTCTTAAAAAAGCACCAATTTTTGTTATACGTGCATCGGTTTTTGAAGCCTGTAAAACGTCGCTGCTTTTGTTAACCTTCATGCTCCTGAACTTATAGCACCAAAAAGGCTTATTATCCCTGCCTGAACGAAGCTGTTTGAAAAAAACGGGCCCTTTAGATTCAAGTTTTATAAGTAACGCTATTATGGGCACCAGCCAGGAGAGGAAGAAAATTATTATAAAGGCGCTGATACATATATCTGCAATCCTTTTCTTCATGCGGTTTTTCAACTCCTGCAATGGCTCAAAACGCAGGCTTATGATGGGAAAATCGCCCAGGTACTCAATATTATAATCGCTTTCCAGGTTAGCCCTTACATTTGGAACAAACTTTACCCTAACACAATTACGGTCAGCAAATTCAACCATCCTGGTAACATCTTCATGCTGGCCGGGCATTATTGTAGAATATATTTCCTGCACATTGTTCTCAATGGCATAATCAATACATTCCTCAATTGAGCCTACTACCTGCCCATCTTCATTAATTGATAAAAAATCTGACCCGTTATCAAAAAAGCCTTCAAATGTGTATATGTTGTTGTTACCCTGAAAATACCTTGCAAGCTCAACACCAGTTTCGTTATACCCTACGATAGCTATTTTTTTATGCAGCTTCGATTTTATAATAAATTCAGAAAAATAAGTAAAGAAAAAGCGGCTGATACCAATAAGCATTATAAGCAGCCCGTAACAGGTAATAAAAAACCCTTTTTCGTGCATGCCGGTTTTTAAAACCCACAATACGCTTACAAATAGTACGCTTTGGATGATAAGTGTTTTACCGCTTTGCCGGTAAATATCTTCAATTTTATTAAAGGTAACTGTTGAATACAACCGCATTGTGGCAGCAGCGATAAGCCATGTAAGGTTAAAAAATACAAACAGCTTAAAACCAATATCGCTGAAAACGGAAGATTTAGCAAGTGAAAAGAAAGAGTACCCAATTAGATAGGAAGTATTTACCACCAGGAAGTCTGAGACCATGAAGATCACTCGATGAAAATAGGTAAAACTTTTCTGCCCCATACTTTATGAATTAGTGTTCTTTTAAATTATACCAATATTTTTCAAATGGCAAGGTCAACAATCTATGGGGGGAATCCGTAAAGCGACACGAAAGTAACAAAACATTTCTATTTAAACAATAATTCCTGAAAAATTTTATATTATGTTGTTAATTGACATTCATTTAAATAGCGTAAGCCAGATTTTTTAAGAATAAGGCAGGCAAATTATATATTGTTTTTATTTGTATGTGTTGTTTTTTTATAGCCGCTTAAAAGGCTTAATTATAACAACTTACAATTTGTGAAGCTGTGGCAGGCTGGTACCCTTATATTAACTTTTTACCAGCCTGTAACACCATCTTTTTAGCTTGCCCTCAAAGTCAAATGGGGTGGTAACGGCGGTAATATCCTTTATTACGGCTGTATTTATTGCCCCGGCATCCAACTGAAACTTTGTGTAATTGGTGCTAAAATAAATTACCCCACCGGTGGTGATGGCACTTAAAACATCATTCAGCAATTCGGCATGGTCCCTCTGTATATCCAAAAAATCCTTCATCCGCTTACTGTTGCTAAACGTAGGCGGATCGATAACAACTATATCAAAGCTGTTAGGGGCAAGTGTTTTAAGATATTGTTTAACATCAGCATGCACAAAGTTAAACGTGTTTTTATTTTTAAAGTGGTTAATAACAAAATTATCTTCTGCCCAGCTTAAATACGTTTTTGAAAGGTCAACCGACGTTACAGAGACGGCCCCGCCAGCAGCAGCGTATACCGAAAATGAGCCTGTATAGCAAAACAGGTTTAATATCCTTTTGCCCTGCGATTGCTGCCGCACCATTTGCCGGGTAATACGATGGTCAAGAAAAAGGCCTGTATCGAGGTAATCAGTAAGGTTAACCAAGAATTTAAGTCCACTTTCTTCAACCGTAAAAAACTCTTTTTGCTCTTCAAGTTTTTCGTATTGGTTTTCGCTGCGGTGGCTCATGCGCTTACGCTGGCGAACAAATATTTTATTAACCGGCACATCAAGCAGCCGGCTTATCAGTTCAATACATTCGTCAAGCCACAACTCATGTTCTTCGTCCGTCATGCCATGCCTGCGCAGGTATTCAGCCAGGTACACTTTATCATCATAAAATTCAACACAAAATGGAAATTCAGGCATATCATGGTCATAAACGCGGTAACAGCTTATACCCTGGCGTTTAGCTAATTTGCTTTTGTGCTTATAAACCTTTTGCAGCCGGTTTGCAAACATTTGAAGCTTGCCGTGCAGTGCACCATTATTTTGCGGTAGGTCCATGGCCGCAAATTACTTAAAAAGGGTTGAGAAAAGGGGTTAACCACAGAGAGTACCCGGAGTTAAAGAAATGCAGAGTGCGCAGAGTTTAAAGTTTCCAGTTTAAAGTTTAAGCGCCGAGGACACAATTGCATGTATTCCTCCACTACGGCGGATTGATACTTTACTATATTCCATGTTGAACCCTTGCAGGGTTCTGTAACCGGTTTTGTCTTAACCACCGGATTTCATCCGGCGCTACTCACATTAAACGCCTTCGGCGTTGGATGAGATTCTTTTAGATTAATGATGAAATTACTTATGATGATCCCCATAGTTCTTCTCCCCCGCCGTTACTTCGATTGGTAAAATATTCTGGCTGGGTGGTAATGGGCAGGTAGCAAAGTCAGTAAACGCACATGGCGGGTTATGGGCCTTATTAAAATCGATTGAAGTATTTCCATCAGGGCCGGGTTTGTTTACATAAACAAACCTGCCGGATGGGTACGTAGTTACACCGCTGGTTGCATCGCCAAAAACAACCATCAGGTCGTCGCCGTCATCCAGGGCATCAAGTGAATATTGCTGATTGTTTATTGTAAAAACAAGCTTACCGGGTGATTTTTGTTTGGTGGTTTGGCCTATAACATTGGTTATTGCAATACTGGCGGGAACAGCCGGAGCCACCAGTTTGGCATGCACTATCCATGCCGTATCAGCAACAAACCTTTCAATGCCCTTGAAGGCAGCCGGACCCGGGCTTTTTAAATCGCGCAGGCGAACGCCAATTTTGTCGTCACGCTTTATAATAGTCCAGCGTAAGCTGCCCGCTGAAACCACAGGTAATTTTTGTGCGTCCGGCGTGAAAATAACGGCGTCAGCAACAGTTTTACCGTCTACCTGTATTGGTGTGTTATTTTCCACTACCAATTTTACAACATCGCCATTACGTTCAAAATATCCGGCAGCTTCACTTATAGAATTTGCGGGAAATACAACTTTATTTTGACTGCCGGTGCCAAAAGTGTTTTTGCCTTCGTCAAGCCAGTAAAGGCCTACAAGGTTTAACCAACCATCATCGGCCTTAAGGCCCGCAATTCTATTGGTGTTCCAGTCGTCCAGTTCTTTTTGATACGCAGCACTAACCTGGGCGTTACTATTATGTACCAAAGCAAATGAAGCTAAAAACAAACTAACAAAATAAGAACCGTAACAACTATAAAAGCGAAGAGGCTTTGAGGATACAAGTTGTTCCCCTCTTCGTACATTCGTAAACATTCGTATTTCGCAGATTTTATATTATTAAACTTTGTCAACATTCCTTCAGCCCAAGCGGTACATGTATTGCCAGCCCTGCTTCGGCGGTCTCTTTATATTTACTATTCATATCAACCGCGGTATCCCACATAGTTTTTATTACTTTGTCCAATGATACCTTTGCGTAGTCCGGCGCGCTTTGCAGGGCAAGCTGGCTGGCGGTAATAGCTTTTATGGCACCCATGGTATTACGTTCAATACAAGGTATTTGCACCAGCCCACCGATGGGGTCGCAGGTAAGGCCCAGGTGATGCTCCATAGCAATTTCGGCGGCCATTAATGCCTGGCGCTGAGTACCACCAAGGTTTTCAGTAAGGGCGGCGGCGGCCATGGCGGACGATACGCCTATTTCAGCCTGGCAGCCACCCATAGCGGCGGAAATGGTTGCTTCCTTTTTAAATATGCTGCCTATTTCACTTGCGGTTAATAAAAAGCGTATTATTTTTTCTTCGCTATACCCATCGCAAAACACAATAAAGTAATTAAGCACTGCCGGTATAACGCCTGCGGCGCCATTTGTAGGTGCAGTTACCACCCTGCCGAATGATGCATTTTCTTCATTAACGGCCAGTGCAAAACAACTAACCCAATCTAATATATATTGAAAGCTATTGCCACCCAGCCGTATTGCGTTTATCCAAGAATCATAGTTATTATAAGGCCGGCCGGCCAGTAATTTTTTGTTTAGATCAAATGCCCTGCGCCGTACCTGCAGACCACCGGGCAACTCGCCCTTTGTGTGACAACCACGATATATGCAATCGCGCATGGTTTCCCAAATTCTTGTGAGGCCTTTCCGGGTTTCTGCCTCACTGCGCCAGGCGCATTCGTTTTCCATCACCACCTCGTTAATACCCAGCCCCGTTTTCATACACCAGTGCAACAGGTCGCTGGCTGTGTTTATCGGGAAGGGCAGATCAACCTGGCCTTTGGTATTATGCTTCTCCCCTTCCTTAACTACAAAACCACCACCGGTTGAATAATAGGTTTCACTAATGTTACTATCATTGCCTATGTCAGCAAGAAAGGTTAAGCCGTTAGGATGAAATGGCAGAGACTCTTCAAACAGGAACTGCACGTTTAGCAGCGGATCAAAAGGAATATCATATTCATTGCCCAGCTTCATAAAGCCGTCCTCAGCAATCTGGGCGATCTTTGTGTGGATAAGGTTGACATCGATCGTTACCGGGTCATCCCCACACAAGCCCAATATAACTGCTATATCAGTACCATGCCCTTTACCTGTTTTTGCCAGGGATCCATACAACAATACACTTACTTTTTTAACCTGTGCCAGCCCATATTTTGCACGAAGCGTGTCAACAAAACGCAACGCGGCACGCCATGGCCCCAGGGTATGAGAGCTTGATGGCCCCACCCCTATCTTCAACATATCAAACACCGAAATTGACTCGTGCGGCATAAAGGTTTGTTTACTTTTTCAAAGGTAGAGGTTTTGGGTTATTGTGATTTTATATTCAATATAAGCGGCGACAGGTTCAATAAATCTCTTGTTTCATTTCAACACTTACTGCAAACATTTGTTAGTGGCTTATGTGAGCCAACATCTATGCAGGCTATTTTCAAAACCGGCCGGTGAGCAGTTTTAGCGGATAAAAAGAATTTTTAAAAAAACTTTGCTTTTTGGTGAGACAAAACAGTGGTTTTTATATATATGTATAAGGAGCGAAAGAAGTTGCCAGTTTCAAGTTATCGAAGGGAAAAAAATTTGCAGTTTAAAGTTTAAAGAAGAAAATACGTGATAGTTTATGACAACAATAAAAGTAATAATGAAAGTAAACAGCCTTTGGATGGGGGAAGCTGCAATTGGCCAAGTTGGTATTTAAAAAAAAATAATATGAAGCGCTAAAAAATGTAATGTACTGATAATAAAACTGTTACTGCTTTACAGGTGGCTTTTTTTGGCTACAGAATGGCTACAATTGTGCGGCTTTTGGCTGATTTTAGTTGCAACTTGATTGAGCGGAAGGAATGTTTAAAGGTGGAACGCAGAACTTAAAATGAAGTTACCGGTACTTAAAAGCAGTATTAAATCACGCAACGCCCATTTACTCTGGCAAATAAATTGATGTTTGTATAACACATTAACATACTATGATAAACTGGATAGACATATTATTGCTGCTGATAATTGCCTTGTACGCTTTTGCCGGTTGGCGGCGCGGCTTTATTCTTGGTGCTGTTGAGCTAATTGCCTGGGTAGCCAGCATTATATTAAGCTTTCGCTTTTTTCCGTATGTGTCTGTAACAATGGGCAAATTATTCCCCTCATTGGGAGTTTGGTTAACGATAGTGTCGTTTTTGTTTACATTTTTGGTTTTACGGCTTGTGTTTTCGTTCATTGCCGGTTTAATTTTAAGAGATATTCCTCCGCGGGTGCAAACCAACACAATAAACCGGTTTTTGGGTATTTTACCCGGCGTTATCAACGGGTTTATTACGGCTACTATTATTGCAATTGTATTAATGGCACTGCCGTTAAACGGCGGTTTTGCGGAGCAAGCTAAAAGCAGCAGGGTGGCCAACGAGCTTACAAAGCCAGCATCCAGCGTCGAAAACTATATATCGCCGGTGCTGGATTCCGCAATCAACAGAACCATTGCAGCACTCACTGTTGAGCCGGGTTCAAATGATTACGTGCCCCTGCATTTTACCACCACCAGCTATTCAACCAGGCAAGACCTTGAAAACAAAATGTTACAACTTGTGAATGAAGAAAGGGCGAAAAAAGGCATTGCCCCGTTACAAATGGACGCTGCCCTTACAACTGCAGCGCGCGAACATTCAAAAGATATGTTTGAACGAGGATACTTTTCACATGTAACGCCCGAGGGCAAAGACCCCTTCAGGCGCATGCATGATGATGGCATTCAATTTATAACCGCCGGTGAAAACCTTGCACTTGCACAAACGCTGTATATTGCCCATAATGGCTTAATGCATTCACCCGGCCACCGGGCAAATATTCTTAACCCTGCATTTCATAAAGTTGGAATAGGTATACTTGATGGGGGGATGCATGGTTTAATGATATCGCAGGAGTTTAGCAACTAAAAAGGTGGAAGGTTTAGGGTGGAAGGCTGAAGGAGGGATTCACGGCAATATTGACGGCTGCGCCGTGTACGAGGACACGCCACGGCGTGCCACTACGGCGATGCATTTCAACCCACATGATGGTTTATACTCACGATTACCGTTTCACGATTCACGACCTTTAAAACACCTCACCCAAATTTAAAAATATGCCTTTGCTGTTTTTGCCGATGGCATAATCAATTGCAACATTGGTGTTGGAGAACTTATTAAATTTTATACGCAGGCCGGCGCCTGTGGCAGGCAACACACCATCAAATTTATTATCAAGGTTTGCGAACGATGCCGCATTGGCAAATACCACGCCGCCAAACAATTGATTGCGTGTAATATTAAACCTGAACTCGCCTTCTGCATCAAGCATGTTTTTACCCCTGAACCTGCTTTGTACATATCCCCTTTCGGTATTGCTGTAGGTATCCCAGCCATTGCTTGGCAGGTCAAGATAAGGTGGGTTGCCGCTTAGCGTAAGCCAGTCGTAGGTCCAAAAAGCAAGCACATTATTTTTATGACCAACCTTAAAATATTTTCTCAGATCAAAAAGGGCAGAACTCCAGTTTGTATTACTGCCAAGCCAGGTAAAATTTTGCCGCAGGATAACGTTTAAATATGTGCTGCCACCTTCAGGATTCAGCAGGTTTTTACGTGTGTTATATAGAAGGTTAACAGCAACGCCCGATGAGATAGATGTTTTACTAAATCCATACTTTTCAAAATCGCTGTTTTGGGGCGGATATTCTTCTTTAATGTTCCAATGGTTATCGTACTGCACGCCGAGGCCGGCATAAAATTCATTTTTAATTTTTTTAAGTGCAAACTGGTAAAAACGCACATAATTATAGTCTACCGTATATGCATCACTTTCTTTTGTTTGGCTGCCAATTCCGTAAGTATCCTGCGGGTATTTTAAAAACCGCCACTCGCCAACAAAGTTGTACTGGTTATTTTTCGTCCAGATATTTGGCCGCGCCGGTATAATAAGCTGGTGGTATTGGGTATATTCAATTGAGGCTAATAAAGATGATATTTTAGTGGTACTGTCCGGTCCAAGATAAATAGCGAAATTGCCCTCAAGCACGCCTGTAACGCCTGTTTGCAACGAATAGGCTACCGCTGGTGCACCTGAAAAAAATATCTTGCCAACGGAAGGGTGCGTGGTGTCGCCAATGCGCTTTGATGCATCTTTACCCAGGAACCAGTATATGATATCTATCGCATCTTTTTGCTTATTAAAGTTTACGGCAGATGAATTTTTTGTTGTGTCGCCTTTGCCCGCCTGAGCATAGATGACGCCTGTACAACAATAGAGCATTATCAATATTAAAACACTGTTTTTCATTGCGGGTGATCAACCAACACGCAGTTAGTTTTGCAACATTACTTATTTATTTTATTACCCAATGTTTCCTTTATATCATCAAACCATTCGTTTTTCAAAATGCTCAGTATAATACTATCTCTCCTTCTGTCGCTGTCGGCTGTCGGCATATTTGAGCGGAGTATACCATCAACTTTACAACCAATGCTTTTCATGGCTGCAATGCTTCTTTCGTTTGCAGCATCGGCCCTAAATTCAACCCGCTCCATGCCAAGCTTTTCAAAAGCAAACTGCATCAGCAGGTATTTACAGTGTTTATTAAGCCCGGTACCCCGGAACTTTTCGCCATACCATGTATAGCCTAACTGCAAGGTCCTAAACGAAAAATTTATATCATAAAACCTCGTACTTCCGGCGTATTCGTTAGTACGTTTATCAAAAACAATAAACGGGAATTCGGTACCCTTTGCCTTTCCTTCCAAAGCAATATTCATGTAATAGCGCAGCCCGTCTTCGCCCGCAGCGCGTACTAATGAATAGTACCATGTATCAGGTTCATTCAACGCAAAGGGTAATAACAGGTTGTAATCTTCCTCACGTAATGGTCTTAATAAGGCAACTTTGTCTTCAAGTAAAACACCTTCATTCAGCAAGTTATCCATCCCAATTTTTTTGCCTGCAACTTAATTAAAAGCGGGGTATCTTGCAGGTTAATTTATATGTAATTAGTTAGCCTATGTGTGGAATAGTTGGATATACCGGACCCCGCCAAGCATACCCTGTTATTTTGAAAGGATTGAAACGCTTAGAATACCGTGGCTACGACAGTGCCGGCATTGCACTTGTAAACAGCGATGGGCTGAATGTGTACAAAAAGAAGGGCAAGGTGGCCGTGCTTGAAGAAGAGATGGAGAACCTGCACATTAACAGCCACATTGGTATAGGGCACACACGTTGGGCAACACACGGCGAGCCCAGCGACCGCAATGCACACCCCCACGTAAGCCAGAGCGGCAATATTGCCATGATACACAATGGTATTATTGAAAACTATTCACAAATAAAAAAGGAACTTTTAAAGAAAGGGTACACTTTTAAAAGTGATACCGACACAGAGGTACTATTAAATTTTATTGATGATATTCTGCAGAAAAATGAGTGCACACTTGAAGAGGCGGTGCGCATAGCCCTGCGCCGCATTGTTGGTGCTTATTGCATTTTATTGGTGCATAAAGATGACCCGGAAACTATTATAGCCGCACGTAAGGGCAGCCCGCTGGTGATTGGCATCGGTAAAGGTGAACATTTTTTAGCGTCTGATGCATCACCTATAATTGAATACACCAAGGAAGTGGTGTATGTGAACGATTATGAAATAGCTATTGTAAAACCCGATGAGCTTATACTTAAAAATCTTGGCAACGATAAGCAAACGCCTTTTATTACAAAGCTTAATATGGAAATGGCGGCTATTGAAAAAGGCGGCTACGACCATTTTATGCTTAAAGAAATTTTTGAACAGCCCACTACCATTTATGACTGCTTGCGCGGCAGGCTTGATGCCGAACAAGGTACTATTGTTATGGGTGGTATTCAAAAATATGCTGACCAAATAATGAATGCCCCGCGTATTATTATTATTGCCTGTGGTACAAGCTGGCATGCCGGGCTTGTGGCTGAATATATTATTGAAGAAACCTGCCGCATACCTGTTGAAGTTGAATACGCTTCTGAATTTCGTTACCGTAATCCAGTCGTGCATAAAGGTGATGTTATTATCGCCATATCGCAAAGTGGTGAAACGGCGGATACGCTGGTGGCCATAGAAAAGGCAAAAGAGCAGGGTGCCGTAATTGTGGGTATAGTAAATGTGGTAGGTTCATCCATTGCACGTGCATCCCACACCGGTAGTTATACACATGCGGGCCCAGAAATTGGCGTGGCAAGCACGAAAGCATTTACTGCACAGCTTGCCGTACTAACCATGGTTGCGCTGAAGATTGGTTATGAAAAAGGAACGCTCAACAAGGAACGGTTTATGTACCTGTGTAAGGAGTTGTCTGAAATTCCCGCCAAGGCAGAACAGGTGTTAAAGCTTGATGACCATATAAAAGAAATTGCACTAAAATATAAGGATGCACCCGACTTTTTGTACCTGGGACGTGGTTACAATTTTCCCGTAGCATTGGAAGGTGCGTTGAAACTGAAAGAAATAAGCTATATACATGCGGAAGGCTATCCTGCTGCCGAAATGAAGCATGGCCCCATTGCACTTGTAACAAGCGAGCTGCCAGTGGTATTTGTTGCTACCAAAGATGCATACCACGAAAAAGTAGTGAGCAATATGCAGGAAATAAAAGCCCGAAAGGGTATTGTAATATCTGTTATAACAGAAGGCGATACCGTTTCACCAACATTAAGTAATGATGTTATAACCATACCAGCCGCCGATGAAATTGTTGCACCAATGCTAAGCGTAATTCCGTTACAGCTACTCGCCTACCATATTGGTGTTGCGAAAGGTTATGATGTAGATAAGCCGAGAAATTTGGCGAAAAGCGTGACGGTGGAGTAGCTCTCATTCCCCGCTATTCCCCCAATTCGGAGGTAGAAGTAAAATGCATGTCAACTATGATCATCCTCAAACAAGATAGGATACAAGTAAGACTACCGTCACCTTTATGGTACCATTCTAGGTTTTCTAAAATCACATTTTCAGTTATATTAACTTTATAGTTACAAGTTGAAAATCTTTAAACGCATGGCTGTTAAAAATGAAAGTGATAGTAAGGAAAATAGCATCGTTCTTGCTATGGTTATGCTCCAAACCATTGAGGTATTTAATTTTGGCGCATTTAAAAAAGATCTTATTAATTATTACAATTACAACATTAGGGATAAATCTGACAAGGACGATACTGTTACATTTCAAGTTGAAGGTGAGACTGTTGCAATAATGTTTATGCCGTTTCCCATACCAGAAGGTGATATTGAAGCAACATCGAAGTATGCCTATAACTGGAAGACTGCAGCAGATGATTTGAAAGACCATAAAGCGCACATAGTGATATCTCTTATTTGGGGTGGGAATGATGCTAAAAAAAGGTTTAAGATCCTTACATCAGCGGTATGTTCAATTCTTCGTACACATAAGGCATCGGGGGTATATGTAGGTGCGCAGTCGCTGCTTATACCGAAACAACAATATATAAATGAGGTAAAAAATAGGGGCATTGACGAATTACTGCTAAACCTGTGGATATATTTCGGGATGCGTACAATAAACGAAAAAAATTACGGGTATACCTATGGCTTGAGCGCTTTTAACAAAAAAGAACTGGAGATATTACACTCTGAAAAAAGTTTAAGAGAAATTAGGGAGTTTTTATACAACATGGCTCATTACGTATTGGACGCTGACATAGAATTTGAGACCGGCCAAACTTGCGGGGTATCAGAAAATGAAAGAATAAAAATAACTCTTTCAAAAGGTTACTTTGTTAAAGGAGAAACTTTTAAACTCGCCTATTAAATAGAATATATTCTTTTTTTGTAATTAACACAGGTTATCTACGTTTTTTTAAAAATGTGACACTCCGCTCATTCCATGTCGCAGATCGCCACACCATGACACTTATTTTGAGTAGATTTGAAAATGAACAAGCCATTTTACCGCCAATGGATGCAGCTTTCATTAATTTGGGTTCTAATTGCATTGGTGCCTGTTGGCAGGGCATATTTAAACCTTACTTATGATGCCTCATTTTATATTATCATTCTCATTGCCGGGTTAATCATCATTCCTTTTTTAATACTATGGTTAAAATTGCTGCAGGCAAAAAAAGTCAGTTGGGCTGTTATTGTAATTATTCAACTGGCGCTGGCAATACTTCCGGCGCTGGCATTTCACTATTATAGTGATGAGGGTTTAACAAAAATGAAGATGCGTATAAGCATGCAGCAGCTTCAGCAAATGTCTGCCACGCAGCAAACAACATTTCACCTGCTCTCGGGCAACAGTTATACAGTATTTTCTTCGCTAATGCTGCTTTCTGGCTTTGCGCTGCTTATTGAGTATAACGAGCAGTTACGGCAAAAACGTACTAAAGAAAGCCAGTTGCAGGTTAACCTTGCCAAAAGCCAGGTAAAAGCGCTCCAGTCTGAGTTGCAGCCGCATTTTATTTTTAACACGCTGCATTCAGTAAGCAGCCTGATGCAATTTGATAAAGACCGCGCTGAGCGCCTTATTGAAGGGTTTTCAATTTTACTGCGTAACTACCTTGATATCATCAGCGAAACGTTTTACACGCTTGAAGAAGAAGTATTTTTTCTGCGGGAATATATTGAAGTGCAAAAGCTGAGGCATGGCGGTAATATTGAGCTGGATATGAACATACCACCCGCTTGCCTTCACATTGAAGTGCCTGTAGTGTTGTTGCAGCCGGTTATTGAAAACTCAATAAAACATGGATGGACCAATAGGGATACATTACTGAAAATTTGTGTTGAAGTAGTTGTTACCGGCAAAAACGCGTTGCAAATAAATGTACAGGATAATGGCACCGCTGTTAAAATAAACGAGCGGCCGGGTATAGGCATACGTAACCTTAAAGACAGGCTTGATTTATTATACCCCGGCAGTTATACATTTTTTGAAAATCAGCAAACCGGTTATCAAACTCAAATTACTATACCTATAAAACCATGAAGCAGGTTACCGTTTTAATTGTGGACGACGAAACGCCTGCGCTGAAGCGGCTTGAAATGCTATTACAAGATGATACTGATTTTGTATTGCGTGCTTCATGTACCAACCCCGAAGAAGCGCTGAATATTTTATTAACACAGCCAATAGATCTGTTGCTGCTTGATATTGAAATGCCGGGTCTTACAGGCTTGCAACTATTAAACAAATTACAGGGCAAAAGCAAGCCTGTTGTTGTTTTTGTTACAGCTTATGATGAATATGCAGTACAGGCGTTTGAATATTATGCCATTGATTATATTTTAAAGCCTTTTACCAACGACCGGTTTAAAAAAATGCTGTTGAGGGTAAAAGAGCATTTTATAGCCCACGCAAAAAATAATATATCCTGGCCGGAAGTGACGAAATCTATTGAGCAGGGTATAATTCCCAACAGGATCACTGTAAAAACCGGCAGAAAATACCACTTCATCAATCCGCCGGATATTGCTTATGTGTGCGCCAATGGTAATTATTGCGAGATATATCTTGAAAACGGTGAAAAGCATGTGCACCGCGATACGCTTGCGCACATCATCTCAATACTTCCGCCGGTTGATTTTATACGCATACACCATTCGTACGTTGTAGCCCTGCGGCTGATTGACCAGGTAAAAAAATTATCGTTCGGGGATATGGAAATAAAAATGGCCGGCGGCACATGGTTAAAAGTTAGCCGTAAGTACAAGCAGCCTGTAAAAAAGTTAATAAAAGATTAGCCCAACGAGGTACCCGTAAAATGCCGGATTTTTTAAACAATTTAAAAGATGAATAAATATTCAGAAGCCGGGCATTATAAATAGGATATGGCCTCCAGCTTTTTTTAACGCCTGGCTCGTGGATCACAAACAAACCAGCGATCAGCGGCCCTTCGGAGTTCGCTGCAATCCGGCACGTTATCAGTAGCCCAGGCTATAATGCCATCTGGGCGTACCAGTACAGCGCCCAGGCCCAATTGCTCTTTCGCCCTGGCAGAAATATATTTTATTTGGCCGCCATATTCATCCGTCAAAGTTTTGAGTGAAGCGTTCATATCAAAGTCAAGTAATATTCCCCGGCCATCATGCATTAACCCGCCAATTGTTGCACCGTCTTCCAGTTCAAAGTTGGGAACGCTGTGGCCTGCCAACGGGTGGCCGCTACCAAGGTTGTAATGAGTTTTAATGCCCCACACCCTTCCTGCAAAATAGGTGGCGCCATCACGCGTATTCATAAGGTCGCGCACAATTGCATTCAGCGCGCGCGCTTCCGGGCCCGGTTTCATAATTGCAACCTGGGCGCGTGACCAATCCAGCACCTGGGCACCGATAGGGTGCCTTTCGGTGTAGTAACTGTCCAGCAAGCCTTCCGGTTTTCTTTCCTTTATAGTTGTGGCAAGCTTCCAGCCAAGGTTCATGACATCGCCCAGGCCAAGGTTAAGCCCCTGGCCCCCTAACGGCGAGTGAATGTGTGCGGCATCGCCTGCTAAAAGTACCCGCCCGTTACGATAGGCTGTTGCCTGCCGTGCACGGTCGGTCCATGTAGTGGCGATATACAGGGCGCTGATAGTAACACTGGTGTTGGAAACGCGGCGCAAAACCTGCTGCACGTGTTCAAGCGTGACCAGTTTTTCTGAATTATGAAATGCCCCGCCATCAAAATCCTGTATCACCACGTAACCCGGCTGCGATTGCAGGTACATGCCTGTTGATGTTACATTTCGGCCCGGGCTTAGCTTCTCTGGGTCAGCAATGTCAACCTTAGTAGTGTAGCCGGTAAATTGTGGCTCCGTACCGGCGAAATCAAAACCACCGTTTTTGCGAACAACACTGCGGCTTCCATCGCAACCAACGAGCCATTTACATTTAAAAGATTGTCCGTCTGCCTGAACAGTTACACCGTCCCCGGTTTGATCAAAGCCCGTGATGGCAAGGCCGCGCTTTACTATTACACCAAGGTATTCTGCCCGGCGCGCCAGCACTGTTTCTAACTCCTCCATTTCAGAAATTAAACTGGTTTCGGTTGAGGATGGCAGGCGGTACTGCCACTGTGAGGTGTCAATATCACCATCATGAAATGGAATGCCCGCAAAATGTCCGGCCTGGCGGCGTGGTCCTTGTACGGCGTTTTGGTGAGGGTTTTTAAGGTGTTTATGTACTTCAAGTTCTTTTAGTAACCCGCGGCGGTAAAGCGCTTCAATAGTTGGCGCTGATAACCCCCGAATGCCAAAGGGCAATTTCTTTAATGGTGAGTTCGGGCCCTCCGCCTTTTCCAGTATAAGTACTGAACATTTTGCCAGGGCCAGTTCACAGGCGAGGAACAGGCCTACAGGCCCTGCCCCGGAAATGACCACGTCACATAAGGGCTGGTTTTGTGCGGCTTTATTGCTTTCAGGTATTGTGCTCATGCAGAATGATTGAAGCACAAAATTCCGGAATGCTTCTGCCTTAGGCTTGTACAAACGCGACAAAATCGTTGTTTACAGCCTGTTTGCCTTTCTTTGCTTTTCGCGCGAACGCCGCCGGCGTAGTACCACTGTAGCGTTTAAACTCCCTGCTTAGGTGTGATTGATCAGTATAACCAAGTTCAGCAGCTAAGCCGGCAATTTTGGAATTTGGATTAAGCCATAATTGGTTTCGTACCTGCTCAAAGCGCATCAGGCCGCTCACGTCTTTAACAGTATAGCCTGAAGATTGCTTAAAGTTTCTTTCTAATGTACGCACCGTCGCATGGGCCGCCGCCGCTACACGGGTAACCGGCATGGTACCGTTTGCTTCCCTCATGGCAACTCCCGCTTTAAATAGCATGCTGTCAATAGCAACCTGCCGCCGTGCATCCAGGCAGTACTGTTTTACCCCGGCCACCGCGTCATCTATCCTGCCAGCATTAACCAACTTATTCAACGTGGGTTGAAGTTGTGCAATAGGGTGCTCAAATATGCGTACTCTGTCTTTACCGGGCGGCAGCCCAAGCAGATCGAACACCGTCCAGGGAAAACACCGTACAGCAATAATTTCCAAACGGTTTGTCGCATAAAAAGTAACAGGCTTATTTAGCAGTCCCATCATAAATGGTGATGGTAATGGCTGCAGGCCTCTATTGTGCAATATGCTGCAGCCGCTTCCGAAATGAAAAATAATTTCAGCATATCCATCAGGTATTACCTCAAAACCCGGTTGTAGTTCTCCAAAGTCCCTGCTGTTTTACCAAAAGCATTTTATGGTATCCCGCAGTTCTTCCGGAGGTTCAAATTCTTGGTGCTGCATTTTTGAAAGATAGCATGTTTTGAGGAGTATTTAATACGGGTTTTACAGTAAAGTAACTATGCATTATACCAACCGTCACGCCCAATCAAGCAAACTGCATCAAACCAGCTTTCAATAATTATAACCTGTTTGCAGTAATACTATTTTACAGGCGTAAAAAAATGCTTTCACTTTTAGCAGCAGTAAAGCATTATTGCATCAAAAATCATTAATCACTATTATGATGTCCTTTTTTCAAAATCTTAAAACAGCAATTTTATTGGGTACAGCATTTTTATATGAAACGGCACATACCCAAACAAACAGCATAAACGATACTGCTATTGTCAGCACGCCTGTTACCATAGGTGTATCAGTAAAGCTTAATTCAAATGTTTTACATCAGCAATACGAGCTTTACATCTCGACACCTTATGGCTATGAAAAAAATAACCAAAAATATCCTGTAATATATGTGCTTGATGGAAAGTATTACTTCCCTTACGTATCAGCAGCAAGCGAAGTATTATCCGGCAATCAGGATATGCCGGAATGTATTGTGGTTGGTATCGCCAGCATTAACCGCAACAGGGATTATTCACCGCCGTTGGTTGCGGGCTTTGATAAACCCGGGCCTATGTCTGCTGCAGGCGGCGCCAACACTTACCTGCAGCACATTGAACAAGAAGTGTTGCCATTTATTGACGCGCACTATCGTACCCAGCCTTACAGAATGCTAATTGGTCATTCGCTGGGTGGCTTACTTGTGGTACATGCTATGGTAACAAAGCCAAACCTGTTCCAGGCGTATATTGATATTGACGGCAGCCATTGGTTTAATAATGGTGCAAATGGCGATAGCCTTATTAGCTTTTTAAGCCAGCACCCAAAATACAAAGGCAATTTTATGTGGGTGATGGAAAAAATGGATTCAAGCTATTGGTTTCCTGTCACTCACCGGTTGCATGCCTTCCTGGCTGCTAATAAACCGGCCGGTTTAAATTATGAGTTTATCCAGGTGGAAAATGACCATCACTCAACGCTTATTTTTCCTGGTGCTTATTTAGCCCTGCGTGATATGTTTGCAAATTATGCGTATCAATTTAAGCCAACTACAAACCTGGGTGACATAAAGCATCATTATGACAGCCTTTCCGCAGCCCTTAAGTTTACAGTGGCTATTCCCGAAGATCTGTATGATGAGGATAAAGAGCATTGCATTCAAATATTAAAAGACCCGCAAAAGGCAATGGTAACATGTACTGAGTGGATAAAGGTGTACCCCAATTCGGCAAGGGCCTATGAGGTCAGTGGCAATCTTTGCATTACCCTTGGTGACAAAACCAATGCTGCAAAATATTTAAACAAGGCTCTCCAGCTTGATCCGTCAAATAAAGCTGTTAAAAACAGTCTGCAATCAATTTCAAATTAATTGTATTAGGGTTGCCCGCGCCTTCTTCTGAAAATATATATTATCACAAGAACTGCGGGGATAACAATTAACGGCGTAAAAGAATGCATTAGCAGGTATATGTCGGGTGAAGTTAAATAAAAGGATGTCGCGTTGTAAAATTTTATGCAAACGGTTAAGCGATATATATAAACAACAAGGCCCGCTCGCAAGCAGGCCTTGTTGTTTAATTTTCAGATCACGCTTTAAACATGAACCTCGTTATCGCGAAAAGCCTTTATTTCGTTATGCGATGCTTTAAGCATTTGCTGCTGGTCGTATATCATATCCAGCAAATAACCTGGCAGTTCTGCCTCATCAAGCGCTTGCTGGTAGGCGCGTTGTGCTGCATCTTCGCCAAATTCACAGCTTTCCAATACTGCATGCCGGCTATGCCCGGTAAATGCGGCCTTTACATCCATCCATGCGCGGTATATTTTACCCCTGGTGGTAGTGTCAGTGTCCATCTCCCCTTTGTAAACTTCTACTTCCCGCCCAAGGTCTATTTTGATCTCGCGGCTTTCATCAATCATGGCTAAAAATAAAGGCTTCAGGTCTGCATCTTCATCGCTCAGTTCCTTCATCGCTTTCTCGTATCCAATTATGCGGTCGTTATTAATCGCGACAAGGTCGTTCAATGTTTCAACAATTTTTGCATTAGATGTTTCCATGGTAATAATAATTTAGTTAATTGTAACTACCTAAATACTATGCCATTAACGCTGTGCCACAATATTTTATATTTTTTTAAAGATGGGTGTTATATTAATTTCATGGCATTTATAATATAAACTATGCGTATAGCCATTATTGGTTCAGGCAATACAGCCACCGTGTTTGGCCGATTATTAACAAACACAGGGCATGTTATTAGTGGTGTATACAGCAAAACAGTGGCGCATGCGCAACAATTAGCTGTTGAATTAAATGCCCAATACCATGGCACTGTTGATACTATAATTGATGAGGCTGATTTATATATTATTGCCGTTAGTGACGACATGATAGGCAATATCGCAGGTGCACTAAAGCTGCCCGGCAAAATAGTGGTGCACACCTCCGGTTCGGTACCAATGGGTGTTTTAGGCAAAATCTCCAGCGACTATGGCATTTTATACCCCCTGCAAAGTTTACGTAAACAAGCAACACACCAACAGGTAATACCGCTACTGGTTGACGGCAGCAACGATAAGGTTAAGATGCTTGTTAAGCAATTGGCAGGCAGCATTTCAGGTATTGTAGAGGAAGCCGGCGACGACAAAAGGCTGAAACTGCACCTTGCTGCTGTAATAGCCGCAAATTTCACCAACCACCTGTACGCCCTGGCTGAAGACTATTGTACTAAAGAAGGCGCCAATTTTAAAACCCTTGTACCGCTAATACAGGAAATTGCTGAAAGAACAGCCGTTTACTCACCTGTTGCAATGCAAACAGGCCCGGCGGTGCGCGGCGATAGACAAATAATTGAAAAGCATCTTCGCTTACTGGAAAATCATCCAGCGCAGCAAAATATCTATAGAGTGCTAACTGATAGTATTACAACATTTTACGAAAACATGCCGAAATAAAAAATCCCCGCCGGAGACCAGGCAGGGAGTTGTTATGAGCAAGCAACCGATCAAATCAAATAAAAACCCTATTATCAAAAAAACTGCTTAATGTTTTTATCATTCCTGCGCTACCAGCGCCTGCGGCCCTATTTATTAATGGCTTGAAAAACTGTTTATTAAAAGGGCTACCCTGCTTAATTTAAAGCTAAATTAAATACTTTGCTCAAAACAAACAACTGTTCGTTAATATTTTTTTTAATGTTAGGCTATTAAATATGCACATCCAAAAAAATTCTTCATAATTGCCTCAAAGTCTGTTATTTGCATCTAATTAAAGCATTTGAAACCACCTGGCATGAACGTTTTGCAATTGTTTAAAAATATTACAACCTTTGCTTTTGATATGGATGGTGTGTTAACTGATGGCAGCCTTTTGTTACTGCCAGGTGGCACAATGGTTAGAAAAATGAATACAAAAGATGGCTACGCCCTTCAATTAGCAGTAAAAAAAGGTTACAATATCCTGGTTATTTCGGGCGGCAATTCGCCGGAGGCCGAAGAGCGCCTGGTTAAGCTTGGTGTAAAACAGGTGCACATGCGTTGCGATAACAAGGCGAAGGTTTTGAACGATTTCGCCGGTCAATACGATATTACGCAGCAGCAAATACTATTTATGGGCGATGATATACCTGATCTTGGGGCTATGGGCCTTGCCGGGTTGCCCTGTTGCCCAAATGATGCCGTTACGGAGATAAAAGAAATATCAAAATATATCTCTCCGTTAAAAGGTGGTGAAGGTTGCGTAAGGGACGTGATTGAAAAGACATTGAAGCTAAGGGGCGATTGGGAAATTAGCACTGGTATAAGATCACAGTAACCTTTCTTTTTAATATCTTATTAATATGTAGAATTTTACTATTTATTTTGTAGCACAAAAATTAACCCCTGCTGAAATTATTAACCGCATTTATACGCTTAGTGCGCTGGCCCAACCTGGTATTTATTATGCTAACACAGCTTTTATTTGTGTATTGTATAATAATGCCCGTTTACCAGCAGGCTGGTATTACACCCGTAATATACGGCTGGAACTTTTTTTTACTGTGCATATCATCGGTATTAATTGCTGCTGCCGGGTATATTATTAACGACTACTTTGACCGTAATATTGATCTTGTAAACAAGCCGGATAAAATGGTGGTTGATAAAATTATCCACCGCCGCTGGACGATTATCTGGCATCTAATACTAAGCTTTATTGCCATCGCTATCGGTTTTTATCTTGATATTACTACAAAAATATTTTTGCTGGGCATAACAAATTTTATTTGTGTGCTGTTGCTGTTTATCTACTCCATCTCGCTTAAAAAAAGATTTTTAATTGGCAACATAATAATATCATTGCTTACAGCCTGGGTTATACTGGTGATAACATGGTGCGAAAATTCCAATATAATTAATACCCACAACCATTTGCGCGCCGATAAAATTATTCGTGAAACATTTTTGTTTGCGGGTTTTGCATTTATTATATCTCTTATACGCGAGGTTGTAAAAGACATGGAAGATATTGAAGGTGATACAAAATATGGTTGCCGCACCATGCCTATTGTTTGGGGTATAAACGCAACAAAGGTATTTGTAGCTGTATGGCTTATTGTACTTATAGCAACGCTGGTTATAGTACAGGCTTATGCCGCACGCCTGCAGTGGTGGCTTAGTATTGCCTATTGCAGTGTACTTATTATTTTGCCGCTTTTATGGATATTTAAAAAACTGTACGACGCAAAAACCAGTAAGCACTTTCACGCACTTAGTTCGCTGATAAAGCTTGTTATGCTCACTGGCATTTTATCAATGATGTTTTTTAAATACTACCATTAAAAAATACAGTTTTGTGGTACCAGGCAGAACGTACAACTCGTGAACTTATGGAAGTGGTGAACATTCAAACGCCCAAACTTTCAAACGCTCAAACAACTTTTCTTCAGAAATGAACAAAATTATTCTTGCTTCTCAATCCCCGCGAAGAAAACAACTACTTGAATGGGCAGAGGTGCCATTTGAAGTGCTGGTAAAAGAAACAGATGAAGCTTATCCCCCGTCAATGGCCATTGAAGAAATACCCGTTTTTATAGCCCGCAATAAAGCCCTTGCAATTCACAACCTCGCAACCGGCGATATTGATGTGCCTGTTATACTTGCCGCTGATACAGTAGTGGTTTTGGATGACAGGATAATTGGCAAACCAAAAGACAGGCAGAATGCGATTGATATATTAATGGCGTTGTCGGGCAAAACACATCGCGTTATTACCGGTGTAGTAATACTAAATGGCAGTAATGAAATTGCTTTTGCAGATGTTACCGAAGTTTGTTTTCACCCTTTAACAAAACAACAAATTGAGTTTTACGTTGATAAATATAAACCTTACGATAAAGCAGGCGCTTATGCTATACAGGAATGGATAGGCGTGGTTGGCATAAAAAGTATTACCGGCGATTTTTACAATGTTATGGGCTTACCGGTAAGCCGGGTTGTACAGCAGTTGGAAAAGATAAATAATTGAACGTAATCCAAAAATTTTATATCATCTTTATGCCAGTAATTTTCAACCATGACCGAACGGCTGCTGCAATTCATCTGGCAATTTCAGTATTTCAATAAACAAGCTCTCAGTACCTATGATGGTGCCCCTTTGCAGGTATTACACCCGGGGCAGTTAAACACTAACCAGGGGCCTGATTTCTCACAAGGCAAAATAAAAATTGATACCACTATTTGGGCCGGCAATATTGAGCTGCATGTAAAAGCATCCGATTGGCATATACATAAACATGCAGCAGATAAAAATTACAACAACATAATTCTGCATGTGGTTTGGCAAAATGATGCAGCAGTGCAGGATGAAAACGGCAACCACATCCCCACCCTTGAATTGCAGCCTTATGTACCTGCTATAATGATGCAGAAGTACACCCAGCTTATGGAACACAAAGGCTTTGTACCCTGCGAAGGCCACTTACCGGTGCTAAGCGGAATAGCATGGTTTGCCTGGAAAGAACGGCTGGCTATTGAAAGGTTAATGCGTAAATCAAAAGAAGTGCTGGTGCTTCTGGCCGAATCAAATGATCATTGGGAAGAAGTGTTTTGGTGGATGCTTGCAAAAAATTTTGGTATCCCTGTTAATGCGGATGTTTTTCAAAAAGTGGCAAAGTCTGTTTCAATAAACATCCTTGCCAAACACAAAAATCAGCTGCATCAGCTTGAGGCATTATTATTGGGCCAGGCCGGTTTGCTTAATGATGAGTTTACTGATGATTACCCGCTTATGCTGCAAAAAGAGTATCGGTTCCTGGCTAAAAAATATTCTTTGCAGCAGGTTCATAAAGCACCTTCTTTCTTGCGCATGCGGCCTGCCAATTTCCCAACAGTAAGGCTTGCACAGCTTGCCATGCTCATACACCAATCATCCCATCTTTTTTCACGTATAAAAGACACAAAGACAATAACCGACATACAAAACATGTTTGTTGTTACAGCAAACGATTACTGGCATTACCATTACACCTTTACTGAACCAACCCCTTACAGCCCCAAAAGCCTGGGCAAGCAAATGGCAAATAACATTATCATCAATACAATTATTCCCGTTTTGTTTGCTTATGGCGCTAGCCATAATGAGCAACAGTTTAAAGATATACCCATAAAATGGCTGTTACAGTTGCCCCCTGAAAATAATACCATTACCAATAAATGGAAAGAAAAAGAAGTGTTAAACCAAAACGCATTAGACTCACAAGCACTTATTGAACTTAAAAATAATTATTGCAACAAGCGCCTGTGCCTGGATTGTGCAGTAGGTAACAAGTTGTTGCCCATAAAGAATTAGCGCTAAAGGCCGCTGCTCCGCCTGCAGGTTAAACTCAAAAACAATGCAATCTTCGCCTTGACAACCGGAAACTGGCAACCTGTAACCGGCATCCCTTCTTCAGCTTCCCAAAGCAGCACACTTCATGCACCTTGCTTCATAAATATCTTTCTCACCCAACAAGAATTGTTCTTTATCTTTTGTTTTGCGGTAGGATACAGCAGCAATATTGCCGCATACCACGCATATTGCATGCAGCTTGGTTATAAAGTCCGAAATAGCAAGCAACTCAGGCACGGGCCTAAAAGGCCTGCCCATGTAGTCCATATCAAGGCCGGCAATTATAACCCTTACCCCTCTAAGTGCAAGCGCCTGGCATACCTGCACAATACCCATATCAAAAAAATGGGCTTCATCAATGCCCACCACATCAACATTTTCAGCAAGTAATAAAATGGCCTGCGAATTATCCACGGGTGTAGAATGAATTTTGTTGGCATCGTGGCTTACCACCTGTTCGTTGTCATATCGTTTATCAAAAGATGGTTTAAATATTTCAACACGCTGATTGGCTATTTTTGCGCGTTTTAAGCGTCGTATCAATTCCTCGGTTTTGCCGCTAAACATGCTGCCGCAAATAACTTCAATCCACCCTCGTTTGTCACCTATAATGCCCGGTTCTATAAACATTTACAAAAAACTTAATACCATTAATAAAAATCGTTCGTAATTTTAACATGCTATCCCCATAGTAATTGCCGTAAAGAACAGCACGTTTTTAAACGCAATCTTTTTGAGGATAACGCGTTTAATCCTCAAATGTATAATATTCATGGAAAGAACGGGCGCATTAATAGAGCGGTTACTGCAGCAATACCACGATAATGCTGATGCGGGCAAAATGCTTGTAACTGTTCAAATGCTTATGGCTGAGCTGCAGCAGCAAGCCCAGGCCACCGCAACTACCAAAAAGGTATCAGTGGTAATGCCAAAATACATAAACAATGCTTTTACCTCTAATGAAGTATTGGACAGGCCAAGGCCTGAGCAAATACTTGTTAAACCTGTACAACCCCCAGCAATACAGCCTGTTGTACAGTCAGCTACAAAACCTGTTGCCGAAGAAACGATAGATGCAGAACCTCCCCAGCCCAAGCCCGAACCGGCTAAAACAAAGCAGCCGTGGCAGTTTGATGCCGTAATGGAAATACCTACCCTGGCCCATCAGCAAAAAGAAAGGACCGAATTGAACGAGTTAATTGGCAGTAAAGGCGAGAGCCTTAATGAAAAGCTTAAACTAAACAATGTTGAACTTGGTGCAGTGTTACAGTCAGCGCCGGTACGCGATTTGAAAAAAGCCATTGGGATTAACGACAGGTACGTTTTTATAAACGAGTTATTTAGGGGCGACGAGGTTACTTATGAAAGAAGTATTAAAACCATAAACAGCTTTACCATACTGGCCGAAGCTGAATACTGGATAAAACGGGAGTTGAAACTAAAGTTTGCCTGGAACGAGGGCAGCGAAGCTGTACATCATTTTGATCAGTTGGTTAAAAGGCGCTTTTCCTGAATGTAAGCCATTACCTGCCCGGTTGCCCCGGCATGGGTTTTAATATAATTGCCGGCATTGTTACCAGCTTCCCCGCACAGGTCTTCGTTTTCAAGTAATTCATCAAGCTGTTTTTCAAGTTCCAGTGCATCTTCCACATCAAAAGCACCATTTTGCTCCACAAGATCTACGGCTTCAGCATATTTGTCAAACTCCGGCCCAAACACAACCGGCTTATAATATACCGCGGCTTCCGCCACATTGTGTACACCATCGCCACCAAAGCCACCCCCAACATAGCACACAGTTGCATAAGCGTATAAATATTTAAGCATGCCTATATTGTCAATAATAACAGTATTTATTTTCTCATCAATCAATTCACCATCGTCAATTATCCTTACAAGTATTGAATAGCGAATGGAGTGTTTATACATTGTATCGCACTCGCGCAACCTTTCCTCACCAATATTATGCGGTGCAATAATAAAGCTGTAATTGCTTCGTGTGTTGGCATAATGGTCTAATTCTTCATCATCATCTGTCCAGGTACTACCGGCAACAATTACTTTTTTATTACCGCAAAAAATTTCGATGTGCTTGTACTTTACAGGATTTGCGGCAAGTTCCAATACCCGGTCAAAACGGGTATCGCCACTTACTGTTGTATTCGTAATATTAATATCAGCAAGTAACTGTTTGGCCCGGGTAGTTTGTACAAATAAATGCGTAAAGCACTGTAGCATTGCACGGTGAAAACCGCCATACCAGTTAAAAAACGGCTGCGATTTCCTAAATATACCCGACACCAGCAACAAAGGTATTTTCCGCTTCGCCGCATCGTGAAGGTAATAATACCAAAACTCATACTTTATAAAAACAACTAGCTTTGGCTGCACTGCGTTATAAAAACGGTTGCCGGTAACAAAAGAATCCATAGGCATGTAAAAAATATAATCTGCTCCGGTATAGTTCTTTTGAACCTCGTAACCCGATGGCGAAAAAAAAGTAAGTAATATTTTGTATTGAGGGTAAATTTTGCGCAGCGCTTCTATCAATGGCCTGCCTTGTTCAAACTCTCCCAAAGATGAGCAGTGCACCCATATTTTTGGCGCGGGGTCGCGCTGGCAGTTAAATGCAATATGGTCCATAACGTGATGCCTGCCTTTAACCCATAATGCCGCTTTTTTATTAAACAACGCTAACACCCTTGCTGCAACAGGGTACAACGTTACAAATAATAAATAAAGCAGTTTGCCCATGTACGAGTTTATACTACAAAGAAACAGCTTTAATGTTCACCTTGAGTTGAGAACA
>JABDGS010000059.1 GCA_013285915.1 Bacteroidota bacterium
ATTCCCGCATTACCATTCAAAGATCCAGCTGTTTTATGAACAATGGGACAAGATGCTGAAGGAAGAGATTACTGAAAATGTTGCACTTTTGCAGAAATTGAAGCGGAAGTATAAGTTATACGGATTAACAAACTGGTCTGCGGAAACCTTCCCGATAGCGCTGGAAAGATTCTCTTTTTTTAAATTATTCGATGGCATTGTTGTTTCTGGCGAAGAGAAGTTGATCAAGCCGGATGAAAAAGATTTTCAGGGTGATTTTAGAACGTTATCATTTAGATCCGAAAAGCTCGCTTTTCATTGATGATAACCGGAATAATATCGATACCGCAAAAGGCATGGGCTTTTCCACCATCCATGTGACGGAGCAAACAGATTTAAGGCACGAGCTTCATTTAGCGGGTCTTCTATAGTGTCATGTCAACCATAATTGACGATTTTAGGATTTAGAGATATTGGGATTTTATTGGAAACCTGTATTTAAAATAAAATCTCTAAATAACGAAATCAAGAAATCAGCAATAACGGAAGCGACATTTTTACAATTGACATGATACTATCCCTGCATTGAAATCTTATTGTCTAATTCACAACAAACAAGATGTTAAAGGAAGAACGGTTCAGTCATATCCTCACCCTTATTAAAAAGAAAGGTAAGGCCAATTACGAATCCCTTGCGGGTGAGCTGAACGTCTCTGAAGATACGATCAGGAGGGATATAGAATCGCTTTATAATAACGGCTTACTCCTGAAAGTACGCGGCGGCGCCATGTCCCTTTCAAAGAACCCCCTCAGCTTCCAGTACCGCACCCAATACCAGTCAGAAGAAAAGAATATTATAGCCTTAAAAACGCTGCAGCTGATCAGGGAGGGGCAGACGGTTTTTATGGATGGCGGCTCAACCATCTGCGCAGTGGCTTCACATCTGCCGGCCAATTCAAAGTTCAGGCTGGTAACCAACAATATGGCCCTGGTGCCGGTTATTTCAGCATTCAGGCATATCGAACTGATCGTGCTGGGGGGGATATATGATCGGGAAACGGCCGCTAACACGGGGGGACAGACCTGCAGCGAGGCTGCTAAATACATTGCAGACCTATACCTGATGGGAACTTGTGCGCTGCAAAAAGACCTTGGTATTTCCGCCGTTTTTCAATCGGACGGTGAAGTAAAACAGCAAATGCTGAAAAACGCTGTTAAAACCTATGTTTTGGCCAATAACACGAAATTAAATGCTACAGAGCATTATAAGGTTTGTGGGTTAAAAGAGATCACAGGATTGATCACAGACCTGCCGGCCGATGACCCCCGGCTTGATGACTTCAGAGGTATGGGTATCCGGCTTATCTAAGCCGTTACGCAATATAACTCCCGCGCCATGCAACGTCCCGGGTGCACCCCTGAAACTCAGCATGTCCGGCACATGGCATCAGCTTTGAAATGCGGAGGCCGCACAATAGCTACTCTTTAAAAAAACGCCCCAATGGAAAAGGCGCCGGCCGGGCATTAGGGAATGCACGCCGTTTATCCCCGGGAAACGCCTGTATGGTTATTTATCCAATATTAAAAAAGCAGGCAATATTGCCTTCACCATTTGTATATAAAAGATGGCGCCATATATTAAAAACAAGCTGAAAGCGGCCCGGAAATAGCTTGGGCCACCAGGTGGGGCCTGTCAGCAATAATGCTATTTTTGTCGTGCCATTGGTATTTGTAAATTAGTTGGCCGGTTTGCCTCCGTGTCAAAACCACGGCCGTCTACATTTCTCGCTCCCCAAAACATCATATCATTAAACAGGTAGATCAGATCATATTCCTTAAAAATCTGTCCTTCAGCCAAACCGAACGGGGCAAATGCTTTACCTAAAATATCCTGCGTTTCTCCAACTTTCCATAAAGCAAAACCCTTGGCATAATTATTCAGTACATCAGCAAAGCCTTTATGCAACGGTGTTACACTATATGCTTCATCAGCAACGAAATTCACTTTTTGCGCACCCGGGGCAATAGGATGTTCCCCGTGCCATTCAATATGCCCTTTGATTCCCATTTCTGCCAAAACAACTTTTCCGAAAGGGTCTGCGAAGTTGGTAACAGTTAATTCAAATTTATCATCAGGGAGAGACATGAATTTTCTTGTCAAATAAAACGGTTTTAACGTCCCGTCCGGGTTCTTTGTGTTGCTTGGGCGTATCTCCATGGTAATGCTTTGCCATCTGCCCAACGAGTTTTGCCTGATTTGTTCCTGTGTCATCGTCATTTAATTTAAAGGTTGTATGCCTGGCAATAAAGTTACTGCTTCTAACTGTCTTTTTCAGTTATAGTGTGCCAATCTTGTTTCCCCATTGTTCAAGACGTTCGCCGGCGGAAGTAAGAAGCTTCATAATTTATTTTTTTTGGCTATATCGTGGCCAGGCTTATATCGGCACACTGGCAAAACGAAAAGCAAGGTTGTAAAACTACCGGAAATTTTTTGATGAAACGGGTGGTAAAAAAGACATTCAGGATGGGCAAACCTGGCGGGGTAACCACCAAGGTTAGCTGCATGCAAATATTATGAAGTACACGTTTAACACGTACAATTGTGCAGGCAAGAAAAAGCGTTTGCAGAGAAAATACACCCGTTGGTAGAATGTACCTAACAGCTATCAAAACAATCTATTACTTTCACTTTTGTTAAGTAAATGCAAATGTGAAACCCCATTCCATTAGTGAATTTGAAAAGCTGGTACTGGTTGTTTATTGTGTGTTTACAACTCTTGCAAAAAATGGTGCACTATATGAAATATAAAAATTTAATTATTACAGCAGTTATAGTTATTGCTGCTGTGGCTGCTTTCTATGTAGTTGCTGCTTATAAAAAGGATAAGCTGCCGGTGAGTGCAGTACGTGATGCTAAGAACAGCCAGCCCGATAGTACCGCCAGTTTAGATACTGCAAAAGTAACCATTATCCAGGGTGCCGATCCCTGTAACGGCACCGGTGGCACCGGGCAAATTGTTAGTGTGGGGGATAACAGTATTACTATCAAACGGCAAGACGGCATCAATGAAATTATCAAGCTTACGGATAAAACAACGATCAGGAATTCAGCAGGCCCTGTATCAATATCCAATTTAAAAACAGGGGACAGGGTAACGGTAGTTGTGATGTCAAAACACACTGCAACGGTTGTTTTGGTTTGCAATGAACCAAAGCCACCTGTAAAAGATATAGGGGGTTGAGGTAATGTCTAAAGCGTTGTTATAAGCCGCACCCAAATTCCTCAATTAACCCAAGCCTTAAGGCCAATGTCATTTAGTTAGGGCATGTTTTAGTATAGGAAGAAATTTGAATTTGATAGATATTTCCCCGAAGGGGATGCATCGGTCAGCACAGGGCAACGCCATGTGTAAAATTCGCATTTGGTTATTTGTCCCCTGAAAGGGGTATATCAGAGCATATCGAGGTACCCCTTTCAGGGGACAGGAAATTTATTGTGGTCTTTTTCGATGGGCGTTGCCCGCCTGGCCACGCCGTTCGGACGGGCCCATCGCTGATTGATACAGCCCTTTCAGGGCAACATAAATGCTTAACTAAATGACATTGGCTTGAGCCGAGATTTCGTGCAAAGTGTATATTGATGTTGTAAGATATTATTAACCGCAATTTTAAACAGCTTCTTAAACAAGGCGACGTTTGCAGATAAAAAATACCGGTTGGCAGAATGTACTTAATAAATATGAAAATAATTATTACTTTCACTTTTGTTAAGTAAATACAAAAATGAAACATCATTCCATTGGTGAATTTGAAGAATTGGTACTGCTGTCAGTTGCTGCTTTACATGGTGAAGCATACGGGGTAAGCATACAGGAAAGCCTTATAGAAAAATTATCAAAGAATATCAATATCAGCGCCGTGCATGTTGCCCTTAAGCGAATGGAAGACAAAGGGTTTGTTAGATCACGCTTCGGGGGTATTACCGAAGACCGGGGCGGCAGAAGAAAAAAGTATTATGTTATTACCGCTATCGGGAAACGTATACTTGACAACCAGTATGAGTTACGCACTTCATTGTACAAAATGATACCTAAAATATCCTTTGGCCGATGAATGCGAAGCTACCCAAATGGCCATTACTGTTTCTCCGGTGGTTTTGCCGTGAAGATTACCTGGACGAGATTGAAGGGGACCTTACCGAGATTTTCCACCGGCAACAACATTCGCCGGCAAAAGCACGCAGGCAGTTTTTATTTAACGTGCTAAAACATTTCAGGCCTGAGTTTATGAGATCAATTAACTTAAAACCACAGTATAATTATAAAGCTATGATCCGTAATTATTTTAAAACATCATTCCGCAATTTAACCAGGAACAAAGGCTATGCTTTTATCAATATTGCCGGGCTGGCAACGGGTATAGCTGTTTGCATGATGATATTTATAATTATACAATATCAAACAAGCTTCGACGCTTTTCATCCTAAAAAAGACCGTGCCTACCGGGTGCTTACAGAATATCACCATGAGGGTGCCGCAAATATTACGTACGATAAAAGTGTACCCTACCCTATGCCTGTAGGGTTGAAAGCTAATTTCCCTGCGATAGCGGAAATAGCGCCTGTTTTTGCAAGCCATAATGATGAATTAATAGTGGCGGTGGATAATAATGCGCCGCAAAAACACTTTAAAGAAGAGCGTGGCTTATTTTTTACTGATCCTTCTTTCTTTAACATATTTAATTTTCCACTGCTTGCGGGTTCGTATGGGTCGTTAAAAGACCGCAATACTGTTTTACTTACAAAGGAAATTGCCGAAAAATATTTTGGTGACTGGAAACTGGCCATGGGAAACACACTAAAATTGCAATCAGGCGGCTTTATGTTTGACCACAGTACTGAGGTATTAAAAGTTACCGGTATTCTTGCCACCATACCCGCCAATACTGACTTCCAGGTGAAACTTGTTGTGTCTATGAGAACAAGTTATCTCGGCACTTTAATGAAAGAGTCTACCACCTGGAACGAAGCTGCGCCAGATTTTGGTTGTTATATTTTGCTGTCACCCAATACTTCTGCCGGTAATTTTAACCAGCAGTTAAGTGCCTATGCAAAAAAAGTTAAATCGGCTGAAAACAAAGACAATTATATTATTCAGGCGGTGAATGATATTCATTACGACACACAAACCGGTAATTATAGTAACAAAGCGATCAGCCATCAGCTGCTTAATGTATTGTGGCTTATTGCAGCATTCATACTGGCAATTGCCTGCGTAAACTTTATCAACCTGTCTACTGCGCAGGCTGTTAACCGCTCAAAAGAAGTGGGTGTAAGAAAAGTGCTGGGCAGCAATAAATTTCAATTACAAATACAGTTTATTGTTGAAACATTTTTAATAGTTATGATTGCTGTAATACTTGCGGCAGGCATAACCTTTGTTACAATGCCTTATATAAACCGGCTTTTAGAACTATCGCTTTCATTCAGCATACTCAACAGCTCCACCATTATATTATTCCTGGTAGCCGTAACAGTGGCAGTAACTGTGCTTGCCGGTTTTTATCCATCTGTTGTTTTATCGCGCTTTAACCCTATTACAGCCTTAAAGAGCAAACTTGCTGCGGGTACAACCAAAGGCATTTCGTTAAGAAGGGGTTTGGTGGTGTTTCAGTTCATTATTGCACAGTCGCTCATCATAGGCACACTCATCATTGTAAAGCAAATGGATTATTTTATCAACCAGCCGTTGGGCTTTGATAAGGATGCTGTTGTAAATGTGCCCTACCGTATAGATAGTATACGCATAAGCAAGATGGATTATATAAAACACCAGTTGCTTTCCATAAACGGCGTGCAGGCCGTAAGCTTCAGCAGCAACACGCCGGTTGAAGATGCTAATGATACATGGAGTACGCTAAAATTTAACCATGACATAAAAGAGGAAGATTTTAAGGCCATTACCAAATTTGCCGACGAAGAATATGTGCCTGCTTATAAGCTGACTTTAATAGCCGGAAGAAACCTGCAGCCATCTAAAATGACAAGGGAATTTTTAGTGAATGAGTCGCTGATGAAAAGTTTGGGAATAACAAACCCTGATGACATATTGAACAAAGAAATAAGTATATGGAACGGTAATATAAAATGCCCTGTTGTTGGTGTATTGAAAGATTTTAATAACAGGTCTTTCCGCAACAGCCCTGCGCCATTGCTTATTGCTACAAACGTTACTATGTATAACCAGGCCACTATAAAGCTTGCCACCACAAACATTCCGGCTACTATGCAGGCTATTAAAAACCTGTGGGAGCAAACCCTGCCCGGTTTTGTTTTTGAATCCAGGTTTCTTGATGATAAAATTGAAAGTTTTTACAAGCAGGAAAACCAATTGGCACAGTTGTATAAAATTTTTGCAGCCATCGCTATATTCCTTAGCTGCCTTGGCTTGTATGGCCTTGCATCATTCATGGCAGTGCAGCGCGTAAAAGAAGTGGGCATACGTAAAGTGCTTGGTGCAAGCACTGCCGGCATTGTGTACCTGTTTACAAAAGAATTTGTTATACTTATTGCCATTGCTTTTGCAATAGCTACACCTATTGCCTGGTATTATATGCACACCTGGCTGCAGGATTATGTTTACCGCATCACCATAAGCTGGTGGGTATTTGTTGCGGGTGGCCTTGCCGCAATAATTATTGCTCTTACAACCATCAGTTTCCAGGCAATAAAAGCAGCGCGGGCAAACCCGGTAAAAAGCCTGAGAACAGAATAGGCGATTGCAGGTTACCCGATTGCGGATTGCAGATTTGATTGAAGCGGGTGGATAGCGTAACGCTACTACAGTGATGGAAAAATCATTGCTTGAAAATTCTCATAAGCAGGGCGATTATTATATTGCCCCACGGCCTTCTTTTTTAAGAGGGCCTTTTTTGCAGCGGTAGGCTAAGATACTCCGCAGGGTCTGCCCACACAAAGTTTCAGGTCAAAACCTTGGACCATTCGGGCGAGCTTCTTGAACTAAAAATAAAAACCCTTTTGTCAAGAGTATTTGAAAAACTACAGCCGTAATATGTAACACACCTATCCCTTTTAGTACAGAAGGACATATATTAGTACAAAATACAATACATAGCTAATCAAGACATCCTCGCTATCAATCAAGGTGCTTCCAAAGATGCTTTGGATTTTTTGTATATTCACCCTAAATATCGAACATGCCAGAACATTTTGGTAAAAAGGTGTCTAAGGTTTTGCCTGAATCCTATAATCAAAAAACGTTGCTTCAAACAAGTTTCAATGGAAGTGTTATTGCAACCGGCCATTGGACATCAGAAGGATTTGTATTAAAAGCAAATTCACTTATAAAAAACCATAGCACATTAAAAAGCAATTCAGGGACATTGAGAACATTAGATGAGGTAAAAAGAAGATTGTATGCCATTGATAAAGAGGGGGATTATTTGATTTTAAAGGTAGATATTCGGTTGTCTTCTCCGAGCACGGCTGCAAGACTTGTGCATGGCAATGACAGAAATGGGAAATTTGATTGGTCAAGTTCTTTAGGTGAATCATTATCTCAATTATTAAACAGTTAATACTTGTTATATGAAATGGAAATTAGTACAGGAAGACAACGTTCATTTAATCAAAAGTGAAGATGGTAATACGGTTTGCTATATTGACAAGTCCGCTGTTAATGCCTACGGAAAAATTATAGAAAAATCAATGAATATGTATGCTGCTATTTTAGATTATATGCAAGACATTGAAAAAAACAAATTTCAGCCCAAGAAAACCTATAACCGATTTAAAGAGATTATAGATCGGATAGAGGATTAATCTATACGTTGTATTAACGACCAAGCAATGGCATAAGAACCTACTACCCAAAATTTTTATTTTAAGGATATTGGCTTTTGTTAAACAAGCAAAACTATTTTGATTTTGCTAAAAATTATTACATTTCATTTATAGTTAAATGTAACATCAGAATTTATAAGGGCTTCGTATCTTTCTGTATTAAAATGGGTAGCCGTAATATAGAAGTATTACAGCAACGTAATAGTCACGATGTCATCCTAAACAAAAGTTATTACCCCTTCTTTCCCTTCCCCACCCACTTTGTCGCAAACCGCCCTTAATATGTCCCTACTGCACCTGTGGGGCGCTTTTGTGTTTGTTATTTTTGGTTTATGGAAAACGAACAACAAATAAGGCTGCTGGTTGAAAATTGGGCAAGTGCAGCCCGTGCACAAAACTACGATGGTGTTATGGCCTTTCACCACCCGGATATAGTAATGTACGATGTGCCGCCGCCTTTTCAATCAAAAGGGCTTGACGCCTATAAAAAAACCTGGCAAACCTTTTTTGATTGCCCGCAAAACAACACAGGCATTTTCGACATTCTTGAACTAAATATTACTGCGGGTAACGATGTGGCCTTTTGCTTTGCCCACATGCAATGCGCAAGTGTGGATAACCAAAAGCCGGATGACTATTTGCAGTTTCGCCTTACCATCGGGTTTAAAAAAATTGACGGGCAATGGTGGTTTATGCACGAGCATCATTCTGTGCCGGGTGTCTAACGTTCCTGTATATATTGCGCATTATTTCGATGCCATTTTAGAAACCAGGAACTCAAAATAGCTATAGTAGAGACATTGCAGGGAAAGACGTAACAAGGGCGTTTAACTCATAAGCTACCGTAAGCAGGAACAGGCGGCAGGGTCTTCGTTGTTGTTAAACGGGTCACAGGCCCCGCACATTAGTCGGCACAGGTGTTCCCTGCCGCGGCGGGAAAACCTGCGCCAGGGAGGGCGAAGAAAAAGTCAACGGGCAGAAAAGGTATTCTTATACCAGGGCGACCATGTTTACTTTAAAAAGTCATCCAGGTAACCTAATATTGTTTTGCTCTGCATCATCAGGCTTACATGCCCCTGCGAAGGAACAATGGCCAAATGCGATTTTGGCATGGGTTGCAAATCAGACACACCACCTCCCAATAGTTGGTATGTTTTCATCAACTCAATTTTATCCAGGCCATCATTGTCGCCCGAGATGAGCAATACAGGCGAAGTAATTTTCGCAATATTGGCGTCACCCACGTTAAAGGGTACCCCCGCAAAAGCAATCATCTGTTCTATAAACTTTGTCCATTTTGTTTTGTCAGGCGCTACTGCATCATAAGCCGTTTTTATAGGGGTATTGTCAAAAAATTCAGGCTTAAAACCTTTAAACGCATTATTTACTACGGGCAGCCAGCCACTGCTTTTATAGGTGGAAGAAATGATCACCAATTTTCTTAGCCGTTTAGGGCTTTGTACCGCAAACTGGTAGGCCACGCTGCCACCCATGCTATACCCTGCAACATCCGCACTGTCAATTTTTAAATAATTCATTACTCCTTCCACATCACTTGCCAGGTTAACAATGTCTAATTTTCTGTCTGAATATGGTGTGTGCCCATGCCCCTGCATTTCAATGGCAATTACTTTTCTTGTTTTTGACAATTCAGGTATTAATTCCCCCCAGTTCATCCCAATGGTATAAAAAGCACCATGCAGTAAAACAATAGGCCTGCCCTCGCCATAAACTTCGTAATAAACTTTAATGCCATTTACAGGTGCGTAGCCACTGTCGGTGGGTTTACCCTGTTGCCCGTAAGACTGAAATACGGCAAAAAAAAGCATAGCAATTATTAATACCGGTTTTGCGACATTAGATACTTTTAATACTCTTTTCATAAAATGTTCTTTAAATTATTTTGAATTTTATTGACTCTATAAAGATCGAAACCATCCCGGGATTTTACACCCTGTAAAAACATAGCATTATGAAAGCCGCAACATTCTTCATCCCATGCACAATAGCCGAAGATACATCGCCGGAAAAGTTTTTAATTGCGGCTCACTCTGTGGGGAAGAAAACATTCGCACTACTTCGGTCCCATTTTAGAAGCCAGGAATTCAATTGCTTTCAGGTCCGGCATCTTTACAGAATAACAATGCTCGTCCAGTATCATGATCTCATTGGTCTTTGAATTATAGGGTTTCCATTCGGGAAGCCCTTTTCCATTTGGGTTTCCTGTAGCAGCAAAATTGGCCCAATAGGACGACATTGTTTCGGCCAGTTTATTATCTGCGGGTTGCCAGGGGCGGTTACCGAATTTCAGGTTATTATATGCGTATGGCAATTCACCCCCGTGAAAAGCGCCAAATTTCGCATACTCACCCGTCCCCGGTACTTTATGCGTAAACCGGTACATGTAAACTTTTGCACCGTGGTCACTCTGCATATTTGCCCAGGTAAAATTCTGAGAGCCAAAGGCCTCATCGCTGCTCAACCTGTATTGAGATAACGCTGCCATGGAATCATTAGTGGCAGGATAATTTTCCAGGGCAGATGGTGCATCCGCACCATAGGTATCAGTCATGTCCTTTTTAAACGCTTCTGCATTTTTTACTTCGCCAAAAAACATAAACTCCTCCTGGTTCCATCCCGTTAACAGCGGAACTTTATTTTCCTTTCCTGCGGCAAATATGGCCATGATAGATGCAGGCAGCACATAGCCATCGGTAATAGCGCCCCAAACAGCGTAAGGTTTTTTCATCAGGTCCTCTGCTGAAACTTTCCGAAGGTCTGCCAGGCTGGGCGCATTCAATGATTTTCCGTATGCTTCACCGGCTTCTTCGGCTTTGGCGAGCGTGGTAAAAGGAGTAGAAAACACAGCACCACTCTCACCTATCGCTTTTTGAAAGAGGCCTTTGCCCAGCGGAGAGGCAACCAGGAAATTAACACTAAAAGAGCCCGCCGACTGCCCTGCGATGGTTACATTATCAGCATCACCACCAAAGGCCGCAATATTGTTTTTTACCCACCGCAGTGCAGCTAATTGATCTAATATCGCATAATTGCCCGATGCATTTCTGCCGGATTCTTTTGTGAGGCCCGGGTGAGCAAAAAATCCAAATACCCCTACCCTGTAGTTTATGCTAACGAACACAATACCTTTTTTGGCCATGGCTTCTCCGTCATAAACAGGTATCGCGCTGCCCCCGCTCAAAAACCCTCCACCATATATCCAAACAATTACAGGGCGTTTTTCCCCGGCTGATTTTGCGCCCGTCCACACATTCAGGTATAAACAATCCTCACTTATCGGTTGCTTTGGAATGAGAAACTCTTCAGACCACATACTATAGGGCACAGGTTCTGCCTGCATAGGACTGGGGCCAAAATTTTCACACTTGCGAACCCCCTCCCAGGGCTTCACCGGCTGCGGCTCCTTCCATCTAAGCCCGCCTACAGGGGGTGCGGCAAAAGGAATGCCCTTAAACGCGTATACATCGCCGGTAGCATTTAACACGCCAGATACGCGGCCGGCATCTGTTTTTATCACTTCCATGCTATTAGTGGGTTTCATAAATGAGATCATAACCACGATTAACACCAAGCCCAAACCCATGAGATTAAGGGATCTTCTCATATAGATCGATTTTTGATTGGTTCCATAATTATCATTTGCCTGCGGCTGATACCTCTGCAGTTGCCAAGGTGTAAGCTATGCAGGGTTGCTTTGCCCAACCCCATATAATATAGCCGCTTCAAGTATATCAATATTTATGTCTTTCAGCGTTTTGAACTTAATGCAATAGCCTGTTACACTTGCTTTGCCCAGGTCTTTTCCATACGTTTGGGTTAAGTATTTCTTATCTTTTATGCCAAGTATATACACAGAAATCCCGGTTGTGTTAGCGCTTATACCAATTTGATAAAACTCTTTGCTTGTTCCGTCAGTATATTTTATGGATTGAAGTCCATATCCAATATTAGGATTAGTAACAATTTTACCTTTATCGTCTTTGCCATCTAAAAACCATAATTTACATGCTGGTAACGCCTGAAGTATGCGCAGGTGCAACGCCTGCATTTCATTGCGTTTTGGTTCAGGCTGGCTGGAAATATAGCCGTTGATTTGTTCTTGTACGTTCATATAAAATAGAGGTTACTTAGTTTGCTTGCCTGGCGCCACTCACGAAACTGCCGACCGGGGGTGCGCACCTTCATTATCAACATTCACCTAACTTATCCTTTATTGGCCTGCGTAAACTCCACGATCCATTCAATACCGTATTTGTCCCTGAAACAACCAAAATATGAACCATCCCAGGGGCTATCGCCAATAGGCCCTTCTATTTGTCCTCCTGCTGAAAGCCCATTAAATAATTTGTCTGCTTCTTCTTTGCTTTCCGCACTTATTACAATTTTACTTCTGTTCTCATTTTCGTTTGTTCTCCCCATAATTTCCGGAACATCGTTTGCCATCAACATACTACTTTTACCAATAGGCAAAGCTATATGCATAATTTTATTTTCTTCTTTTTCCGCTACCGGGAATTCAGGGCTTGCAAGGTTTTTGAAACGTATGATCTTTGCAAACTCTCCGCCAAATACTGATTTATAAAAGGTAAATGCTTCTTCGGCATTTCCGTTAAAGTTAATGTGAGGATTAATTTCTGCCATATTGTTATTTTTAAAGTGTTTTATTTTTTATGCGTGCTGGTAAATATTACCAATAATTCCCCCGGAAAAAACCGTTGAAGATACCAGTTTAAGATGCAATGGTTTTTCAAGGCCGTTGAATATCTGCAGGCCCGCACCCAACGCTACCGGGTGTATGGGCAGGTAGTATTCATCAATAAGGCCGGCAGCTATCAGGCTGCGCATAAACCCGGCGCCGCCAATGGCCAGTATGTGTTTGCCGGGTTGGTTTTTTAGTTGCCTTATGTTTTCGGCAAGGTCGCCATCGAATACCTGTGCGCTGTTCCAGGAAATCTCCGCGCCTGACGCGCCGGGCTTCAGATCATTGACTTTAAAGCCCTTTTGGGTAAAAACGGCCTTGGGTACTTCGTTCATCGGTGCGGCAAAAGGCCCGTTTGCTGTTGGCCAATATTGCGACCACCCCTCATACGACTTTCTGCCCATAATGATCAAACCCGCGTCTAAACTTGGTTGCAAGGCCCAGGCCCTCGAATCTTCTGTGGAGCTCTTGAACATCCAGCTACCGTCCTCATTTCCAGTGCCCACAAAACCGTCGGCTGAAGCTGACATTTTCATTATTAACTTTCGCATAAATATTTTTTTTAAGGTTATTTGCTGGTGGTAATGGTGCTTAAATATTCTTCCAGGTTGGCAAACCCGGCAGCAGTACCTTCTATAAAGCCGTTTGAGGCCATCATTTCAAGCACGGCAAGGTCTTCAAACTTTTTTTCAATGTAAACTGTGGTTTTGCCATCGCCTTCCTTAAAAGAATTTGTGGTTATCGAAAAAGCACTGCTGGTGCTGTTACCATTTTCGTCGGTGAAAGTATTTCTTGATGAATAATAGGTTTTGGGGTTAATTTTCAGGTATTCTACCATGCTGTAGCGGGAGTTGCTGTCTATAGAAGCCCCTGGAGAAATCATGGTGTACAGCCAACGGCCGCCTTCGCTAAAATTCATTTCTTTTGTATAAAGCGTAAATGGCTTGGGGGCATGCCACAGGGCCAGTATTTCCGGTTTTGTAAAGGCATCCCAAACAAGGTCAAGGCCAGCGGCAAACTCACGGGTAATGTTAATGGTTTTCGTCTCTTTGTTTACGTCGAAATCAAATAGCAGGTTCATTTTTCTTTATTTTTTAGTATTAATAATACTTCATCAAGTTGCTGAAACTGTTGTTCCATTATCTTCCGGAACTGTTCCAGCCAGTTATCTATTTCTTTCATTTTATCAATTTTTAGTTCATAATATATTTCCCTGCCGTCTTGCTTTTGGGTCAGCAGGTCGCATTCATTCAGTATGCGCAAATGTTTGGATATGGATTGACGGGTGATGTCGAAGTGCTCTGCAATGGCGTTTGGCGTCATCGCATGCACAGCGACCAAGACGAGGATCGCCCGCCGGGTAGGGTCTGCAATAGCTTGAAAAATGTCACGTCTCATGAATGTTATATTATATAAGAAGCCAATCGGTTGCAAATATACGGGCAACCGATTGGCTTCGCAAAATTTATTTTTGAAAACCTTAAGAATTTGTCAAACGGAGATGTTGTTTGCCATATAGCATTTTTTTTGCTGCATCATTACCACAACATCGTTCCCCCGTAAAATGACAATTAACACGATACATATAAAGGCGACCAAAAGGCCGCCCTTTGTGATGACTGCTGTTAGCACACTTGGCCTCTCATGTGACCAAAGATTGATGAACATTCCCCTTCCCGAACGTTGCATCAATCCAGGTCCAATTCCAGGCATTCTCAATAGATCCTTTCTTCGCGCAATTAACCGGTTTATATATCCAACATTAAACTCGTATCTGCTGCTTACCGGGTTTGGTTAAGCAGCTTGCCGGTTTGAGATAACCGAAAGTATAATTGTGCTGCAAAGCATTTTGCTATATTCAACCAAAGGGGTTATGGTGTTATTAAGCGTGCATAACCGCAGTATGTAAAGCATTTATAAGGAGCAAATTGCTGTTGGTGTGTTGCAATATGCAGTTTAACCCGTACGGCAGCAGATGCTTTGGCAGGAAAAATAAACCCTTACTAACCAGGCTGCAATACAGATAATACAAACTCTTTGTAACTTCTCCCTATGGGTATTGATTTGTTGTTTATCTCAACATCGGTTGTTGTAAAAGCGCTGATCTTATCTTTCGCTGCAATGAAGGACCGGTGAATGCGGAGGAAATTATTTTTTGAAAGGAGGTCTTCTATTTCGTTCAACTGAAACTTGGTAAGTATGCTTTTATTATGGGTGGTAATGCGTACATATTCGCGCAGGGCTTTCTACATAAAGTATTTCATCCAGGTATATTTTCACCCGCTTTTTTCCAACATTAAAAAAATACGATTTTCTTTCTTCACCGGCGCTGGCAGAGCTATAATGAATTATTTTTTCTTTATGCTGGTTTAATTTATTAACCGCTTTTAAAAAACGGTTAAAGCGGATGGGTTTTAATAGGTAATCAACAACGTTTAGTTCAAACCCCTCTATCGCATATTCTTTATACGCTGATGTAATAATTACATAAGGCGGGTTTTTTATTGCTTCCAAAAAATCAAGGCCCTTTAGTTTAGGAAGATGGATGTCAAGAAACATCAGGTCAAATTTATCCGACTGCAGTTTTTCCATTGCGTAAATGGCATCGGTACAAACCTCTTTCAACTCCAGGAAAGGTACCTGGTGAATATAATCTGCAAGTACTTCAGCGGCCACTTACCTGAAACCTTTTTTTGATGTGGCATCTATGAGGGCAACCGGAGAATATACTCCCCAGCAAATAAGGGATAATATATACCCTGATGCTGATTTGCTCAATAAGTTTTTTTAATCACTGCAAAAAAATATTTGCGTAACTCAAAAGTTACATATACATTTGAGTAACTTTAAAGTTACCTATTATAAAGGCCTATAACTAATTACCAGGCTTATTGTATAACATCACAAATATTTAAGTTTTATGAACCAGCAACATTACAATGGTCGCATAACCGCTGCCATAACAGCAAGGCAAGCTTTTAATGGTATTAACAATGTACAGGCGTGGTGGGCGCAAAATCTTGAAGGCAGCTCACAAAACATTAATGACACATTTATTACACGCTTTGGGGAAACCTTTGGTGAAATGAAGGTTACCGAAATGGTGCCGTATAAAAAAATAGTATGGCACGTTGTTGACTGCTACCTTGACCTGCTTAAGAACAAAAAAGAATGGAACGGCACAAACATAGTTTTTGACATTGAGGAGAAAAACGGTTCAACCGAAATCAGCATGACGCATTTGGGCCTGCTGCCGGCGCTTGAATGTTATGAAGATTGCACAAAAGGCTGGGATTTTTTTATAAAAGAAAGCCTGCTGCAATTTCTTACAAAGGATGCAGGCCAACCCGGCACCGGCATTCGCGCAACAATAGCCAACGGCGGGCGTTTATATCGCGGCACATTATTTTCAAAGAACAGCCCTGCTCCCGATCTTGCCAGTCGCTACCTTTATGTTGATGTGAAAGAAACCAGGGTTGAGCATGTAGTTTCAGCATATTCCGTAAATTATTTTAACCCCGACACATTTGATGCAGCTACCCTTAAAGGAGACTATTTTATGCTGATAGAAGATAAGCCATTATACGATGGCGTTAAGTTATTAGATGACCTTATGGCAACTGTGGAATAAAATTGTAAAGAGAAGCTTATTAACCGCAAAGGCCGTAAAGAGGAAGAAACGCAAAGTGCACAAAGCAAACTCTGTGCAACTCCTGAAAAACTCTGCGAAACTCCGTGTCCTGGGTTATTTTATCCACTAAAATCAACCTTTCAGCCTTTCCCCCAAATCCAACCCAAACTCTTTTGCAGTTTCTTTTGCCAATTCATACCCCGCGTCAGCATGGCGTATAACGCCAATACCGGGGTCGTTACGCAGCACGCGTGCGAGGCGTAGCGCAGCATCGTCTGTACCATCAGCAACTATAACCATCCCGGCATGAATGCTGTAACCCATGCCTACGCCACCGCCATGGTGCAGGCTTACCCAGCTTGCGCCGCCGGCCGTGCTAACCAGCGCGTTTAACAAAGGCCAGTCTGCCACTGCATCGCTGCCGTCAAGCATGGCCTCTGTTTCTCGGTTAGGGCTGGCAACACTTCCCGTATCTAAATGGTCACGGCCTATTACAATCGGTGCTTTTACTTTGCCTGTGCGTACCAACTCGTTAAATGCCAAACCGGCTTTTTCTCTTTCCCCCTGCCCCAGCCAGCAAATGCGCGCCGGTAATCCTTGAAAGGCAATACGCTCTTTTGCAAGCTTCAACCAGCGCTGCAGGCTTTCATTGTGCGGAAACATATTCGCAATTACTTCATCGGTCACGGCAATATCGGCAGGGTCACCGCTAAGCGCAGCCCACCTGAACGGGCCTTTACCCTCACAAAACAGCGGGCGTATATAAGCAGGAACAAAGCCCGGAAAATCAAAAGCATTTTTCAAACCTTTTTCCTGCGCACGTGCGCGAATGTTATTACCGTAATCAAATGTAACAGTACCGCGTTTTTGCAGTTGCAACATTAATTCAACATGCAGCTTCATGCTTTCATAACTGCGCTCAATATATTCGGCAGGGTTATCCGCACGCAGCACGTTTGCCTGCTCATTGGTTAATGTATGCGGTACGTAACCTATAAGCGGGTCATGCGCACTTGTTTGGTCAGTAAGTATATCTACAATTATATTTCTTTCAATAAGCCTTTGCAGTAACAGCACCGCATTGCATAATACACCAATGCTTAATGCTTCACCTGCCGCTTTAGCCTCCAGCGCACGGTTGATAGCCTCGTCAATATCAGTGTATTTAACATCAAGGTATCGTGTCTCAATACGTTTGTCAATACGCCATTCTTCCACTTCGGCAATCAGCGCCACACCTTCATTCATGGTTATTGATAATGGCTGTGCACCGCCCATGCCACCCAAACCTGCCGTAACGCTTAGCGTGCCCTTTAACGAGCCCCCAAAATGCTTATTGGCCACTGCCGAAAAAGTTTCATACGTGCCCTGCACAATGCCCTGGCTGCCTATATATATCCAGCTGCCGGCGGTCATTTGCCCGTACATCATCAGGCCTTTTTTTTCAAGCTCATCAAAATGCTCCCATGTAGCCCATTTGGGTACAAGCTGGCTGTTGCTTATCAAAACACGCGGCGCATTGGTATGCGTTTTTAAAATACCCACAGGCTTGCCGCTTTGTACCAGCAGCGTTTCATCATTCTCTAATATTTTTAAAGCCGCAATTATATTATGCAGCGCCTCATGGTTACGCGCAGCTTTACCACGGCCACCGTATACAATTAAGTCTTCCGGGCGCTCAGCAACGGCGGGGTCTAAATTATTCAGCAGCATGCGCAATGCAGCTTCCTGTATCCAGCCCTTGCAATTAAGCTGTGTGCCAGTAGGTGTTTTTGGGATAGATGATGTGATAAGCATGAGGAAAATTATTTATGATTGTAAAATGAATGTTTATGTACTTAGCTTTTTGATTATCTATTTGGCTGCCGTTGCGTCGCTCACTTCAGCGTTGGGCCGCCGGGAAGCTGAAGAATAAAAAGTTTATAGCGGCATATTTTTCAACACACCTAAAAATTCATCCGCCGTAATAACAGTTACTTTTGGGAACTGGATTTTTTTGGCTTCGTTAAAATGCAAATCGTTGGTTACAAGGTAATCAGTATTGGCAGCTACAGCAGCGTCAAAAAATTTGTTATCGTCAGGGTCGGCTTTAATTATATTCCAATAATAGTAAGTCTTTTTATTAGTTACGTTAACAGCCCTTTCCAATATCTGCATTATAAGACTTGCATATTCTACAGAGGTTTTTTCAACCAATTTTTCCTCGTACTCATACTTAATTGATACAGACATGGCTAATACGAAATCTTCACGCAAAAAAGCATCCCAAATGGGCCGGAATTTGTTTTTACGGGCAAGGCTTTGCAACAAAACGTTTGTGTCTAAAATAACTACCATCCGGTTTGTTTGTAAGGGGTACGCATGTGTTCTTTACCCCATTCATTATAGGTGTCTTCTGAAAAGCCCTTTTCTTTTTCAAGCTTTTCCATTTCTTCATCGGCCCTTTTTGCAAGGTTTTTTACAATTAACCGCCTAACCTCATTATAATCGCTTTCTGGCATAGGTTTGTTAAGCAGGTTAAGCATTTGCAACTGTTGCTCGTTAAGCCGTGTAGGGTTTTTTAACAGTATTTCAGGAGAAACCCGTTTTGAAACAATATAGCCACTAATTATGTCAGCAATTTCTTTCCATTCCTCTTCTTTCAGTTTTACAGAGAGAAAATTATATATGTCTCTTTGTGCAGCACTTAACCTTTCCGGTGCCAAAATTTCATTCGCTTCCATAACACAAATTTTACTAAAGTTACGAAATCATTATAATCTTCTCCCCCAACCCTTTATTCTTTGGATGTTGCATGTTGAGCATTGATTATTGATGATTTGCCATACTTAATTGTACATTTTTTTACTTTCTGATCTCCCACTCCCTCACAAACTCCACCGCCTTCATCATATCATCATGCAGCACCCTGTCAGCTTCGTTAAAGCTTACCAATTTTCTAAAAGCACCTTGTAATTCTTCCAGTACTGGCGAGGTTTTCAACGGCCTCCTGAAATCGAGTGCCTGTGCAGCACTTAGTAATTCAATCGCCAAAACTTTCTCCACATTATTAATTACACGCAAACATTTTGTAGCAGCGTTGGCGCCCATACTTACGTGGTCTTCCTGGTTGTTTGATGATGAAATAGAATCCACCGATGCAGGCGTGCACAACTGCTTATTCTCGCTTACAATACCAGCGGCCGTATACTGCGGTATCATAAACCCGCTGTTTAAACCCGCTTCTTTTACCAAAAACATCGGCAGGTTACGCTGCCCGCTTATCAACTGGTAAATTCTTCTTTCACTTATGTTGGCAAGCTCACTCATGGCGATGGCTAAAAAGTCTAAATGCAGCGCTAATGGCTGGCCATGAAAATTACCACCACTAACGATCAGGTCATCATCGGGGAAAATATTGGGATTATCGGTAACGGAGTTTATCTCTGTTAAAAAAACATTCAGCACATTATCAAATACGTCTTTGGTTGCGCCATGTACCTGCGGCACACAGCGGAACGAATAGGGGTCCTGCACCTGCTGTTTGCGCTGCGATAATATCTCGCTTCCCTGCAAATATTTACTGATTACCGCAGCGGTTGCCACCTGCCCTTTATGCGGCCGTATAGCTTGTATTTTTGGGTGCAACTGGTCAATAATACAATCAAAAGCATCAAATGAAAGCGCTGTAATAAGGTCAGCCATTTTTATAAGCTGTTCTGCCTTTTGCAGGCAGTACATACCATAAGCGCTCATAAATTGTGTACCGTTAATAAGGGCCAGCCCTTCTTTGCTTTGCAGGCTTATGGGCTGCCAGGCGTTTTGCTGCATAACATCACTCACACGCTTGCGTACCCAGCCGCCATTATCTTTAACACATACTTCGCCCAAACCTATCAATGGTAAACTTAAATGGCTTAAAGGTGCCAGATCACCCGAAGCACCCAATGAGCCCTGTGTATATATAACCGGCAGCACATCATTATTAAACATGTCGGCAAGCCGTTCCACCGTTTCTGCCTGCACGCCGCTATGGCCATAACTCAACGATTTCACCTTTAGCATCAGCATCAGCTTTACAATATCGTGGGGCACTTCCTCCCCCATTCCACACGCATGCGATACAAGCAGGTTGTACTGCAGCTTCTCCACTTGGCTGGCATCTATCTTAACATTTTGTAAAAAACCAAAGCCGGTGTTAATGCCATAAAATACAGCATTATTATCTTCCATTTTCTCATCCAAAAATGCGCGGCAGCGTAATATGCCTTGCCGTGCTTCATCTGTTATAGAAAGTTTCAGGTTATTGCGTAACAAATTTTTGACCTGTTCAAAATCCGTCCAGTCTTTACTTATGGGTAAATAATTAGCATCCATAGCAAACAATCGTTTTATAAATGGCCTTCAATCCTTTCGAACAATGATTTTTCGTTTATCCTTTCTTCCACTCGTGTAAGCGAAGCCAGCAGTTTTTGGCTTTCTGCATCGCCCCCGCCCAATTCCAGCATTGCATATTGCAAGGCTTGCCACACCGGCTGTATTTTTTGCAGCAGCCTCTGCCCTTTTGGGGTAAAAGCAACAACTTTGTGCCGGGCATCTTTTTTTGAAACCGTTGATTTTATATGTCCCTTCTCCTGCAGGTTACTTACCATTTGGCTTGCTGCAGAATGGGTTATACCAAGCTGGTTGGATATTTGACGGATAGATACCTCTCCTTCCTGCGACAATATATAAAATACCGGGAACCACGATGCATCAAAGGGTATTTTGTGCGCCTTGTAAATACTGTTAACATCACTTAAAAAGGTTTCGCTTAACCTGCGTAACCGGCTGCCAAATACAAGAAAACCAAGCTGTTGATAGAAGTTCATAAAATTATATAAGCGCTTATATAATATCGAAGATAGTTATTCGGTTTAACCCTGCAAATAAATTTTTTAAACAGTTTTTATTTCGCCTGTATTTTTTTGGCACGCTATTGGTCATAATAGAACAAAACCATCTATTGTGAAAAAGTTTGTAGTGAATAAACGAGATTACGCACCCCTTGCGTTGTTGTTTATAAGCGCTGCGCTTATGGCAGTGAGTATAATTTTAAAAAGCACCATGGTTATTGCAGGTGTAACAGGTATGGTTATAGCCTGGTTTTTGTGTATTGATACGCTTATTTCTGCACAAAGGCTTTCGCTTGCCTACCGCATATTACTTGCCGGTATTGCAGTTGGCCTGCCCATCGCTGTTACAGCTTACATGGGTTAGTTACTCCACCGTAAATTAATGTTCCTTCACATAGCGGCTATATTACCGCCCGTACAAATATTGCAGTTCAAACACCTATTATACATATTTTAGCGGGCAGACTTTTTACCATCTGCCTGCTATGAAAAATTTAATACTTCCCGTTATTGCCTGTTTATGTTTTGTAGCCTGCCGCCAGGCCGATAAACCTGCTATGTTTCATGCGGATGAAGTACACTCCGGTTTGTATGATGCCAAAGGTGAGGGCAGTTTTGGCGAATTGAAATGGAAATTTAAAACAGCAGGCAAAATATTCTCATCCCCCGTTATTTACAATGGAGTAGTGTACGTTGGCAGCGAAGACAAATACCTGTATGCCATTAATAAAGAAACAGGAGAGGTTAAATGGAAATTTGAAACCGGCGGTGCGGTTCACTCAACCCCGGCTATTGCAGGTGGCGTTGTTTACTTCGGCAGTTTTGATGGATATTATTATGCACTTGATGCAGGTACAGGCGCAGTGGTATGGAAATTTAAAACAGGCGGCGAAAAAGTGAACGGCAGGATAAGCCTGTGGACGATGAAGCCGGACAACCAATACATGGATGACCCTTTTGACTTCTTCCTCTCCTCGCCCATCGTCCACGACAGCCTGGTATATTTTGGAAGCGCGGATGGCGGCTTGTACGCTGTATCTGCAAAAACCGGTGAGCAAAAATGGAAACTGCAAACGGGTGGCATCATACATACCAGCCCTGCTTTTTACAACAATACTATTTATGCCGGCGGCTGGGATACCTACATGTACGCGGTTGATGCGCAGACCGGCGCAGTAAAATGGAAATTTAAAACTGGTTCTGATACTGCCTATCACCAACTGGAAGGCATACAGGCTTCAGCTTTGGTTTATGACGGCCTGGTTTATTTTGGGGCGAGAGATGGCTATTTTTACGCGCTCAATGCCGAAACAGGCGCAATGACCTGGAAATACTCGGCCAATAACTCATGGATTCTTACTACCGCAGCCGCCAAAGATGGCATTGTGTACACAGGCACATCTGACACACATATTTTCCTTGCATTTGATGCTAAAACGGGAAAGGAGATATTTAAAGATGAAGCGAATGGCTATGTTTATTCATCACCCGCTATAGCTGGCAGCACTGTTTATTTTGGGGACTTCACCGGCCAGTTACTGGCTGTAGATGTTAAGACTGGAAAGATAAAAGACAAATTTTTTACTGACGGAAGAAAACAATTTGCGGGCACAGTGCTAAAAAAAGATTCTGTTGACTTTCCAACCGCCGCCGCAGGCGCCGACCTCTCCCTATATTCAAGCACTACTACAGGAATGAATAACCTCTATAAACTCGGGCCAATAGTATCAAGCCCGTGCATTGATGATAGCATAATTTACTTTGGCAGTTCGGATGGCTTTATATATGCGTTGAAGTTGAAGTAATTAACTTCTTTCTCCTTTCAATTTTCCAATGATCATCTCCGCAGCCCTCCTACCGGTTTCTGCACCCCCATTCATAAATCCTTGCGATGAAATGCTGCAATGCTCGCCCGCAAAATACAGGTTACCCACCGGCTGAAACTGTGTGCCCTCCATAGTAGTGTATTGCCCGGCTTTGTACGACATATAGCTGCACTTGCTAAACGCATAACCGGGCCAGTTCCAATATTGCAGCCTGCCGTTAAATTGCGCTTTGGTGCCGGGGTATATTTCCTCCAGTTGTGCAATGCTTTGTTCTTTCATGGCATTATAATCTTTGCCGGCATCAACTCCTGCCTTGCCGCCGGGTGCTATAGTAAATACGCAGGCGCCTTCATTATTATTTTGCATTTGCGTACTGTCGTAGCCGTTCATTAATCCATTATCTGTAAAAGTGTAGCCCGCATAACCTTGCTTTCGCCACACGCGTTCATTCATCCCGGCAAAAATTTTTGAGTTACTGCCGTAACCCAGGTTTTTAATAGTATTGATCTTCCATCCAGGTAAAGGCAGCTTTATTTCTACACCCCGTAGCATGGTAAAAGGCAGGGTAAGTAAAACAATATCCGCGGTTATCTCCTGTGGCTTGCTATCAGTATTAAAACTAAGTATGTATTGCCCGCTGTTGTTTTGACTTATTGCAACGAGCGTTTGCCCTGTTTGCAGCTGCGTTTTAATTTCATTACCGAGTGCTTTACATATTTTTTCGTTACCACCTTCAACCGAATAACGTTCATCGCTGCTGCCATAAGGCGTAAATTCACCTTTTTCATCAGGGCTTATCAGTGTAAGAAAATTAAGCGCAGATTGCTCGCTGGCATCCATGCCATATTCTGCCGTATAGCCGTTATAAATAAACGATTTAAACCAACCGCTGATGCCAAGTTTTTCAACATATTGCATCACTGTCATATTATCTAATGCAACATCTGCGGGCGTATGCCTGTTGTACGATAGATCCTGCGTAAGCGATGCAATATCTTTTTTTATTTGCGCTGCTACAGGTTGCAGTGCATTCATTACATCTTTTAGCTGATAATGTGTTTTATTAAAGTAATAAGAATATTCTGTTAATGATAATTCAGATGGTGCTTTGCGGTCAATAAGCGGCAGGTTAAAATGTTTTGCCAGTGCCAGCATTTCAGTATGGCTGCTGTCAATAAATTCGCCGCCCATTTCTGTCCACAAACCTTTGCCCATAACGTCTGCCACTGAAAATATCCTGCCGCCGGTACGCCCGCTGGCTTCATACACCTGTGCTGTATAGCCAGCCTGTTTTAATATGTATGCTGCATGCAGGCCGGCAATACCTGCCCCAACTATTGCAATAGTGGGTTGTGTTTTTTTATTGGCAGTGTTACAGGCCTGGTATAAGCCCGCGGCACCAACAACAACACTTGCTTTTGCGACATTGCCAATAAAGCGGCGGCGGTTTATAAAATTATGCTCCTGTTCTTCGGCAAATGAATGCAGGTCTGTAATATTTTTTTCCTGTGCGGCCGAAGAAAAATGAAAGGCTTTTTTTAATTGTGCAAGTGCAGTTAGCTTAATGGAATGCCCGCGGCTAAAACGCATAAAACATTATTTCGTGAAGGGTCATAACACACGAAAGTTATTATAACCTGAATAGCTGTAAGGTAGGGATAATAAATCATCAGTTCAAAGAAAGAGAAGCATAAAACTGTAACAAACGTTGCTTTTCATCGCCCTTTACGGGCGGAGGGGTAGCATCATCAGCCAGTCCCTTTGCGGTTCTGTGCCTAACACAAAAGCATGCTCTCCGAAAATGGTAAAGCCCTGCTTTGTATAAAAGGCCTGCGCCTTTTTATTTTCATCCCATACACCCAGCCATAAGACCTCAAACTCTTGTTGTGTGGCCGTTTCAACAGCACACTCAATAAGCCGCGTTCCAAGCTTCATACCTTTAAATGCAGGTAAAACATATATCCGTTCAATTTCAATATGTTTTTTCCCTGCCAGCTCAGGCGGCTCTTCAGTTGTCCGCAATTTTATGTACCCAGCCAGTACCGCACCCGAATACAAAAGAAAATATTGAATGCAGGCATCAGCCAGTTCACTAACCAGCTGCTGCGTGTTATAATTGGTAGCAATATACAACTGCATATTTTCCGGCGTATTATATGCTGCGTAGGTGTCGATAAACGTTTCAATGCTTAATTGCCGCAATGGTAACACGTCGGCCAGGGCTGCGGGCCTTATAGTAACATCAATGGTATTCATAGCTATCTTCGCTGGTCGGTTGGTACATTACAGGGTTTGCCTTTTTGCGGCCCACCGCCTTCATCTTTTCGTTTACAGGCAGGCGGCAGTACTTTATAGCTGTCTTCTGTAGCTTTTATGCTGTCAGCATCATAACCTGCATTGGCAATTTCAGTTCGTATATAATCAAGCGTGGTTCTGTCAGGTATATATTGTATGCGTACAGTTGCATTAAACAGGTTTATAGTAAACTGCAAAATAGCAGCTTCGTCGTTCGGGCCTGTTTCTTTTATCAAAAATTTCGTCAACCGTTCTTTACACTCCCAACACTTCATTTGCGGCACGCTTATAACTGCCCATACAGGTTTTTGCTGCGTTACCTGGGCATTTAGTTTAACCGCAAAGGCGATAATAATTGCAATAAATATTACATGTTTCATAAACATTATACACTTAAGGTTACACACCTTGCCAGTTGGCAGGGTCTTCCCGCCACTGCAATAGGGTTTTTTCAATTTCGGGGCTTATGGTACCCTTTTCCAAAGCTAAATTAATAAGCGCAGAATAATTTGTTAATGAGTAGTATGGCACACCTGCGGCCGCAAACGCATTATCTGCTACATTAAAGCCATAAGTAAATATTGAAACCATACCAACCACTTCAACACCCGCAGTCTTTAATACATCCACCACCTGCAGGCTGCTTTTACCCGTTGAAATAAGGTCTTCTATCACAAGCGCCTTTTGTCCTTTTTCATAATAACCTTCAATTTGGTTGCCCAACCCATGCTCTTTTGGCTTTGGGCGTACATATATATACGGCAGCTTTAACTGGTCTGCAGCCATCGCCCCCCATGCAATACCCGCCGTAGCCACACCAGCAAGCAGTTCAGCATCGGCAAATTTTTCAAATATTACGTTACACAGTTCACTTTTTATAAAATCCCGTACATAGGGAAAGGATAACACCCTGCGGTTATCGCAATAAATGGGGCTTTTCCAACCGCTGGCCCAGGTAAATGGCTGTTGCGGGCTTAGTTTTACCGCGCCTGCATGCAACAATTTCTCAGCCACGGCTTTTTCGTTTGACAA
>JABDGS010000060.1 GCA_013285915.1 Bacteroidota bacterium
TAAAACGCCGCTTAATTTGTAACTCAAGCTCCTATGTGTTTGCATTTTTCAACACATAGGCTCAATAGAACAAATAGAAACAGCCAAAGCGGGGAAGGGTACATAGAAAAGCTTCGCTTTTTGCACATAGTGCGAAATGGTTTTCTTAATTAAAAAATTCCTGTATAAGAAACTTTAAACTGGAAGCTCTGCGTCCTTTGCGATTCTTCAACTTTATGGCCTTTGTGGTTAGTTCTTCTTTCCTGATTAAATTATATTGCGTTTTGTGACCTGCCCATAACCCAAAAGCGCTTAAATAAAATTTGTTGATTACTTTTAATGTGCATGAAAAATGTTTCTAAAATTATATCATCCAAAGCAGGCACTGATGAGATGCTCAACAAGCTTGAACAGCTTTCGGGTACAGACATGAACAGCATTTTGCTGGATTTATTCGTGCGAAGAACACAAAACATTTCTCCTATCGGTGTATTAACCCAGTTTGATCAAAACCGGTTTACCACCCCTTCAACAATTGATGTTATTGCTTTTAAGCAAATGGAATTGCAATGGCTGCAATTGGCAGCTACTAAAAAATTTAAGCCGGTACAATTATCGCCACTGGCGCCGCTGGGCACATGCTCAACTTTTAAAACAGTTCATCAAAATAACATTGTAAGCGCAACACGTGGTACCGAAGTAATGAGCGATGCAACCAATGTATTCGCTCTTTTGGCAGCACAATACTATAAAAAAACAAAAAGCCATACGGCCATAAAGTTCGTAACCGCTGAGCGGCTGGTGCGCGCGCAAGGCCTTGCGCATCCGGGCCACAGTGCACATTTTGGCATATTTTGTATGGCCAGCGCCGGCTTTAACAGGGGCAGCTTTTTGTTTGAGATGGAACAATTAACCGAGCATCTAAGCCTGCATCTTGAGCTGTTATCATCATTCAATAAAACAGACCTCACCATAAAAATATTACTAAAGGAAAATAATGAGGCCCTTTGTGCAACCGTGCAGTCAGCTATAAAAAATATAAGCGAAAGTTATTCAACGGAAATCATTCACCAGCAAGACCCAAACAATTATTACGGCCTCGTTCAGTTTAAAACCTTTCTTAATTACAAAGGCAAGGAAATAAATTTGAGTGATGGCGGTTTTGTTGACTGGACACAGCAACTGCTCAGCAATAAAAAACACAGGTTATTAATTAGCGGTATTGGCATTGAACTTGTGTTTAAAATTTTAACCGGGGTGATTTAAACAGCTTTTCCATTTTCATTTGAATATACTAATTTAGGCTGCCCAAAAATTAACAACCAAACCAACTACTTCATGAAAAATATATTAAACTTCGTCGTTATCACAGTCATTCTCTTCTCCTGTTCACAAAAACAGCAATACGATACGATCATCCGCAACGGCACTATTTACGATGGTAATGGGGGCGCGCCGTACAAGGCTGATATCGCCATAAATGCCGATACCATTGCGTTTATTGGCGACTTATCAAACGCTTCCGCAAAAAATGAAACAGATGCAACCGGCATGGCCGTAGCGCCGGGTTTTGTAAATATGCTCAGCCAGAGTGATGTAGCATTATTACATGATGGCCGCAGCCAGGGTGATATACGCCAGGGTGTTACGCTGGAAGTAATGGGTGAAGGTGGCAGCATGGGGCCTTTAAACCCACGCATGAAACATGATATGCAAACCGGCCAGGGTGATCTGAAGTTTGATGTGGGCTGGAACACCCTGGGCGAATATTTAAACTATGCAGAAAAAAAAGGTATTAGTTGTAACATAGCTTCGTTTGTTGGTGCGGCACAGGTGCGTGAATATGTGATCGGTGAAGATAACCGTGCCCCTACCCCTGCTGAATTAGACAGCATGAAAGCGCAGGTTGACCTGGCGATGAAAGAAGGTGCAATGGGCGTAAGCACGGCGCTTATTTACCCACCCGGTTTTTTTGCAAAAACGGATGAATTGGTGGCCCTGTGCAAAGAAGCATCCAAATACCACGGAATGTATATAAGCCACATGCGCAGTGAGGGCACTAAATTGCTGCAGGCGGTTGATGAACTTATCGCCATATCAAAACAGGCAAATATACCCGCTGAAATATTTCATCTAAAAGCAGGTGGTAAAGATAACTGGCATAAAATGGACAGCCTTATATTAAAGGTTGAAGATGCAAGGAAGCAGGGCCTCGCTATTACCGCAGACATGTACACTTACCTTGCGGGTGCAACCGGTTTAACAGCTTCCTTCCCGCCTATATTACAGGACGGCGGTTTTGGCAAACTTTGGCAACGGCTTCACGACCCCGCAGTACGAAAGGAAATGACAAAAGCGATGAACACTTCATCGCAGGATTGGGAGAATTTATACTACAACGCAGGCGGTGCGGATAAAGTGTTGCTGCTGGGCTTTAAGCAAGATTCATTAAAAAAATTCACTGGTAAAACATTGGCTGAGGTAGCAAAGATACGCGGCACGTCACCCGAAGAAACTGCGATGAATTTAATTGTGCAGGACAGCACCCGAATTGAAGCAGTGTACTTTATGATAAATGAAGACAATGTAAAAAAACAAATGGCTTTACCGTGGGTAAGCTTTGGCAGCGACGAAGCTTCTTATACAAGTGATGACAGTATTTACCTTAAATCTAACGCCCACCCAAGGGCCTATGGAAATTTTGCGCGCGTTATTGGCAAATATGCACGGGATGAAAAAGTGCTTTCACTGCAACAGGCTATTTATAAATTAGCCAAACTGCCCGCTACCAATTTAAAGCTGCAGAAACGCGGCGAGTTAAAGGTGGGTAACTACGCTGATGTTGTTGTATTTGACCCTTCAAAAATTGAAGACCATGCCACGTTTGAAAAACCGCACCAATATGCTACAGGTATGCTGCAGGTTTTTGTGAATGGAGCACAGGTGTTAAAAGATGGCGAACATACAGGTGCTAAACCCGGCAGGTTTATTAAAGGGCCGGGATATGGTATGTAGTTGACTGGCTGAATTGTTGATTAGTTGGTTTGTTAGCCCTAACATTAAGATATTATTTTGGCCATGCCGTTTGTGCGTAGCCTTTTTGTTGTCTGCAAGCCTCACTTCCCACTTATTAAATAAGCTTTCCCACTTGTAAAGGCATCGTATGCGGATACGGAAATAATTTTTTATTTAGTACACCGGCATTAAACAGCTAACCATACCCCACAATGAAATGCCTTTCATCCGTTATCCTGTAATAAATTATTTGTTTAAACACCAATTTGTATGAAAAGAAAATCTACGCTAACGCTTTTATTTTTATTTATTAACGCACTGTGCTTTGCACAATGGAATGCCAGCCCAACAAAAAATAACGCTATTTGCAATGCTGCTGGCAGTCAAACATTTTCGCAGGCCGCGCCAGACGGTAATGGCGGCGCTTTCGTTTGCTGGATGGATGGCCGCGTTGGCAACCCTGGTGATATTTACCTGCAACACCTTAACAGCAAGGGCGAGAAACTTTTAACAGCTAATGGTAAGGTGTTATCTGCCGGCCAAAAAGCGGCGCGCCCAAAGATAACGCCTGATGGCAGCGGTGGTGTTTTTGTTGCATGGATTGATTACCGCAATCAAACCGGCACCAACAACCAGGAGCAGGATATTTATGCGCAGCATGTTAACGCTAACGGCGTGGCGACATGGACTGCGGGCGGCCTTGCATTAGACTCAAACCCCGATATAAAGGCTCACATAAGCCTTGTGAATGATGGCAAGGGTGGGCTGTATGCTGCCTGGGATGAGTTTAGGTACGGCAATGAGGTTAACATTTTGGGGCAGCACTTGAACAGCAGCGGCAGTGCATTGGTGAGTAACACACAATACGGGCTACAGCTTAGTTATCCAAATAATTATTATGCCTACGAGCCGCAGCTTGTTAGTGACATGGCGGGTGGTTTTATTGTAACATGGTACGATGACCGCTCTGGTTATGGTGATGACATTTTCGCACAGCATTACGACTCGTCCTTTAACAAAAAATGGGGCTATGAGGATTTGCCTATATGCCAGCAGGATTACGACCAGCTTTACCCGCGTATAATAAGCGATGGGCACAAAGGCGCTATAATTGTGTGGGATGATAACCGCAAAGGCTTTGGCGGCGCAACATACGACGTTTATGTACAGTGGGTTGATAGTGCCGGCAATAAAAAATGGCTTGCTCCAACTGACCCCTGGTACTTTAATAACGGTTTGCCTGTATGTACTGCAACAGGCAGGCAGTTTATGCCCCAGCTAACGGGTGACAGTGCAGGCGGAGCATATATAACATGGGCAGATGAGCGTGGCAATTTTGACATGTATGCCCAACGCGTAAGGCAGGACGGATCTATGGCGTTTGCAACCGATGGCATACTGCTTAGCACAACGCAAACATACCCAGGGTCGGCAATATTTGAAGAGGATGAAGTAACAAGCTGCATAATGGCTGATAAGAAGGGCAATGCAGTTATTGTGTGCACTGATAACAGGAACGGCAACAATAACCTTGATATATATGGGCAGAAAATTGACACTGCCGGCAATAAGTTATGGAATACAAATGGTGTAGCGATTTGTACCGCAGCTGATAACCAACAAAGGGCGGTGATAGTACCAAACGGAGATGGTGCGGGCATTGTGTTTTGGGAAGATAACAGGGATTATGCAACCAGTAACTCCGATATATATTCATCGTTGTTAACCAGCACCGGCACGTTACCTGTAACTATGCTGCCGTTAACGGCAAGCTATATTAAGAGCGATGTGATGCTGCAATGGCAAACTGCAACTGAGCTTAACAATAAATATTTTGCTATTGAAAGAAGCACCAACTCTGTTACGTTTGATTCAATAGGTATGGTTGCGGGTGTAACCCATTCGGCAACAAACCTGCATTACTCTTATCTTGATCTATCCCCAGCGGCAGAATCCAATTATTACCGGTTAAAACAGGTTGATGAAGACGGTAACTATATGTACTCAAATACGGTTGTGGTAAAAGCACCCGGCAAAACGGCAGTTGCAAATGTTTACCCCAACCCGGCCGCGCGGTATATAACCATCACAATGCCTGGTATTACAATAGCTGATAATGTTACTATTTATAACATGCAGGGGCAGGCAGTAAAACAATGGCAACATGCATCAGTAAATAATGCATTTGATGTTTCGCAGTTGGCAGCCGGCCAGTATACAGTTTCCATAATTACAAACGGTACAGTTACAACAAATAAAATAATTATACAGAGATAACTGCCTTTATAAACTCTTCATTTCTTAAGCAGCGCCGGGCACGGATGCACGGCGCTTTTTTTTATCATTGCTTACTGTACATGCAGGGTGTCTTTCAAACGAATATCTCTTGACGAGGCACCGATCATAATTCTAAAATCCCCCGGCTCAACAACCCACTGCATTTTATCATTCAGCATTTTTAATAATGCCGGGGTTAGCGCGAATGAAACGTTTTTTGTTTCCCCGGGTGCCAAACGTATACGCTGAAAGCCTTTCAATTCCATTACAGGCCTTGCTACAGATGCCAGTTCATCCCTAATATATAATTGCACAACTTCGTCACCTTCTGTCAAGCCGGTATTTTTAACGTTGCAATGCACAATAGTTGAAGAAGAAGTGTCAATATCCTTCTTCTCAATCTGCATATCACTATATTCAAATTTTGTGTAACTAAGTCCGTATCCAAAGGGGAACAGTGGCAGGCCGCTCAGGTTATTATAATCATCTCCCCTGCCGGTTGGTTTATGGTTATACACCAATGGCAATTGCGCCTCATTTAGCGGAAAAGTGATTGGTAACCTGCCCGCTGGGTTATAATCACCAAATAACACATGCGCCACTGAATGGCCGCCTTCCTCACCGGGGTACCAAACTTCAACAAGGCCTTTTACTTTATCAAGCCAGTTATTCATAACAACAGCACTGCCGCCAACCAATAGAACAACAACAGGTTTACCTGTTGCAGCCACACGGGTTATTAATTCTTCCTGGTGGCCCGGTAATGTAAGCATAGCCCTGTCCTGGAACTCGCCTTCAATAATACCCGCAGCAATTACAACTGCATCGGCTTTTTGCGCTGCCGCAACAGCTTTATCTATTTTCTGTTTCCAATCATTATCGGCTCCATAGTTCCATATTAATTTTATGTGCGCGTTACCATTCGGTTCAAAAAATTCTACTTTAACCTCATACAGCTTGTCTTTTTCAAACATGTAGTCTGCCAGTATAGTACTGTATGTTTGCTTGCGCCAGTTATCTATAACAAGCCTATTGTTTATATATAGCCTGTAGCCGTCGTTGCCATCAAGCCCTATTTTGTATGTACCTGTTGCGGGCGCTTTTAACTGCCCTGTCCAGCGCACAGAATAAAAATCGAGTGGCAATGCATTATCCGGCGGAAATAATGTCCATTGAAAATTAATTTCCTTATCATCTCTTATAACAGCAGGCTTGCCGCTTAATGCTATATTGCTAAAATATTCTCCTTTTAAATTGTTTAAATAATTTGCAGCAACTACTACCCAATCCTTAGTGCTCAATCCGCAGCCGGGTTCGTACACAATTTTAATGCTGTCTGCAGCCCTTTGCTTCATGCCATCTAATATACTTACCTTGCCATTGCCAGGGCCGCTGTAGCCGCCAAGCCTGGCATTTACAGCATCTTCACCAATAACAGCAATAGTGTGCCTGCCTTTTAACGGCAGGATATTATTTTCGTTTTTAAGCAATACGATTGATTCAAATGCAGCCCGCCTCGCAAGATATTTGCTTGTATCAGTATGCACCCATTTAGCAGCATCGGTTTCAGGCACGTAAGGGTTTTCAAATAAACCCAGCTCGAACTTAGCCCGCAATACTCTTGCTACGGCATCGTCAATTCTTGCATGTGGTATTCCACCATTAAGAAATGGTGGGATGAATAATTTATAATGTTCATAAGCTGTTTGAAAAATAACATCAAGCCCGTTTGTAATAGCCTGCTGCCCTGCTGTTGGATAGTCCTTAGCGGTATAATGCAATACATTGGCGCCGCCTACCGCGCTGGCATCTGATATTACAAAACCTTTAAAACCCCATTCATCTTTTAGTTTCTTATTCAGCAGCCAATCATTGGCGGAGCAAGGTGCACCGTTTAATGAGTTGTATGCTGTCATTACAGAACGTGAGCCAGCCCTCTCAAAACAAGCTTTAAATGGTGGGAAGTATATTTCTTCGAGTAACCGTTCATTGTAATTAATTGGGTAACTGTCCCTGCCGCCATCGCCGACATTAGCTATAAAATGCTTTGGTGTTGTTATAATGCCCTTTCGTTCAAAAGCGCCCGTAAACGCCACCGCCATTTCTGATGTCAGAAAAGGATCCTCTCCGTATGTTTCTTCCGTTCTTCCCCAGCGTACATCACTCGCTACATTTATAACCGGTGTTAATATCTGCCTAATACCACGTGCCTTTGTTTCTTCTGCAATTCGTTCAGCTACGTTATGCATTAATGTTGTGTCCCAGCTTGCGGCCAGCCCTATTGCTTGCGGAAAGGATGTTGCCCCGCTGCGCACGAGCCCGTGCAGTGCTTCATCAAATAGAATAATTGGTATGCCCAGCCTGCTCTTCTCAATAAAGTATTTTTGAATGGCATTTATTTTTTTGGCGAGGCTTAACGCATCTTCTCCAGTACCATATTGCAGCACTTGTGCCGCGGCATTGTTGCCCTTTGACACAGCGCTTACCTGGAAACCAAAAATACCATGCTTGTACTGGTTGGTATCAATGTTGTCAAGGTCGCCGGGTATCATAAATAACTGCCAGAATTTTTCTTCCGGTGTCATGCGGGCTAACAAGTCTGTCACCCTTTCATTAATACTAACGTGCGGATCTTTGTATTGTGGCTGTATTTGTGCGTAATTAACTACCTGTAATAGCAACCCGAAAAAAACAAGCAGCGCTTTTGTAATAAAACTATTATATCGCATGGCGGCAATGTAATAAATGTGCAAATAATAATTATATTTTTGTTCTTTCATTTACACCACCTAAAATTTAACCTGTGGCACAAAACTTTCATTATGCAACAGTTACCGAGGCAGTAGAGAAACTGCACAGCCAGGGCTTTATTATAGATTTTGCTATCGGAGAAAACTGCCTTATGGCCGGCAATGAAACCTTCAATGCTGACGACTTTGATATAATTGATGTGTACCGCTACGAAGGTAATAGCGACCCCGGCGACGAAGCAACAGTATATGCTATTCAATCAAAAACAGGTGTAAAAGGGGTGCTGGTTACGGGCTACGGTATGTCTGCCGAGGATGTGTCTCCAGATATATTAAAAAAACTGCATTCCCATTAAGGGCTGGTTAATTTAGCACGCGTGGTAGCGCCAGCATAAATTCTGATCCTATACCGGGCACGCTGTTAAACCATATCCTTCCATCCTGCAACTCAATCAACTGCCTGCACAGGAACAACCCGAGGCCAATGCCGCGTTCTTTTCCGGTGCCCTGGGCCGAACGTATTTTTAAAGAGAAAATATCGTGCTGTTTCTCCAGCGGTATACCGATGCCGTTGTCTTTAATGCTTATCAGGCATTCATTATCTCCCGCCTGGGTTTTAATCATTATCAGGCCCTCATTGCCTGTAAACTTTATTGCGTTATGTACCAGGTTACGCACAACCAGCTGCAGCATATCTGCGTCAGCTTTAATCTGCACATGCGGGTCAATTTCATTGGTGAGTGTTATACCTTTTTTATTAGCTACGGTCGTCATCATGTCTAACGTGCCTGAAACAGTACTGAAAAAATTAAGCGGTTGCAGATAAGTACTACTGCCTGACATCTGCGATTTAGACCATGACAACAGGTTAAAAAGCATATCCTGTGTTTGGCGGGTGTGATTTAAAAGTTCTATTTCAATTTTTTCTTTTTCCGGTGCAGGCAGGCTTCCCATTGATAACAACTCAAGATAACCCTGTATTGAATTAAGCGGTGTACGCAGGTCATGCGATATCATTGAGAACAGCCGTGTTTTTTCGCGGTTAAGTTCCTCCAGTTCAATGTTTTTTATTGCAATGGCGGCGGCATGTTTTTGAGCAAGATTTTTTTCTTTGTTGTAATTGTTCAGCGTGTAACGAATTACAAAATACAGGCAAAACAGCAACACAAGATATGTTCCTCCATTATCAGTAAAGCGGTCCTTATTATCACGGTAGCTGTCGGTGCCACCTAAATTATAATACTCCAACGTTAAAAGGCCACAACCAATAATCGCATGCAATGTAAGCCACCATTTGTGCCAGCGTGGCGGCGTAATGGCAATAAATAAAACAAAGCTCATAACAAACCCCAGGATCGTAGGCCCATTTATGCCAGAGTTGATATAATAATTTAGTATGAGAAATATGTATGCGATAAAGCAGTATATGATGCTGGCCGCATAAAATTTCTTTTTATAACGGGCTAAATAATAGAAATAAAATTGCAAAACACATAACACAGCCAGCATTGCGCTTATGCTGGTTAGGCCAATTGCAAAATCAAAAGGTATAAGAAGAATAAGCTCCGCAAGGGTAATGAGGCTTACGGCGTTGTACAACCTGTTTTCCAACGAAAATTCCGCGGGGTCACCAATAAGGTTTTTCCAGAATGTAGCCGTGGATCTTGTATATTTCGACCAGTGTTGCATAGCCAAAACAAATGTAATTTCTTTCCACTAATAACCGTTAGCTTTAATTATAACATAACCCGCGCTAAGCCTATTTTAAGCTTATTGGTTGCCTGGTTTACCAGCATCGTTAAATAATGGCTTTGGCGTGGGCACTTTTCCATCTGTTTGCGGGTTGGCAAAAACGTCATCTATATGCACCCATTTACCATCCTTCCATTTAAACCCTTCATAACTGCCGTCGGGTATAAGTGTAAATTTTTTTGCCTGCTCGTTCGATTCGCTGATTAAATGGTCAAAAACAATCAGGTCCATATCCGGGTCATAAACAAGTTTTGCCCGGGCGTCTTTTTTATATTCAAGCAAAAACCGATAGGCCGGTTGTGGTGCTTTTAAACTATCTTCTTTATAGTCAAAAATATTTGCGCCAAACTGTGGCTGCCCGTTTGCATTAAAAGTAAGCACATCGGCCCACTTACGGGTGCTTACAAAATCGTTATCGTCAAACCCAAAAAGCGTATAGTATTTTTTGCCCCGGTATTCTTTTGTAACAATACCGTAATAGATAGCTCCTATCCAGCTTTGCGGGCCCCTTATAGAGTCTGTCGGTGTTACTGCAAAATCACTCCCGTCAATAAGCGGAAAAAGCTTTAACGATCCATCTGAGGTTTTCATTTGTATGGCACCCTGCTGCCTGTAATACCCCTCGTCGCGTTCCATTTCCCAGGTAAATATCCTGAAGGTGCTGTCCGGTGGATATATCTTGCTGATGGTTGTAATTGAATCAAATGGATAACTGAATGAACCTCTTGTTTTCAGCGCCCTTACAAACAGCTTAATAAATGCGCTGTCTGCGGAAAACCGCCTTCCCGGTATGGTATCCAAAACCATTTGGCGCGATACCGGCTTTATTGAATCATCTTCCAGCTTTTGCAAATAAGCCATATCGGCGGCGCTTATTCTTTGTGCACCCGCTGCAAAACCAATCAAAGCACCAAAACATACAAAAATATACCGCATATTGTAAAACCGCTTTAAACCTGTTGTAAGATACACTGTTGTTGACGTTTTAATAGGCTTAATATTATACCAGTTTTAAACTTTAATGTTTTGTTGCATGTAATTTTTCGGCAAACTCTATTAAACTGTTAAACCTTTCATCAATAAGGGGATGTGGAAAGGGTGTATCGGGGTGCGTGGTAGCTAAAAACACAGTGTACATACCTGCGTTCTTGCCAAACTCCATATCGCTAAGGCGGTTGCCCACCATAATGCTTTTGGCAAGGTCAATCTGCGGAAAATCGGCTTTAGCAAGGTGCGCCATGCCTGGCTGGGGCTTTCGGTTAGGGTGGTTATTATCCGTAGAGGAACAAAAATAAATTTTGTCCACCTTGGCATGCTTTGCACTTATCTGCTCAACAAGTAGTTCATGTATGCCATTTAAATCTTCCAGCGTCATTAACCCCTTCCCCACCCCTTTTTGGTTGGTTACCACTACAGTAAGGCCAAAAATATTGTTGAGCATATAAATGGCTTCGTCTGCCCTTTCCAGCATTACAAATTCTCCCTTGTTGCGTATGTAATCGCCTTCTTTATCGCGGTTTATTACCCCGTCCCTGTCTAAAAATAATGTCCAGCTTTTATCTATCGTCTCAAAAGGTATCATGCCGCAAAAAAAAGCAATTAACACCATACCTGCAAAAACAGGCGTTGAGTGGCAAAACCCAGCGGCGTGCTACCATTTCCATGCTTTTTGCGATTGCCCCACCTGCGGAGGAAAGAAGGAGGAAAAAGGAGGAATGCTAAAAACTGCAATGTATTCATTATCAATGTATTAATTGCAAAAAGCATAAATTTAATATATTATTTTTTTACGCATGTAAGCTCAGGTCTTCGTGTTGTACGCGCTTTCAAAATCAATATTTAATTTTCCGTCTAATCAAAGATCTTCATACCTATATATACAAACTGCTGTTTTGTCCGCTAAAACAGCAAAGTATTTTTTTAAATTTCACTGTTCTTGTTGACTGGGCGCTTTCAGGATGGTGAATAATTACCCTGCACATACCGTATATTTAATCCCTCAAATATCTCTGATGAAAAAGCTTTTATCGCTTGCTGTAATTGTAATTATCGCAGCCTCATTTACCCATAAGGATATTTCATGGGTTGCCATTGGCGATTCTATCACCTATCTTAACGACCACCAAAACGAAACCGGCAACAGGGTTACCAAAGGGTACATGACAAGGGTTGTTGAAAAAATGCCTTATGTTCATTTTACCAACAAAGGCTATAACGGCTGGACGTCAGGCGGTATTGCGGCAAGTATTGACAAGCTGGACATTCAAAAAGCTGATGTATACTCTGTTTTTCTTGGTACAAACGATTGGTGGCAGGGCCGCCCTGTAGGCACACTTGACGATTACAAAAACAATACAGGCAACAACACGGTCTATGGTTCATTCCGCATTATTATTAACAAGTTGCGGGGCCTGAACACAGATGCGAAAATCATTCTAATCACTCCCATGCAAAGGGCTGATTTTGTGTACATAAACAGCTATACAAACAATGCCTGGGGCAGCTATAAAGCGAAGAACGGCCAAACGCTGGAGCAATTTGCGAACGCCATTAAAAACATTGGGGATTTTGAGCATTTTACCGTTGTTGACCTTTACCATACCAAAAAGCTGGCGTTGCCAAAGCTGGTTAACTTTAAGCGGTTGAAAGACCCGAAAACCGGTGAGTATACAAACTACCCTTACCCAAAATTTATAGATGTGCCGTTTAACGCTGCCACGGACGAGTACCCTTATCCTGTTGAAGCAGGCAATATGACATTTGACGGGCTTCATCCCTCCGACAAGGGCTACGCGGTTATTGCCGGGTTATTGGAAAAAGCGATGAAGAAATATTAAGATTGCGCCAGTTCCTTTACCGTATTTACTAAAACATCCCAACTGTATTTCTTTTTTTCTTCCCGCAGGTTGGGCAAAAAATACTCCTCCCCTAATGCATACAGTTGAGTAATGCCTTCGGCGATCGACTTTGCATTTGGTTCGGCTACAATACCCACTTTTTTATCAGGCACAAGGTCTGGCAGGCTGCCGACATTGGTTACAAGCATAGGCTTTTCAAAATGGTAGGCTAAAGGTGTTACGCCGCTTTGGGTTGCATTGCGGTATGGCTGTATAACAAAATCAGCAGCACTTAAATAAAATTTTACTTCACTGTCAGCAATAAAATCTGTTCGCAGAATTAATTGTTCACTTATTCCCAGGCCTTCAATCAGATCATCATAAGGTTTCCTGTCTTCATAAAACTCACCGGCAACCAGCAACCTTATATCTCCTACAGCGCTATTCTTTAATAGGCCCATTGCTTCAAGCAAAATATCAAGCCCCTTATACTTTCTTATAAACCCAAAAAATAAAATGATCTTGCCGTCAGCAGGTAAGCCTAAATGCTGCTTTGCTTCAGTTTTTGTTACAGCATCGCCAAAGTTGTCGTATAAAGGGTGAATGATCTGTTTGGCAGGTTTGGTGGTGAACAACCGCAGGTCTTTCATTACCTTTTCGCTCATGGTAATAAAAGCATCACACGCGCCGAGAAAATATTTTGTAAATGGTTTATCTCCCGGCCTTTTTTCGTGTGGCAGCACATTGTCAGTTATCGCAACAACCTTTGTATGTTTATTGGTTTTTGCCCTGCGCAAAATGGTGCCCAGGCATGGGCCCATAAACGGCAGCCAGTAACGCACAACGATAATGTCGGGTTTATATTTTTTTAACTCATTGCCAACTGCCAGCCAATTGAGAGGATTAACGGAATTTATGCAAACTTTTATGCGTATGTCTGTAGGTGCAGGTTCGGAGGAATATTGTGTTGAGCCAGGAAACAAAAAACCGGGGTATTGAAGTGAGAAAGTGTAAATAATTGCATCATCACCCTGCTGCTGAAACGCCCTTGCCAACCTCTCGTCAAACGATGCCAAACCGCCACGTAAAGGGTGTGCAGGGCCTATTATAACCACTTTTTGCATAGGCAAATATCAATCTTTCTTTTACAACCCTAATTTCTTCTCTATAAGATAATTATTTCTTTCAGTGGAGTTACGGGCAATAAGTTCAGACACAAAACCTGCTAAAAATAATTGCATACCGATTATCATAGCGGTTAGTGCGATATAAAAAGCGGGCTTGTTGGTTAAGCCAAAATTTGCATCGCTGAATTTTGAGATGGCTAAGTAAAGAATGCTGCCCAAACCAACCAGGAAAAATAATGTGCCATACAAACCAAAAAAGTGCATGGGCCTTTTGCTAAAGCGCCCCACAAACGTAACCGTAAGCAAGTCTAAAAAGCCGTTTATAAACCGGTCTAAGCCAAACTTTGTTACACCATATTTGCGCGGCCGGTGTATCACCACTTTTTCTGTTATCTTTCTAAAGCCACTCCATTTTGCCAGCACAGGTATGTTTCGGTGCATTTCGCCATAAACCTCAATGCTCTTTACTACTTTTTTACGGTAAGCTTTTAACCCGCAGTTAAAATCATGCAGCTTTATGCCTGACACACGGCGTGCCAGCCAGTTAAATAATTTTGAAGGGATGTTTTTTGACAGAGCGTTATCGTACCGCACTTTTTTCCAGCCGCTTACAAGGTCATAGCCGTCTTCAACTATCATCCTGCGCAGTTCAGGTATTTCATCGGGGCTGTCCTGCATGTCAGCATCCATAGTAATAACCACCTCACCCTGCGCAGCTTTAAAGCCTTCGTTAAGTGCAGCAGATTTACCATAGTTGCGTTGAAATTTTATGCCCTTTATATGCCTGTTTTCAGCGCTGAGTTTTTCAATTACATTCCAGCTGTTGTCCCTGCTTCCGTCGTCGATCATTATAATTTCGTACGAAATTTTATTTTCGGTAACCACGCGCACTATCCAGTCGCACAACTCAGGCAGCGACTCCTCCTCATTAAACAGCGGTATAACTATAGATACATCCATTATTTAATTTGTTTCTACAACAACAGGTTTTCTTTTTCGCATTATTAACGCAATAAAAAATGCCAGTACGCCGCTTACTGCTACACTGGTAAAATATCCTTTTATAACACTGCCTGTTTCGGTTGAAAGTTTCAGGTCGTCAATGCTCTGCAGGCTAAGTTTCTTTTGGTCGTCTGGCATGGCCATTTTATCCATCATCAGTTCGGTACCTTTTTTCAGCCTGTCTAATACCCCTGGGTCGATCCATTTTAAATATAGCAAATTGAAAATTGAATAGAACAACTCAAACAGTAAAACAGACACAAACAATGTTTGAAAAAGCTCCTTAAGTTCAATAAGGCCACCTTCACTCTTTTTGCGGTAGTTGCTTTCAAAAAAAAGCAGGCCGAGTATAACTGCATAGCCAACAAAAGCATACACGCCAAATGAAAGAAGGTTCGCTGCCAGCCGCCATCTTATAAAAAGTAAAATACAATACAGTACACCTAAGCCTATCCCCCAAATAATGCCTGTTGAAATGTTTTTATTCTTACCCATGTAAAGCATTATTCGTTTATGATGATATTTCCTTTTGATATAATCCCTGCAACCCTGCCCGAAAGCTGCTGCAATATAAAAGGTGAGTTATAAGATTTGCTCTTGATATCCTTTTTTTGCAGGGTGAATTTTTCATCGCCTGCAAATAAAGTTAATTCTGCTGTTGCACCCTCATTTATGGTAGCTAAAGGCAGGTTAAATATGCTGCGGCTTTTTGTTGAAAATAGCTCAACCAGCCTGTTACTGCTAAGGCCGGGTATGGCTGTATTAACGGCGGCGTAAGCTGTCTGTAAACTCAGCATGCCGTTTTTAGCATATTCAAATTCGCACGTTTTGCTATCCCAGTTTTGGGGAATGTGATGCGATGCAATACAATCTATCAGCCCGCTTTTAACGCCTTCCCGCAAAGCAAGCATGTCCTGACGCGTGCGCAAAGGCGGGTTTACTTTTAGGTTGGTATCGTACTCCTGCAGGTCTTCATCACAAAAAAATACCTGGTAAGGTGCTACACTGCAGGTTATTTCAAGCCCCTGCTCTTTGGCAGCGGCAATAAGGCTTAACCCTTTTGCGGTTGATACACCTGTTATATGCAATTTGCTGCCGGTATATTTAAGCAATTCAATATCGCGCTGTATAATAAGTTCTTCAGCTATTGCCGGCATGCCGGGTAGCCCAAGCCTGGTTGAAATTATGCCCTCATTCATTAAACCGTACTGCCCTATGCTTTTATCAACCGGCACCTGTATTACTACGCCGTTAAACGCTTTTACATATTGCAGGGCTTTCAGCATAAGGCCCGCCGACTGAACGGGTAAAATACCGTCGCTAAATGCAACCGCTCCATTTGACTGCATATCGTACATTTCAGCAAGTTCTTTTCCTTCAATACCTTTTGTAACCGCACCAAGCGGGTGGATTTTTACCGGCAGCGCTTTTGATTTTTGAACGATATATTCAACCTGCGACTTATTATCAACCAGCGGGTTGGTATTAGGCACTACAAAAACCTGGGTATAACCTCCGGCTGCGGCCGCCGCGGCGCCAGACTCCAGTGTTTCGCGATATTCGAGTCCCGGGTCACAAAAGTGACTGAATATATCTACCCAGCCGGGTGATACCGTTAAACCTGTAATGGTTGTTGCTTCCCCATCCGCTTCCAATGAACCGTCAATTTTTTCAATAATACCATTGGAAATTAAAATGTCTTTTACAGAGCCGTTGAAAGGCGAAAGAGGATCGGCAACAGTAACCTGCTTCAATAAGATCTTCATGTGAAGGCAGTAAAATTTGGCGCAATATAACACGAATTTGCGAAATGGGGCTGAAAGAAGGTCGGTGCAGGAAATTGCCAACACACTTTGCCACTTCAATTCACCAAAATTCGTACATTGCAGATATGAAAACTGGTATAAAAAGAATTGCGGATAAGACTGTATCACTGCGAAGAAGTAAGGGTTATGACCCTGAGAAACGCATTGGTGCACTGATAAAAAGTGGGGCAATTGCGTCTGCTGGCAGAAGGGCTATCGCTGCATCCTTTAAAAAAGGGCTTTCAGTAACAGTTTTAGAAAATAATGTTATTTACCGCCTGCATCCTGATGGAACCAAGACCGTTATCAAAAAACTTACGCCGGCGTCAAAGACTTACAGCAGCGGCAAAATGCTTATTAAATAATGTATCGGCTGCGTATCATTGCGAACCCTAACGGTTCGGGCAAAACTACTCTTACAGAAGACCTTCACAAAAATTATCATCTCAATTTTGGCTATTATATTAATGCCGATGAGATAGAAAAAGAGCTAAGAAAAAATAAAAAAGTAGGATTTAGAAAGTATAAAGTAGCCGTTTCGGCTGCATTGTTCAATTCATTTTTTTACCAACATCCGCTGCGATTGCAATGTCCAAATATTGGTTATACCATAAAACGCAACACTTTGTATTTAACAGGCGGGTTGCAAGTTTTTTCTTATTTCGCCGCGTTGGTTGCTGATTTTGTGAGGCAACAAATAATGAAAAGCCATCAAACCTTCACTTTTGAAACAGTAATGTCAGGAAAAGATAAGTTGGCTTTTTTGAGGGCTGCTAAAGAAGATAATTATAGAACTTACCTGTACTATATTTCGACTGACAATGTTTTAATTAACAAAGACCGTGTTGCCGACAGGGTTGAAAAGGGTGGACACGCCGTACCGGTTGAAAAAATTGAAAAAAGGTACTACGCGTCGTTAAATAATCTGTTAAATATTATCAAGTTAACAAACCGGGCTTATTTATTTGATAATTCGGGCACTACACACAAATTGGTAGCTGAAATTACGGAAGGCAGGGAAATAAATTTTGATCCGCAATTTGTGCCAAACTGGTTTGCCAAATATGTATTAGACAAATTATAAACAGCAATCTTTACCTTTTCAGCAACCGCTATTCCACCAGCTGCATAACGTTATCCCGGTAATTGCGGCTCATCGGCAATTCTTTGTTTTTTAATATTACCTGGTTGCCATCAATAGCGTTTATTCTTGATAGGCTTACAATGAATGATTGATGAATTTTTATAAAATCAGCTGAGGGCAGCTGGTTCTCAATACTTTTTAGTGTAAGGTAGGCGATTATCCTCTTGTGTTCGGTGCAAATATTTACATAGTTGCCCAGGCTTTCAATGTATAATATATCGGCCAGTTCAACCTTTTCAATGCGCTTTTCGCTGCGCACAAAAATATACGATGCAGTATTATTGGGCAGCGTAACGTTTTTTAGTTCTGCATATTCCTTTGCTTTTTGCACGGCTTTTAAAAAACGGTTGAACGCAAACGGTTTCAGCAGGTAATCAATAATATCCAGTTCATAACCCTCCAGCGCATATTGGGGGAAAGCGGTTGTTAAAATTACCAGCGGCTGCACTACGGATGTTTTTAAATACTGCAGGCCTGTAAGCTTCGGCATCTCTATATCCAAAAACATTATATCAGCCCTGTTGTTTTGTAAAAATGCCTCTGCTTTTAAAACATTTTCAAATTTACCGGCAAGTTCCAGGTACGGCACCTGCTCGGCAAACTCCTGCAAAATTTTTCTTGCAACAGGTTCATCATCTACTATTATGCAGCGTAATTTCTTCATACAGTAAGGGTTAATTCAACCCTGTAAATATTGTTTTCTTTATGTATATCCAGCATATACCTGTCTTTGTAAAGCAACTCAAGCCTGCGCATTACGTTATTCAGTCCAATGCCTTTTGAATATTGCTGCGTTTCCTCGTAAGTATTGGTGCAGTTAAAATGTATGGTATTGCCTTTTTGCTGCAGGTAAATTTTTACGGTATTTTCCCTGCTGTCACGGGTAGTGTATTTAAATGCATTTTCAACAAAAGCCATACATATCAGCGGCGCAATTTTTACGGTATTATCCTCTGTGTCAATTACCAGTTCAATCTTCATGTTATCATTGCTTCTCGCCCTTTGCAATGCCACATAGTTTTGCAGAAACTTTGTTTCCTGTTCTAATTCAACCATGTCAACATCAGCTTCATATAAATTATATCGTAGCAGGTCACTAAACTGCACCAGTATATCACGCGCCTGCTGGTTGTTTATATCAATATAACCGTAAATGGTGTTAAGGCCATTAAACAAAAAATGCGGGTTTATTTGTGCCCGCAGGTATTTTAGCTCTGTTTGCAGCTGGCTTATCTGTATATTTTTTACCTGTTGCCTTTGCTCGCTCCATTTTTGTGTGTACAGCAGCATGGATGATATAAGTATAAACCAAACCGCGTAAAAAAGGTTCCATTTAAAATACGATTGCAGCGTCATAACATCTTCAGGCCACACAACGGCATCCCAATATAACTGGCTCCAGCTGCGCACAATTGTGTAGAGTACTATTAACCCTGCTATGCTTGCAATGTATAATACTGTTCTTTTCTTTTCAAGCAAATATGGTATAAGCACAAGCGTATGTATATAAACAAGCATGGCCATAAGTAAAAGGTGCGTTACCAAGGGCTGCAGGCTAAAAGCAAAGCTTCTCTTTTTTATATAGTCCTGTAGCTCCAATATCATAAACAGGCTGTACATCAGCCAGAACAGCAGGTGAAAAACATATCTTCTTTGAAAAACGATACGCAAGCTTTGCAGTTTTAGTTACATTATTTATTAACTGTAAAGCTAAAACATAATTCATACAAATATGCTGGCCGCTTAGCTTACCGTAGGCTTGCTCACATGTTATCATTGTTAATGGCTTAGTTACGTAGTTTTTTCAGTCGTATATCATAAATATTTTTTTAAATTTCTGTACGTAGCTTACATTTTACAGAATTTTACATACATGAAAATGGTTCCTATTTTTAAAGTGAGAAATATGCCGCAGGCCATCGCCTTTTATACAGGCGTGCTTGATTTCCAGCTAAAATACCCCGGCACACCGGAAACAGATTGGGTGATCGATTTAATAAATGGTGCCGCGGAGTTGCAACTTACTATACTTGAAGGCGAATATCTATTTGGCTCCGTAGTTAATGTTTGGGTAGATGAGGTAGATGATCTTTTTCAAAAATATAAAAGCCGCGGGCTTGATACATCGAACAAAACGGCATCGCCGGTACACCAGGGGCCGACTGATCAAAGTTGGGTACCCGTGAATTTTATGTAACAGATGCTAACGGCAATACGCTGCGTTTTTGCAAGCCAATAGCATAAAATGAATATATGAACAAGCTGACATTTGATTTTGAAATTGGCGGCCAACAGCACCATTTGCGAATGATATTTGTGGAAGGTACCGGCACAGGTGCTTATTGGTTTGGAGAAGATGGTAAAAGGCAACCTATCAGGATAAGTGATTTTTTTATAGCTGACATCCAAACAACACAAGCGCTGTGGAAATATATAATGGGTGAAGATGCCAACCCGGCAGCTTTTAAAGGTGATGACATGCCGGCTGAGCATGTATCGTGGCTTGATATAACTAAAGACGGTGGTTTTTTAACTATAATAAACAACAGTGATATAATCACCTTTATAAAAACACAGTTGCCTGCCGGGGCAAACCCTGTATTCAGGCTGCCGTCTGAGACCGAATGGGAATATGCAGCGCGGGGTGGCAAACATTGGCGCGACGAATTTATTTTTAGCGGCAGTAACAGTCTTGATGAGGTTGCGTGGTATTTAAACAATAGCGGCAGGCATACATGGCCGGTGGCGCAAAAAAAGGCCAACCAGTTAGAGTTATACGATATGTGCGGCAATTTATGGGAGTGGTGTGAAGATGTATTTATACGCGACACCAGCCAAATACCAAAAGACGGTGCGCCGTTTTTAACGACCGGTAAAGACCGGGTATTACGTGGTGGCTGTCACCACAATATGGCTGTGCACTGCACTATATTTAAACGGTACGAAATTGCACCCGATTCTTTTGATGAGTGCATAGGCTTTCGCGTGGCTTTATCTTTCTAATATTTGTAGCAATTTTTCACGAAAGGATGTTTGGATGCACAGTTTTTTTTGCAACATATCATAATTGTTTTTTCAAAGGATTATTTTTTTCGATATTAACATACTCAAACATATTCAGCATCAGCTTATGGAAACCTTACAAACAACTGCAGGTGTTAAGCCTGCCAAAACTATAACAAGGGTACAGAGTGTTGATATTTTAAGGGGCGTTGCAATGGTTTTAATGGCCATTGATCATGTGCGCGTGTATTCAGGTCAACCTGCCGGTGGCCCCACTGCAGGTATTTTTTTCACACGCTGGGTTACTCATTTTTGCGCCCCCGCATTTGTTTTTTTTGCAGGCACCAGTGCCTTTTTATATTACAATAAAACGGGCGATAAAAGTAAACTTGCAAAGTTTCTGTTATCTCGTGGCCTGTTGCTTATAGTGCTTGAATTAACGGTGATAAAGTTCTTCTGGGGCTTTAACCTTGACTATGCAACGTTTACACTTGCCGGTGTTATATGGATGATCGGTTGGTGTATGGTGTTGCTGTCCGCGTTTGTAAGGCTTAGGCCCTTAACCATTGCAATAGTTGGGTTAATTATCATTTTTGGGCAGCAGGCTTTTCACTACGTACCATCTATTTTACCTCAACCCTGGCAGCAGCCCTTTGCATGGTTTTGGGGCTTCTTTTATCCATCTGGGTTGCAGGGCATGCCGCACATTGCTGTGTTGTTTGTTATATTGCCATGGCTGGGCGTTATGATGGCTGGCTATGGTTTTGGACAGCTATTATTACGCGACGCACAATTTGTAAAAAGGTTTTGTTTGTGGGTTGGACTTACAGCAATTGCAGCATGGCTAATTGCAGGTTTAATAATTTTAAACACTGGTGAGGTATACAAAGGTAATATGCCCTTTTTGTTTCGCCTTTTGGCACAGCAAAAATATCCGCCATCACAGCTATTTTTATTAATGACGCTTGGGCCTGTTATTGCATTAGTGCCTTATACACAGCGTTCAACAGGCTGGTTGGCCGATACACTTAAAACAATCGGACGCGTGCCTATGTTTTATTATTTGCTGCATATTTTGCTTATTCATATTTCGGCGCTTATTATAAATCTTATCTTGTCTGGCGCTGCACACCAGGAATGGTATACAACGGCCCCTTTTACCGAGATAGATCCTGCACAAAAATGGGGTTTAGGCGTACTGTACTTAGTGTATGCTGTTGACCTGGTAATTTTATGTTTCGCATGCAGGTGGCATGCAAAATATAAATTTGCGCACCCGGAAATGAAATGGCTGAAGTATATTTAACTTAACAACACAATGGTTGTTATAAAAAATATTATAAGTGCTAAACTATGGCCAGTAATAACAGGCTTGCCAATATGTGGCAGCCGGCAGCATTAAATTCAGACGGGCCTTTGCTTTGGAGCGTTGGCAGTGGCAAAGATCTGTGGGCGATGATTTGCGCTGCAGCGACTGGCGACATTAATACACTTCAATCATTGCTTGATAAAGATCCGGCGCTTATACGCAGCCATTACGATTATCGCAATGCCATCCTGTTTGCCGTGCAGGAAAACCAGGTAGCTGCCGTAAGGTTTTTATTAAGTCGGGGCGCTAATCCAATTTCATCAGGCACTAACGATACATTATTAAACATTGCCACAGACAGGGGGTATACTGAAATACAGTTGCTGCTTGAAACAGCTATTGCCGGTGATAATGGCGTAACAGAAGGTGGTAACATAATTGCAGAAACCATACAAAGCAGGGATATTGCCGCAGTTAAAAAATTACTGGATGAGAAGCCCTTGCTCGTTCATGCAAAAGATGCCAATAGCAACCAACCTATACATTGGGCGGTTATGACGAGGCAGCCCGATGTGATTGATGAATTGCTGGCGCGGGGCGCCGATATCAACGCAAAACGCGCTGATGGCGCCAGGCCAGTGCAATTGATAAACGGTGATTATGGCTATCGTGGCTGGACAAAAGATTTTCCCATTACACCACGGCAGGTATTGGACCACCTGCGTGAAAAAGGCGCTTACATTGATATTTGCACTGCATGTGCAATCGGCGATATTGACAGGGTAAGGCAATTGCTTGATGAAGATGCAACACTTGCCAACAGAGTATCAGATTACGTAACTTACTATATTGGTGCAGGTGCACCCATAAAAAATGCTGCTGCGAGGGGGCATATTGAAATTGTAAAACTGCTGCTCGAAAGAGGGGCTGACCCAAACCTGCCAGAGGAGCATATAGCCCCCCGCGGCCACGCACTGCACTCGGCGGTGGTTAACGGGCACATTGAGGTGGTAAAGCTGTTATTGGAACATGGGGCTTACCCTAATGTGCCAATAGAAAGCTCAGCCGATACACTTAGCGCTGCCATTGCCCGTGATGATAAACCAATGATTGAATTATTATGCTCGCACGGTGCTGCAAGAGGGGTTAATTTGTTAGCTTATTATGGCGACTTAAGGGAGGGCGCGGCGGTATTTGCAGCCAACCCGGCGCTTGCAAATGATGCTTACGCTCTTGAATGTGCAGCAACTGAGGGGCATGAACCGTTTGTGAGGTTGATGTTAAAATATCATCCCACATTGGCAAAGGAAGTTGCAGTGGGTGTTAGAAGCGCGGGCCCTGACCGTAGTATAAAAACCCGTGCCATAGTTGAAATACTCTTCAATCACGGGATGAATGCCAATTATATTGACTGGCTGGGCATACGGCCAATGCACCGCTTTGCCCAAAGAGGCGACATAGAAAATGCTACCATTTTTTTAGAACACGGCGCCGACATAAACGCGGTGGATGGCGAGATATGCACCACGCCATTGGGATGGGCTGCTAAGTACGGCAAAAAAGAGATGGTTATGTTTTTACTTAAGGAAGGTGCGAAAGCAAATGCCGAAGGCGTACCTGCATGGGCTACCCCGCTGCAATGGGCAATAAGAAGAGGGCACACGGAGATTGCGGAACTTTTAGAAACCATTTAAAACAGAATAGTTTTATGCCAACCGAACAAAAACATGCTGTTGATATTCGCGGCCTTGCACCATTGCTGCAGGTGTTTGACATGCCGGCATCATTACATTTTTATCGTGATATAATGGGTTTTGAAGTGGCTGCAAAATCTGACGACGGCGAGGGTGACAAAGTGTATTGGGTACTGATGAAGCACGGCAACGTGGAATTTATGCTGAACGAAATGTATGAGTGCGACAGAAGGCCGTCCTTACCGGATGAGCAGCGAACAAGAGCTCACTACGACACGTCCATTTATTTTGGCTGCTCCAATGTTGATGCTGCCTACAAACATTTTACGGCTAAAGGCGTTGACTTAAAAGAGCCGGTTATTACGAAGTATAATTTCTGGGCCATTTACGTGAAAGATCCCGACGGTTACCTGCTGGTATTTCATTGGCCGGTGGGATAAATTACAGATATTTATACCACTAAACTGCTTTTTATGACTGTAAAAGAAATAATGGCCGAATTAAAGTCAAAAGGGGATGAAGGCATAAAAAAAATTCTATTGAAACATGGTGTATTGGAGCCTTTTTTTGGGGTTAAGGTTGAGCACTTGAAAGTGATACAGAAAAAAGTGAAGACTGATTACGCCCTGGCCAAAGATTTATACGATACTGGCAATGCAGATGCCATGTACCTGGCAGGATTAATTGCCGACGATGTAAAAATGACGAAGAAAGATCTGCAGGATTGGGTAAAGAAAGCCCTGTCAAAAAATATCAGTGAATATACGGTACCGTGGGTTGCGGCAGGCAATAATTACGGATTTGAGCTTGCAACAGAGTGGATAAATTCTCCGGAAGAAAATATTGCAGCAGCAGGCTGGTCAACACTCAGCAATGTTGTAGCGCTTAAGCCTGACGCTGAACTGGATATAACTGCGTTAAAAAAATTGCTTGAAAGGGTAGTGAAAACAATAAACTCTTCTCAAAACCGCGTGATCTATGCTATGAATGGGTTTGTTATAGCACTTGGCAGTTATGTGGCACCCCTGACAAATGATGCAATTACCGCCGCTAAAAAAATAGGAACAGTGATCGTTGATATGCATGGCACGGCATGCAAAGTACCTGCAGCGGTGGATTATATTAACAAAGTAAAAGATAAAGGCACACTGGGTAAAAAGAAGAAAATGGTAAAATGCTAAGTGCTATTTGGGGTATACAAACTTTGTCTGCTCCTCTTTTACTTTTATTGGCCGCACCTCTATACTGGCGGAAGGTACAAATGCAAACTCCGGGTTTTCCTTTGCAATTTCTATAGCCTCGTCAATATCGTTTGCCATAATGTGGTAATAGCCCACCTGCACCTCTTTTGAAGGATCAACTGCAACTTTACTCCAACCCTCACCCTGCCTGGCAATAACAAATCCTTCCCTCACTATTGGTTGCGCAGCAATTAGTTTATTATCAGCTTTTAGCTTTCCAATATACACTTCGCATTGTTTAATAAATGCCAAATGCTCGTCGGCAGAAAGTGCAGCTTTTGCATCGCCTGCGTTGCGTATGTAAAACATAAACTCTTTCATAATCCATGTTTTATTTTTAATTAAAAATAGCCCATTATTTAGGCACAAACTTCCTGGCCATTTTCATCAGCATGCGTGGCGCAAACCGTTGTACAAGCAAGGCCATGTTTTCCTGCCCATTCTTGCCAATATATGCTTCGGGCTTGCCTGTTTCAATCGCACGCATAATTTGTTGGGCGGCCTTATCAGCGGGCAGTCCTTTGGCAATGTTCTCACCCACTTCTTTCAGTGCGCTGCCATCGCCCTTCAGCGCATTAATGGTAACGTTAGTGCGTATATAGCCGGGCGTTAGCACGGTAACCTGTATGTTTTTGCTGTACACTTCAGCACGCAGGCAATCAAAAAAACCGTGCAATGCATGCTTGGCGGCTGCGTAGGCGCTGCGCATTGGCGTGCCTATTTTGCCCATCACACTGCTTATAACAACAAAGCAACCACTGCCCTGCTTTAAAAAATGGGGCAACAAATGGTTTGTTAGTTCTACATAGCTAAAATAATCTACCTCCATTACCCTGCGCTGCACCTGCATACTGGTATCAGCCACTGTTGAGCGCTGGCTTATACCACCATTATGCACCATAATATCAATATGCCCAAATGCGGCAATAGCTTCAGCAGTTTTACCAGCGAGGGATGCGGTGTCCAGCAGATCAAGCAATAGTATTTTTGCGTTGCCTGTATTGGTGCACGCTTTTCTAACCCGTTCCAGTTCTTCATACCTCCTGCTTGACAAAATTACCATGGCGCCTGCACCTGATAATGCTATTGCTAATGCCTCGCCAATACCGGAAGAAGCCCCGGTTATCCAAACTACTTTGTTTTTAAAGTACGACATATTTGATA
>JABDGS010000061.1 GCA_013285915.1 Bacteroidota bacterium
CCACATGGCCTTTTTCCGGCAGGCCATCAAATTCAAATGTGCCTATGATCCTTTCCGGCGCCGTCATTTCATGGGTTACCCCATGAAAACCAAATTCGTCGCCTGCAGGATTAACATGCACATAGCTCCAGGAACCTCCGCTATAAGGTTCAAATTTAGTGATCCTCATTTTAAACCCGCAGGGCCCCACCCATTTAGCATATAATTCGGCGGTGGTAAAAGCCTTAAATACCAGGTGGCGGGGGGCGTTAAATTCGCGCGTGATAAATACTTCCTGCTTGCCTGCTTCTACAACTACGTTTGTTTTGTTTGTTGATGACATAGTTTTTTATTTATTGGTGATTTTAATTTTTGCTTTCGGTATCTTTTTCAACGGCTTTCATTTCTTCCAGCAGGTTATCCAGAGCATTAAACTTACCATCCCAAAGTTTCCTGTACCGCTCAATCCAGCTTGATACTTCGCCTAACTGTTTAAGCTGCGCCTCGCAAACCCTTTCCCTTCCCTGCTTTTTTATTATGATAAGGCCGCATTCGGTTAAAATTTTAATGTGCTGGCTAATAGCCGGGCGGCTAACGTCAAATTTTTCTGCGATCGCATTAAGGTTTAAACTTTGGTAAGCCACCAGGTTAATTATCTCCCTGCGGGTGGGATCGGCTATTGCCTGGAAAACATCGCGCCTTATTGTTGCACTCATATTTGTAAGCATTTACTTACGCAAATATATATGTAAGTATTTGCTTACGCAAAAAATATTTTTTAAGATTTTTAAAAAAAAGTGAGACAAAAAGGTGTTTTGTATATATATAGGTGGAACTGACCATGAAGCTTGTGGGCAATTTTTGATCTTTGAAATTATTGTGATAAACTGACTAAAGCAGCAAATGAATGTTGTGCAAAATTTTAGATTAATTTTTATTAATATATTGGTAATCAATATATTATGGCAAAAAATTAGTAAATCCTTTCCTCCTTTATCCTCCTTTTTTCCTCCCTTAAGGCAATTGAACCTGCTTAACAAAATAGGTAGAAGGGAACGTACCGGGCGGAATGGTGATCGGTTGCGAAAAAATACCATAAAATGTGCTGCCACTGCCGCTCATTGAGGCATACAGTGCACCTGTATGGTAAAGCTGTTGTTTGATGGACTGAAGTTGAGGGTGGGCGGCAAGAACTGGTGCCTCAAAATCGTTCACCAGTTCATCTTTCCAGGTGCTGAGTGGTTGGGCGATAATAGTTTTTATGCTTTTTGCGGGCTGAGACGGCGTTATTCGCGAAAAGGCCCAGCCGGTAGGAATGTGAATACCGGGATTAACTAATAAAATAGAGCTACCTGAAAGTGGCAGGCTAATAGGCTGAAGCTGCTCGCCGCGGCCAGTGGCAAAGCCGGGTTTATTAATAATGAAGAACGGGCAATCACTTCCCAGTCCAAGGGCAAACTGTATCAGTTGCTCCTCTGCAATGCCAAGCCTGAATTTTTTATTGAGTAAAAGAAGGGTAAAAGCACCATCGGCGCTGCCACCGCCAAGGCCAGCACCCATTGGTATGGCTTTATGCAGGTGCATTGTAATAGAAGGTAATTGCGGAAAATGCTGTTTAAGCAGGTTGTAAGCTTTTATACAAAGGTTGGTGGTTGGCTCACCTTCCACCGCTAAGCCTGTGCAGGTAAAAGTTACTGGCGGACTGGAATTACGGGAAGGAATTATCTCCAGCGCATCCTGCAAGGCGACCGGCAAAAAAGCAGATTCTAAATTATGATAACCATCTTCCCTTTTGCCAACGATATTAAGGCCGAGATTTATTTTGCAGTTGGGAAAGAGAAGCATTTTAATTGAAGATTGGCGATTTCGGATTGCAGATTAGAAAGAATGCTGATTGGCCTGTACATGAACGATGATCCAGGACCTATTTTCCCCTCTTATTCATCTCGTCCCGTATAGCAATGGCACGAATGTAATCTTCTTGTTCCAGCACCTCGTTAAGCAGGGTTTGTAATTCGTCCAAATTCATGTGCGATATTTCTGCCTGGCTTGCCGTAGGCGGCTCATCAACCGTAATATCCGTTTTCTTTTTCTTATTGTTATCCTCCATCATTATGCCTGCGCTTTCTAATATATGTTCGTAGGTATAAATGGGGCAGCTAAAACGCACCGCCAGGGCAAGTGCGTCGCTGGTGCGGCTGTCAATTTCAACAGTATCGTGCTCGCTAATGCAAACCAGTTTACTATAAAAAATGCCTTCCTGAAGGTCGTTTATAACAATTTCCATCAGGTCAACATTAAAGGCGTTCATAAAGTTCTTCATCAGGTCGTGCGTAAGGGGCCTGCTTGGCTGCATGCGCTCCAATGCCACGGCAATGGCCTGCGCCTCGAACCCACCGATCACAATAGGTAAACGGCGCAAACCGTTCACTTCTCCCAGCACTACGGCATAAGAGTGTGTTTGAGTGATACTGTGCGACAAGGCTATTATTTCCAGTTCTATCTTCTTCATGGTCCGTTAAACTTCGGTGTTATGGGGTTATGCAACAAAAATAAACAATTCAGTTATACAAATGTTCTTCATCAATTGTTATTCCGGTTTACCCTATTTTTCTGCAATATATTTCATCCTGCATTAAAATTTTACTATTCTTTCGCCATGTTTATTTTGTTTTATGTAGTGATTGCAAATTGGCAATAAAAGTCGTTTTTATTTATGATGGCATTTAAAACAACCGGCAAGCCTATTTAGTTTGCGTTAACTTAATTTGCTTAATTGCCCAAAAGCTTTTACTTTTCCATAACACTTAATTTAAACCCTTCAACATGAGTGATCAAGGCGACCTTTTTGGCGAGCTAGAGGAAAAAGAAAAATATGGCGGCATAAAAACGCTTACCGTATTAACATTTATAGGGTGCGGCTTCGCTTTTCTAGTTTCTTTATTGAGCTTTCTTTTTGCTGATTTCCTTTTGCGGATGACAGAAGAGGCCATGAATAGTGGTAAAACCCCAATGAATACAGACAACCTTGAAGCTTTAAGAGTTAATGCTGCAAATAGGGTGCCCATATTTATTACTAGTTTTATTTGTACAGGCCTTTGTTTATTTGGTGCAATACAAATGCGTAAACTTAAAAAAGACGGGTATTGGCTTTGGCTTATCGGAGAATTACTGCCATTGTTTGCTACAGGTTTTTTTATTGGCTTTGGGTATTTTAAAGGACTTCAAGGTATTGCTAGCATTGCCGTAGTGGCATTATTTGTTATATTATACAGCGTACAGCTAAAACACCTTACCAAATAATGGCTGGCATGTGCCGATTCACCTTTACAGTTTCGCCCTTTCATATTGTACCGGCCAGGGTACATTAACATTAAGCTGTTTTGCCGCATGCAATGGAAAATATGGGTCGCGCAACAATTGCCGTGCGAACAATATTATGTCAGCCTGCGAGTTCAAAAGAATATCTTCTGCTTGTTGCGCTTCTGTTATTAAACCAACAGCGCCGGTTAATATCCCTGCTTCCTTTTTAATCTGCTCGGCAAATGCAACCTGGTAACCGGGGCCCACGGCAATTTTTTGGTGCCTTACCGCACCGCCGGATGAGCAGTCAATAAGGTCAACACCTTTTTCTTTTAGTACAGCAGCAAGCTTAACAGATTGCTCTACGTCCCAGCCACCGGCGGCCCAATCGCTGCAGGATATACGCACAAATAAAGGATAACACGATGGCCATACCCGGTTAACTGCGTCAATAATTTGCAATAGCAGGCGGGTGCGGTTATCAAAGCTTCCGCCATACTCGTCTGACCGCAAATTAACGAGGGGGGATAAAAACTGGTGAATAAGGTAACCATGTGCAGCATGAATTTCAAGAACTTTATACCCTGCTTTTACAGCCCTGGCTGCAGCATCTTTAAAATCGCTGATCACTTTTTCAAGGCCGTCTTTTGTTAAAGGCGCAGGCGGCTCATCACTATCATAAAAAGATATGTTTGATGATGATACTGTTTGCCAGCCGCCATCTTTTATCGCGATGTGCTTGTTTCCTTTCCACGGGCTGCTGGTACTTGCCTTACGGCCTGCATGTGCCAATTGTATGCCCGCCACAGCGCCATGCTGGTGTATGAATGATGTTATTTGCTGCAGTTTTGTTATATGTTCATCTTTCCATAAGCCCATATCATCATGTGTAATTCTTCCTTCAGGTGAAACAGCGGTAGCTTCCTGTGTTATAAGCGCCGCACCGCCAACAGCACGGCTGCCAAGATGTACAAGATGCCAGTCATTAGCAAAGCCATCTTCGGATGAATACTCGCACATTGGTGACACAGCTATCCTGTTTTTAAGCGTAATATCTTTAATTGTTATAGGCGAAAACAGCTTGCTCATATATATTATTAAATCTGCATAAAGATAACTGTATAAAGTTAAAAACATCTTAAAGCGGTAACAGTGACTTATTATAAGATAGCATGAATTGTTAAAGAAAATTGTTAACAAAAGTCAAATGAAATGTGCTGAAATGTATGCCTGCGCTGCATTTCAGCAATTCATCGCAACTTTTTCGTAATTCGCCTCATTTGAAAAAAAACGCTTTAAACCCGGCGTAAGTTTGTGTTGTCAATGAGACATGAAAATAAAAATTCAAAAAAACAAACTAAAAAAAATAACAATGAAAAAGCAACTATTATCAATCGCTCTTGGCCTGGTAGCCATGTTTACAGTAAGCACAAGTTTTGCCGCTGATGCAAAGCAATATAAATCAAGCGAAGGCACTATTACAGTTGATGGTAACAAAACCACAGTGCTTAATCAAAAAGGCAAATGGGTTTACACCATCCACCGCTTTACCGCAGATAACCTGCCTAAGGACGTACTGAATATTGTAAAAAATGATTACGACCAATATTATGTTTCAGGTATGGAAAAAGTTGACCAACGCGGCCTTTCACCTTACTATATTGTTCACCTTGAAGGCGTAAAAACAATAAAGACAGTAAAAGTTAACATGAACGATGGCGAAACTGAACTGGTACAGGATTTTGTTAAAGGATAATTAATATAACTACAGGTGGTTTTTATTTAAGCGCTGGTGCATATAGCATCGGCGCTTTTGTACATATAAGCTGCGCGGCTATTTGGCAAGCTGTTAACTGAAGCCCGCAGTAACTTTAATAATATTTGTTATCTTCAATCCCCAAATTAATTCGCCGTATGACAAAAGAGGAGATAATAGAAAGAATTAAACATTCGGACGATTATAAAATAAAATTTGCTGTAACAGATATTGATGGTGTACTGCGTGGCAAAGTAATAAGTAAAGAAAAATTTTTAAAGGCGGTAAATGAAGGGATAGGTTTTTGCAATGTTATTTTTGGATGGGACATGAACGATAGTTGTTACGACAACACAAACATAAGCGGCTGGGATACCGGTTATCCCGATGCTTTTGCAACGCTTGACCTGGATACTTTGCGTTATATACCATGGAATGACAACCTGCCTTTTTTTATTGCTGATTTTAGTAATGATGCCGGCATAAATGCAGCATGCCCGCGAACATTGCTAAAAAACATACGGCAGCAATGTATTGACATGGGTTACAAACCTTCTTTCGCCAAAGAATTTGAATGGTTTAATTTTAAAGAAACACCGCAATCACTAAAAGATAAAAGTTTTGTAAACCCAACACCGCTTACACCGGGTATGTTTGGGTATTCAATTTTACGCCCATCAGAACAACACCCATTTTACAACGATATTTTTAACCTGCTGCACCAGTTTAATGTGCCGCTTGAAGGGCTGCATACTGAAACAGGCGATGGTGTTTACGAGGCAGCTATTGACCACGCCGATATACTGGAAGCTGCTGACAGGGCAGTGCTGTTTAAAACCGGGGTTAAAGAAATTGCCTACAGGCATGGTATAGTTGCAACTTTTATGGCTAAATGGAACAGTAATTTGCCTGGCTGCAGCGGGCACATTCACCAAAGCCTTTGGAACAATGAAGGCGCCAACTTGTTTTATGATGATGCGGACAATGATCATATCAGCCCGCTGCTTAAACACTATATAGCCGGGCAATTGTATTGTATGCCGCACATATTGCCTATGTATGCACCTACTGTTAACAGCTACAAACGTTATGTTGAAGGTGCCTGGGCATCAACATCAGTAAGCTGGGGTATTGAGAACAGAACTGCCGCGCTGCGCGTAATTAATCACAGTTATATTTCAACACGGCTTGAAACACGTACACCCGGCGCGGATGCTAATCCTTATTTATCTTTAGCTGCAAGCCTTGCATCTGGGTTGTATGGTATAAAGCATAAACTTGCTTTAACACAGGAGCCAACAAAAGGCAATGAATACAATAATAATGGCCATCAAAAATTTCACAAAACATTACATGAGGCAACACAGGCCATGAAAGCGTCTCCAATTGCGCGGGAGCTTTTTGGAGATACCTTTGTTGACCACTTTATAAAAACAAGAGAATGGGAATGGAGACAGTTTACACAGAAGGTAACCGACTGGGAAATGAAACGATACTTCGAAATAATCTGACACATCAAATTATGCCATTTATTGACTTTACTGCAATTGTAAAAGAAGCATGGCAGGCTTATGATAATACAAGGGAAATTGTGCGGATAGTTGATATAAGCGCCAAGGTGTCAACTAACCATGTATACCGCGTTACTTTTAAGGATGGCAGTTTTATTATTGCCAAACTTTCTTATTACGGTCAATACGCACACTTTGTAGAAGACCATACAATAATTAACGCACTTTCCAATAATTTGCCTGCACCTTTTGAAAATTTTTTGGCCCGCTCGTTAATGAAGGGCAACGAGTTGTTTGTATACCGTTTTAAAAGTATTATTCTTGACGCGTGGGTTGTATTTTATCGCCCGATAAAGATCAAGAATAAAATGCCTCGCAGGCTTGACGATGCGCAGATAATAAAATTGGGAGAGCAGGTTGCACTTTTTCATAAAGCCTGCCATAACATCCGCAACACATTGCCAACATCTTCAAAAACAATGGCTGTTGATATAGGGCATCTTTTAAACTCGCTGGAAACAGAAGAGGGCAGGTATGAGCACAGGATGCATGAAGATGAAATAAAGAGACAAGCCAATATTTTTTTGGAGAATATTGACGTATTAAATATAAGATCGTTCAGCAAAATACCTGTGTTTGTTGACTGGAACATAGGCAATTTTTCAGTAACATCATCATTACGGCTTTATTCACGATGGGATTATGACTGGTTTAGGATGGCCAGCCGTATGCTTGATTTTTATTTTTTAAGCAGGGTGGTATCTGATATTGGCGACCGCACTGTATTTAGCTATTATGTTGGCCCGCTTATGGAAGAGAGGTTTTTGCTGTTTTTAAAAGCATATCATGACGTGTTTCCGCTGGAAGAAAAAGAAATACGCTTACTAAAAGAAGCTTACCGCTTTTTTATTTTAAATTATGTAATAAAAGACGGGAGGTATTTTTTTCATGAAATATTTGCCAACAAATTACAAAAAGAAGCGTTTGACATTTACCTGCCAAGCGTTGACGGGGATTTTAATGCTGACATTATTTTAAAGGCACTTAATTTATAAATGCAATGGAACGCGGATCGACAGAATTAAAAGGATTTGCTGGATAAATCCCACAGTTGATAAAATCCCGCGAATCGTGAAAATCCTTCTGATCTGCGTGCTGTCAAACAATATGAAAGAAACTTCATTTTTATCAATAGCAGAGCATTTTAAAGCCATTTTCTTAGACTCTTATGGTGTAATTAAAAACTATAAGGGATTGATTGAAGGCGTGCAGAACACTATTGATTTTATAAGAAGTAAAGAAATTGCACTGCGCATTTTAACGAACGATGCATCGCGCAGCCAGCACCAACAGGCCGAAAGCTTTTATAAGCTGGGTATAAGAACGATTGAAACACATGAAATAATAACATCAGGTATGATGGCCCGGCAGTTTCTGCAGAACAAAATAACCAACGGTAAAATTGCTTACCTGGGCACAGAAAATTCGGCTGAATATATTTTGCAGTCTGGTTTGGAGCATATAGCAGTACGCGATATTCAGTTAGACCATATTGAAGATGTTACTGCCTTTGTTTTTTTAGATGACGAAGGTTTTGACTGGAACACTGATATTAATAAAACTGTTAACCTGCTGCGACGTAAAAATATTCCGGTTATTGTTGCCAATAGCGATAAGTTGTATCCCGTTTCAAAAAATGATGTGTCTGTTGCCACTGGTGGCATAGCCAAGCTTGTAGAGAACATGCTTAACAAAAAATTTATTCACTTTGGCAAGCCGGATAGCCAGATGTTTATGTATGCATTTGACCAGCTTAATCAAAAGGGCTTTTACAGCAAAGACGAAATACTTATGGTGGGTGATAACCTCAATACCGATATTTTGGGTGGCAATAAGTTTGGTGTTAAAACAACATTGGTACTTACCGGTAATACCCGTGCTGAAAACGCAGAAACTCAAATAAACGCTTCAGGCATTATACCGGATTATATTTGCAGATCCATTGTTTGCTGATCACTCAACCTTCCTGTATTTATACTTTTCGGCAGGAATATCAAGCTGCCTGAAGTTACCAATTTCAATTTCAGTTGCCGAAACTTGCTTAAGGTATACATTGGCCCATGTGCCCGCCGCGGAAGTCATATGGTGCTCTGCAACGCTGTCCGTCATCAGCGAATTGAGGGTGTAATTATAGTTAAAAGCTTCATACCCAGTCCAGTCAGCCATATTAACCTGGTAATAAACAGATTTATCGAAAAAGAATGCAGAGTCATTCCTGCTGTAAAAGATCAATGTGTCATCCACTGGTGTTAATTCTGGCTCAAGTACCCATTTGCCGGTCAATCCTGCAATAGCGGCGCTGGTGCTGTCTTTATTGCAGGCAGCAAATACTATGCAGGCAAGCATTGCAAATAAAACACATCTCATAAAAGCCTTTGTTATTATGACTCGTCGTGGTGCCATCCCGTTGCAGAAAAAATGATTTTTTTTTGTTCGTTTAGTTTATTCCCAGGTACTTTTCATTTTCCAAATTTTTATGCTGTTAAAAGTAGCTGCGCCGCTGGTGCTAAATAAAGCCACGCTATTATCATTGTCAGCGGGGAAAACCTGCATGGTCATGGCGGCTTCGCCGTTATTTGCAAACACTTCAATTAAACTATTGTCAAAATAAATGTGTAAAACAAGGTGGTTGTCTTTTAATACAAATGGTATCTCAAATCGCCCCGGTGCTTCAAAATTTTTATTAAAGCTTTGGTTTGCAGTGTGGCTTCTGTCTATATACAGTTTTTGGGCAGCCAAATCATAACCAACTTCTGCGTAGTGACCATTGCCAACCGCAAGCTGTACGCCACTGCTGCCAGTTGAGGGTTGCATATCCGCCTCAATTTCTAACTGCGTACCGGTAGTGTCGTATGTTTTTTTATCGCTTACCAAAACACTTTCATCGGCCAGTAATTCGCCTTTAAGCTTTTCAATGCCTTCAGCGGGCTTATTTAATAATATCCATTTATCGGCGTCTTTGCGTACAGTCATCTCACGCGGCAGGGTCATGGCACTTTTCCACGGTGTAGTCGGAATATCGTTTGCGTAACCCCAGTTATTGGCCCACGCTATCATTACCGGTTTTTGCGATGCAGGCAATTGGTTATAAGTTATGCCTGCATAAAAGTCGGGGCCGTAGTCGGGCCTGAACACACCACCCGCCGGGCTTTCATTATGAAAGCTAATTCCATCAAATTCGCCAACAAAATATTGCATGGCAGTACTTATGCTATTTGTAAGGACCCACTTTTTTATAGACGCATTGCCCGCCACCGGCACCTGGAACAGGTCAGGGCATTCCCATATCCCTGAAATATCACCTGCCGGGCCAAACTCACTTAGCAACGCCCATTGTAACAGGTTTGATGATTTGTAAAATTGCACTTTATGGTCTAGCGGCAATACAACAGCCATCACCCAATATTGCTTTGGTGCGTACCAAAATACTTTAGGGTCGCGAAAATCTTTTTTATGCAGGTCAAGTATCGGGTTTTGCGCATATTTCTTCCAGGTACGCCCTTTGTCAAAACTATAGGCAAGGTGTTGCGATTGGTTGGTGTTGGTGTGGCCCGTATAAATAGCCACCATCGGTATGGCACCATTCTTACCAAACCCTATTGTGTTGTTTTTATCAACTATACAGGTGCCTGAAAAGATCATTATCCCGTTCTCTTCTTTTATAGCAAGTGGTAAGTGGTGCCAGTGTACAAGGTCAGTGCTGATGGCATGGCCCCACGTCATGTGGCCCCATTTGTTTTCAAACGGGTTGTGCTGGTAAAAAATATGGTACTCGCCGTTATAATAAACAAGGCCGTTGGGGTCGTTAGTCCAGTTTATTGCAGGTGAAAAATGAAATTGTGGCCGGTATTTTTCTTTGTAGGTTGCGGTTTGGGCATGTATAAAACTGCCGGTACACAACAAGCAAAATAGTATAAAGTAATTTTTCATATATTTTAAAGGGCTACATTAACTTTTCAGCTTACCCCACCAGCGCCGCTGCGCCAAATACACCCGCACTGTCACCAAGCGTTGGTTTCAGCACAGGCACATTAACCCCATTGTTAAAAATAAAATATTTCAACCATTCATACCCCTGCGTATATATGGTATCAATATTACCCACACCACCGCCAACTACAATTACATCAGGGTCTAACAAATTTGTGACTACCGATACCGCCTTACCAAAATAATGCGCCAGGCGTTCCAGTGTTTTAGATGCAGCCGCATCTGTACCATCGGCATGTTTTTTCACTATCTCCTTTAATGTAATATTCTCGCCGGTAAGCGATGCATAAAAACGTTGGAGCCCGGGGCCCGACAAAACTGTTTCAACACAGCCATTCTTGCCGCAATAGCATGGGCCGCCGCTGTCATCCAAAAAATTGTGGCCCCATTCGCCGGCAATACCGTGCAAGCCGTTCCAAACCTTGCCGTCAATTACAATACCACCGCCAACACCCGTACCCATTATAATGCCGAATACAACACGGGCTTCGGGGCATTTTTCCTTTACAGCACCCCAATGGGTTTCAGCAAGTGCAAAGCAGTTTGCGTCGTTGGCTATTACTACATCTAAACCAAGAATATCTTCCAGGTCTGTTCGCAGTGGCATCCCGTTCAATACAACACTGTTACAGTTCTTCATACTCATGGTAACAGGGTCAACAACACCAGGTGTACCAATGCCAATACGCTGCGGGGTTATGCCTGATATTTCTATCATCTGCTGTACCAGCTTTGCAATTTGGTTAATTACATGCTCGTAACCATTATAAGCCTCGGTATCAATACGGGTACGTAAAACAGGTTTAACGTCGTGTAATGATGGCAATATCACTCCCTCTATCTTTGTTCCGCCTAAGTCAATTCCCCATAGCATAGTATATTATTTATTGCGTGGTTGGTGCGCGTGTAAAAGCTGTTGCAAATGTTTGATTATCAAATTTACTCTTTCATATTATATGCTTCATTAATGTTACCAAATTGTTTTTATTTTATCTTGTTTTAACCCTTAACTTACAGCACTTACTGTAATTTGTTGCATAATAGCACAACCAAAACGCTTGTAATATGAATACTTACCCCGTTCGCATTGCCCTTATTGCCGCACTCGGTGGTTTTTTATTCGGTTTTGAAACAGCAGTTATTTCCGGGGCGGAGCAAACCATTCAAAAGCTGTGGGATTTAAATAAATTTCTGCTTGGGTTTACAGTTGCTGCAAGCCTTATTGGTACGGTAATAGGCTCGCTGATAGCGGGCGCGCCCGCGCAAAAATATGGGCGAAAAAAAGTGCTCTCGGCAATTGCTGTTTTATATCTTGTCTCTGCAATAGGCTGCGCGCTTACACCAATATGGTTTTTATTTATCACCTTTCGCGTAATAGGCGGCCTGGCAGTGGGTGCATCGTCGGTGGTTGGGCCCATGTATATTTCTGAAATTTCGCCATCACGCATGCGGGGCAGGCTGGCAGGCTCCTTCCAGGTTAACATTGTTACGGGCATTTTTGTGGCATACCTCACAAACTTTTTATTTGTTGGCTTTGGGGATGAGGCTTGGCGCTGGATGTTTGGCATAATGGTGATACCTGCTGGTTTGTTTGCCATTTTATTGCGTACCATACCCGAAAGCCCGCGCTGGCTTGTATTAAACAATCGTGATGAAGAGGCTGCTGCTGTATTTGCAAAAACAGGAGAGCACGACGCGCTAAAACTTATAAAAGAAGAACATGCATTATCAAAACATGGCGCTAACGAAAGCCTGTTTAACGGCAAGTACTCCAAGCCTATTATGTTTGCTGTGGTGCTGGCAATGTTTAACCAGCTATCAGGCATAAATGCCATTTTGTATTATGCACCGCGTATTTTTAAAATGGCTGGTTTTACTGAAGCCCAGGCTTACCTTCAGCCTGTATTAGTTGGCGGCGCCAACCTGGTTTTTACCTTACTGGCTATGAGTTTTATTGATAAGTTTGGCAGAAAAACCCTGCTTATAATAGGCTCTGTAGGCATGATATTTTTTCTTGCTATGGCTGCCAGCACATTTTATGGCGTTGACCCTGGTAACCCGCCGGTTACAGGCAACCATTTTATTATTGTGTACCTCGTTGGTTTTATTGCCTTCTTTGCTTTTTCGCAGGGCGCAGTTATATGGGTATTTATCTCAGAGATATTCCCCAACTCAGTGCGTTCGCAAGGTGGTTCGCTCGGCAGCTTTACGCATTGGATAATGGCAGCTATTATTGCATTCACCTTCCCCATTATTGTAGAGGGCAGTGCCAAAGGTGCGTTTATTTCTTTCGTTTTCTATAGCGGCATGATGCTGCTGAATTTGATATTCACGTGGAAAGTGCTGCCCGAAACAAAAGGCCGCTCGCTGGAAGACATTCAGAAAGATTTGGGGATAGAATAGGATATTAAAAGGGTTTAGCTATACTTTGGTAATGGCAATGTTTATGTACGTTACGAAAGTTACGGATTTTAGGCACCCCTTTCAACTAACTGTTAGCTGATACAGCGTGTCCATATTAATATGTTGCCTTCTTGCTAATCTGCGTATTAAGAAATAACCGGCCGCATTTATTGGTAATCGTAATGTTTTTGCTATCGTCTGAAAAAATTAGCAAACAGGCTTGGGTTAAAATTAATATTTCATATCAAATAAGAAATAACTGTCATTTATTTATATCAAAATTGATATATTAACAACCCGAAAAAGTATAGCAATTTTTGAGATTGTATCGCCAATTTTATGCAATAAAACTATTGCAGTTTATGGGCGAAAATGCTATAAAACCGGTTGACCAAAACCAGCGCACAGTTATAGTTGATGTGTTGCGTGGCTGGGCATTGCTTGGTGTGGCAATGATGAATTATATTGACTTTGCTACATTTCAAAGCAGCACCGACAAAATAAACCACAGCGATACCGCGTCAACAGTTACGCAGTTTATAATGGGTACCTTTTTCGCTGCAAAATCGTGGACGCTGCTGAGCGTGCTATTTGGCTACGGTTTTGCAGTACTTTTAAATAACGTTGAGAAAAAAGGCTTTAACCCCCGTGGCTTTTTTGCAAGAAGAATGTTTTGGTTATTGGTACTGGCTTGTATAAACAGTGCATTTTTCTTCGGCGATATTTTAAAGGATTATGCTTTAATGGGTTTTGTGATGATATTGTTTTACCGTATGCGCGGCAAAACAGCTTTAATAACCTCACTCTCGCTTGTTGTGGTTATTTCATTTGTAATGCCGCTTACGGGGCGCCTCATTCCGTATGATTATCAAAAGGCAATTGACGGTCTTATCCCCCTGCAGCACAGCAATTCGCTGCTTACCGTATTTACTTTTAATTTAAAAGGCACCTGGCTAACGCAAATGATCTACCCTGTTTATTTAATACCCATACATCTTTGCCTGCTGGCCTGCATGTTGTTTGGGCTCGCCGCCTACAGGTATAATATGTTTAACCGCCTGCCACAATTAAAAAAACAGGTAAAGCGAACATTTTGGATAAGCCTTGCAGTTACATTAGTATTAACAGCTGTTGATATGCTTAGTTGGTATGGCCACTTAAGTTATATTAAATATTTTAATTTTCACATGATGCGCATATTCAGCACTATGGTATTTATTGCATCGTCTGTGTGCTGGCTATATATTGCCGGTAAACTTAAAAGATTTTTTATATCACTTGCTTATTTTGGTAAGATGACACTCACCAATTACATGATGCAAAATGTAATATCCATGTTTGTTTTTTCAGGTGTAGGCTTGGGTTTATATAATACCATGCATCCCGCTTTTTATGTCGGGTTGGCTATAGTTGTATATATACTTCAAATGTTCTTTAGCAAATGGTGGCTTACACATTATTACTATGGCCCCGTTGAGTGGGTTTGGCGGCAGTTAAGTTATGGCAAACGCCTGCCAATCAAAAAGGAAAAACCGCAGGCGGCACCGGTTATGCAATAGTGTTTATATATACAGACAATGCATGTGTTTTTTTAAAGGCTTAAGCAGCAGGTTCGCTTGTTGCTTTTTTTGTTTTTTTAATGCGTTAGATCTCAGATGACTATAAACGCTGCGAACAGTTAGTGCATCATTTCATTGCAAAAAGGCTGGCCAGCAACGGTGCAAGTATCGGGATGGCCTTTTTAAATACTTCAACATAATCTTCATCAAGTGCAAATATCTCGTCCAGTGTTTTTTTCTTTGCTAAATATTGTTCAGGTGTTTGCAGGGTGGCGGCATCAGCCTTTAATTCCATGTCTGCCAATTTTCTGCCCGTTGCACGAAGGTTAAAAAACACCGGTAAATAAATTATCGCTATATAAAACGTGTTAAAAAGCCCGTATGAGTAAACTATGGGTGGTGTAAATGTTTTAAAGTCGTCAAAAACGGCTTTTTGCAGTAGTACGGTTGCAACGGTGCTGGTTGTAATAATAAAGCCTAAAATATTCAGCACATTTTGCATCATTACTTTTATAGTTCTGTAACACGTGTACAACTCAATGCCTGTGCCGTTTAAATCATTTAAAACAGCATTCACAAGTAAAATTAAAAAGCTGCAAACCGCTGCCGCTGCATAGGAGCAGCAAATAATAATACGCATTTTTACAAACGCATTCGACATTAATTTGTTTGCAGTTAACACTTGTGGCACATCGGGATTGCCGGCAACACTCTGCATATACAATATAATAGCAACAAAGCACACAATAACAAGGGCATTAATGATAAGCGTATTTCTTTTTACATTGTATGTAGTTATTACGAATGCTATTTTTTGAAAAACAAAAGGCAGAACACTTAGTGCAAATACAATTTGAATCATTGCCATAAAAACCCACAACAAGAACAATGGCCTGGCAAGAAAAAACAGTATTGAGTTTGTGTTAACACCAAATGACGGATTACACTGAAAAATTGTTTCAAAAAACATACTCCCGGTTGCAAAAGCCAATGATGCTATAACTATAATAACATACAGCAGCCTGTAATAAGTTGGGCGGTTTGTAGTTGAGGTTGGCATGGCAAAAAGGTTTGTTTTACAATATAAACAAACCGCCCGTAAAACCAAAACGTTTGATGGCAAAAGCATTAATATGCAGGTAGATACCACGGAATTATTACGGTATTTCGAAATCATATTTCAATCCATATCTTCGCAGTCAATAAATAACGTATGCAGTCAACAATCATCACAATTGCCGCTACCGTAAATGCCCCCGCAGAAAAAGTTTGGAAATTATGGACAACTCCTGAAGATATCATTCAATGGAACAGCGCTTCTCCGGACTGGCACACGCCACGCGCTGAAAGCGATTTGCGGCCCGGCGGCAAATTCAGTTCCCGCATGGAGGCGAAGGACGGCAGCTTTGGTTTTGATTTTTGGGGTGTGTTTGATGAGGTAAAACCCCACGAATTGATTTCATACACAATGGGCGATGGGAGAAAAGTAAAGGTAACTTTTACTGCTAATGGCGATTCAACTGATATAACCGAGGCATTTGAAGCGGAAGGTACAAACCCTGTTGAAATGCAGCGCGGCGGATGGCAGGCCATTTTGAATAATTTTAAAAGATACGCGGAGGCACAATGATAAATGTTGTTGCCATTTTTTATCGTAACACCTTACAATAACCCAAATCTTTATAATGGACAATAACAATGCAACACTTATAACCGTAATAATAACAGCGTCGGTTACACTTATTGTTGCAATTATTGGTGCCGTGGTTACAATATTATCAAACGCTGCGGCAAGAAAAAACGAGCACCGCCTGGCGGTTTTAAAGGTTTTACTTGAGGCGGCATACAAGGAATATGAGTTTCGGACTACTCAAGATCTTGCCGAGGCAAAAGCTGCAAATCGTATCCCCAACATAAAGTCTTTCACGGAATATATTATTTTTTATAGCCAGATGTCCGGGGTTTTCTCTAAGGGAAAAATTTCGGAAGATGATATCATATCCTGCTTAAAAGACAATAAAAAGCTGATTGATGCTTACTACGCCAACAGGGATGGGTTAAGGCCGGAATATCATAAACAATAAATACTCTTTGTGCTAGTAATATTTTTACCCGAGACAGCTTCAACCCTAATTTTTAGTCCATCCACCCGCCATACTATCTAACTTTTCATTTGCTTGACTTCATAGTTTTCAACCCTTTCAATTGACTGTATTGACAAATATTTAAAAAATTGCCGATAATATTAAAATATATTTAAAAACTATCAGGTATAAGCCAAAAAAATCTGCCTTTATCAGCGAATGTTAACAAAATGTGCGGTTTGTATTCTTTTTTGTCGTACTTTTATCGCTGCCTGCCATATATTTTCCTAACAAACTAAATTCGATTGGGTATGCCTGTAGATAACAGACATGTGGGGTTGTACGACCCTTCTTTTGAGCACGACGCCTGCGGTATTGGGTTTGTTGCCAACATAAAAGGTAACAAATCGCACCAGGTTATTTCGGATGCTCTTACTGTGCTGGAAAATATGGAGCACCGTGGCGCTTGCGGCTGCGAAAATAATACCGGCGACGGCGCAGGTATTATGATTCAAACGCCGCATGAATTTTTCTTCGATGAATGCCTTAAGCTTGGTGTGCACCTGCCTGCCTTTGGTAAATACGGCGTTGGTGTTGTTTTTTTTCCGCGCGAGATACGCCTGCGTGAAGAGTGCCGCGATATTTTTAACAGCGCTGCTGAAAAACTCGGGCTTGAGGTAATGGCATACCGAAAAATACCTGTAAATCCATCGGGCATTGGCCTTACGGCCTTGTCGGTTGAGCCGGAAATGGAACAGGTTTTTATCGCCTGCCCAGACCATATTAACGACCCAATGCAATTTGAGCGCAAGCTTTTTGTATTACGCAATTATGCCAGCCATACCATAACCAACACTGTAAAAAAAGATGCCATTGGTTTTTATATTGCGTCTCTTTCCTACAAAACAGTTGTATATAAAGGCCAGCTTATAAGCACACAGGTGCGCAGCTATTTTCCTGACTTAAATAACAAGCGTATTGTATCAGCTTTTGGGCTGGTGCATTCACGTTTTGCTACCAATACATTCCCTTCGTGGCGCCTCGCGCAGCCTTTCCGTTTTATTGCCCACAATGGTGAAATAAATACCGTGCAGGGTAATATCAATTGGCTTAAAACATCTGAGCATGGCATGTTTTCGCCATACTTTACCCGCGAAGAAATGGAAATGCTGTTGCCTATTATTGCGGGCGACCAGTCTGATTCAGCTTCGCTGGACAACATGATCGAACTGCTTGCATTGTCAGGCCGCTCACTGCCGCATGTTATGATGATGCTGATACCTGAAGCCTGGGATGGTAATGAGCAGATGGATAGTATTAAAAAAGCATTTTACGAGTACCACGCGTCTATAATGGAGCCCTGGGATGGCCCGGCTTCAATTTCATTCACCGATGGTAAAATAATTGGCGCTACTCTTGACAGAAATGGCCTGCGCCCAAGCCGCTACTGCGTTACAAAGGACGATAGGGTTATCATGGCGTCTGAAACGGGAGTATTACCGGTTGAACCCAGTATGATATTGGAAAAAGGCCGCCTGCAGGCAGGGAGGATGTTTGTGGTTGATATGGAACAGGGCAGGATAATAAGTGACGATGAACTGAAGCAATCTATATGTTCTCAAAAACCATATGGTGAGTGGCTGAATAAATACAAAATCCGGCTGGAAGAATTGCCTGAACCAAGGGTGATGTTCACACATTTGGAGCCCGACCAGATATTTAAATATCAAAAAGGTTTTGGATATTCCACTGAAGACCTTGATACAATTATAGCACCAATGGCGCTGGATGGCAAAGAACCTATAGGCAGCATGGGTACTGACATTCCGCTGGCAGTATTAAGTGACCAGCCGCAGCATTTAAGCAGCTACTTTAAGCAGTTATTTGCGCAGGTTACCAATCCGCCCATTGACCCCATAAGGGAACGCATGGTAATGTCACTCGCGGCCTTCGTGGGTAACAATGGTAATTTATTGATTGAAGATCCGCTAAGCTGTCATTGCGTGGCGCTGCAACACCCCGTGTTAAATAACCATGAGCTAGAAAAACTGAGAAGTATTGATACGGGCATTTTCCAGGCAAAAACATTGCAAACATATTTCCGCGCAGATGGTAAGCCCGGGTCACTAAAAGCTGGTCTTGACAGGCTTTGCCGCTATGCTGTTGACGCAGTGAATGATGGCTTTGAAGTAATTATTTTAACCGACCGTGCTATTGATAGCGAGCACGCACCTATACCTTCTTTACTTTCTGTATCTGCCGTGCACCATCACCTTATACGTAAGGGTATGCGTGGGCAGGTGGGTATAGTCGTAGAAGCTGGAGACGTATGGGAAGTCCATCATTTTGCATGCCTGCTTGCATTTGGTGCTACCGCTATCAATCCATACCTCGCATTGTCTACCATCAGGGGTATGAAGCTTTCCGGTAAACTGGAGACAGAGCTTGATGCGGAGTACCTGAAAAAGAATTATATAAAAGCTGTGTGTGATGGCTTGTTGAAGGTATTCTCAAAAATGGGTATATCAACCCTGCAATCATACCAGGGCGCGCAAATATTTGAAATTATAGGTATTAATAAGGCCGTAGTGGATACTTATTTTACCGGCGCCACCAGCCGCATTGAAGGTATGGGGCTTGATGAAATTGCCAGGGAAACACTGGCAAAACATTATTATGCTTTCAGCCGTAAGGATGTACCTGTTGACATGCTTACCGCAGGTGGCCTCTACCAATGGAAGCGCAAAGGTGAGTTTCATTTATTCAATCCAACAACTATTCACCTGTTGCAATATTCAACAAGGATGAATGACTATAATACTTTCAAAAAATATTCAAAAGCTGTTAATGAGCAAAGCGAGAAGGCCGCAACATTGCGCAGCTTGTTTCAATTCAAAAGAAACCGCCCGTCTATCTCAATTGACGAGGTTGAGCCTGCAGAGAACATATTCAAACGCTTTGCAACGGGCGCAATGAGCTTCGGCTCAATTTCATGGGAAGCGCATACTACCCTTGCCATTGCAATGAACCGCCTTGGTGGTAAAAGCAATACAGGTGAAGGCGGCGAAGATGAAAAAAGGTACATACCGCTGCCGAATGGCGACAGCATGCGCAGTGCTATTAAGCAGGTGGCATCTGCACGCTTTGGTGTAACAAGCTATTACCTGACGGAAGCAGATGAACTGCAAATAAAAATGGCGCAGGGTGCCAAGCCTGGCGAAGGCGGACAACTGCCTGGTCATAAAGTGGACGAGTGGATTGGTAAAACACGCCACGCTACACCGGGTGTAGGTTTAATTTCACCACCGCCGCACCATGATATTTATTCTATCGAGGATTTAGCGCAGCTAATATTCGATTTAAAAAATGCCAACCGCCGCGCACGTATAAATGTAAAGCTGGTATCAAAGGCTGGCGTGGGTACTATTGCTGCGGGTGTTACCAAAGCAAAAGCTGATGTAGTGCTTATTTCCGGGCATGATGGTGGCACCGGCGCTTCGCCCATCAGTTCCATTAAGCATGCTGGCTTGCCGTGGGAGCTTGGCCTTGCCGAAACACATCAAACACTTGTACGCAATAAACTGCGCAGCAGGGTAGTGGTGCAGGCAGATGGACAAATGAAAACCGGCCGTGATATTGCTGTAGCAACATTGCTGGGTGCTGAAGAATGGGGCGTTGCAACAGCCGCCCTTGTTGTTGAAGGTTGTATTATGATGCGTAAATGCCATTTAAATACCTGCCCTGTTGGTGTGGCAACACAAGACCCTGAATTGCGTAAACGCTTTACCGGTGATGCAGATCATGTGATCAATTTCTTTAAGTTTATAGTGCAGGAACTACGGGAAATAATGGCAGAACTTGGCTTTAAAACAATCAACGAAATGGTTGGCCAGGTTGATAGCCTTGAGATGAGGGAAGGGCTAACCCATTGGAAATACAAAAAGCTTGACCTGAGCCGTGTGTTGTATAAAGAGCCGGCTACCGAATATGTTGGTTTGTACAAACAGGAAGAACAAGACCATGGGCTTGACGGCGTACTCGACTGGCAGTTGCTTGAAACGGCAAAACCCGCCTTGGATAATCAACAAAAAGTCGCGGCTTCTTTCAATATAAAAAATACTAACAGAACAACCGGTACTATCCTGTCAAACGAAATAAGCCGCAAGTATAAAGCTGAGGGTTTACCGGACGACACAATTCACTTTAATTTTAAAGGTACTGCAGGGCAAAGTTTCGCCGCATTTAATACCAAAGGTGTTACCATGGAGCTTGAGGGCGATGCCAACGACTACTTTGGTAAAGGCCTCAGCGGTGCAAGGCTTATCATCTACCCGTCAAAGCAGGCATCTTTTGTGCCAGAAGAAAATATCATCATCGGTAACGTAGCATTTTATGGTGCCACTTCCGGCGAGGCGTTTATCCGTGGCAAGGCAGGTGAGCGTTTTTGTGTACGCAACTCCGGTGCAAACGTGGTTGTAGAAGGCGTGGGTGACCACGGCTGCGAATACATGACCGGCGGGACCGCCATAATTCTTGGCCCTACGGGCAGAAATTTTGCCGCTGGCATGAGTGGTGGTATTGCTTATGTGTACGATACACAGGGCAACTTCGCATCACTGTGCAATAAAGAAATGGTGGATATTGACCCTGTAGGCGAAGAAGATACCAGCCTGTTGTTTGATATGATAAGCAGGCAGTATCAAAATACCGGCAGTTCCGTTGCAAAATTTGTGATAGATGATTTTGAAAACCAGCTAAGCCACTTTGTAAAGATCTTCCCGAAAGATTACAAAAAGGCATTGGCCACGAAGAAGCAAACGGTAAAAGTGCATTAGGTAGGTTTGAATGTTTGAAAGTTTGAATGTTCTTTAATTTCAATACTGATAGTCGATCAAACCATTTAATAAAATAATAGGTGTAATGCGGCGTTGGCTTAAGCCCGAAATTTCGGACAAAGTAGTTTAGGCAAATAAAAGGAGCATGATGTTGAAAGTAGTTTGAATTGTACAACAATCAAACGTTCAAACAATCAAACATTCAAACCAACAGAAAACCCAAAATACAAAACTCAAAACGCAACGAGGAATATGGGCAAACCAACAGGATTTTTGGAGTTTACACGGGAGTTACCCGGCAAGCGCGAAAAATACGAACGTATAAATGACTACCGTGAGTTTGTTGAGTTATACAAACCTGAAGATTTAAATCACCAATCGGCACGTTGTATGAACTGTGGCATCCCTTTCTGCCACAGTGGCTGTCCTTTGGGTAATGTAATACCTGAATTTAATGATGCGGTGTATCGCAAAAGCTGGGCAGAGGCTTATGAAATACTAAGCTCCACAAATAACTTCCCGGAGTTTACAGGCAGAATTTGCCCCGCACCCTGCGAAACCGCATGCGTACTGGGTATCAACCAGCCCCCTGTTACTATTGAAGAAATTGAAAAGCACATTATCGAAATAGCTTTTGAAAAAGGCCTGGTAAAAACACGCAAACCCAATGTACGTACCGGCAAAAAAATTGCCGTTGTTGGCTCAGGCCCAGCGGGTCTAGCGGCTGCGGCGCAATTAAATTATGCAGGCCACTCTGTTACAGTATTTGAGCGTGATGATGCCGCGGGCGGTTTACTGCGCTACGGGATACCTGATTTTAAATTGGAAAAATGGGTTGTTGACAGGCGAGTAGAGTTGATGGAACAGGAAGGTGTGGTGTTTAAATACAATTGTAATGTTGGTGTAAATGTTAACCTGAACGACCTGCTGCGTGAGTTTCATAGTATTGTATTAGCGGGCGGCTCTACTGTTCCAAGGGATTTACCGATTGCTGGCCGCGGTGTTAAAGGCATTCATTATGCAATGGAATTCTTAAAGCAACAAAATAAACGTGTTGCCGGTAAAGATATTTTTGCCAATGCATCTATTGAGAGCAATATTTACCCCGAGGTATTAAGTGCTGAAGGTAAAAACGTAGTAGTAATTGGCGGCGGCGATACGGGCAGCGACTGTGTAGGTACCTCAAACAGGCATAAGGCAAAATCTGTAACCCAGTTTGAATTATTGCCAAAGCCGCCTGGTGAACGCACCTCATTTATGCCGTGGCCTACATACCCAATGACGCTTAAGGTAACGTCTTCACATGAAGAAGGTGTTGAGCGTAACTGGGCTATTGCAACGAAGGAATTTGTAGGTGACGAAAATGGTAATTTAAAAGCATTGAAAATTGTTGACCTTGAGTGGAAGATTACTGAAGATGGCAAGCCGGCTAAATTTGTTGAGATAGAAGGCAGCCTGCGTGAAATACCCTGTGAGTTAGCGCTGCTGGCTATGGGTTTTGTACACCCGCAGCACGCAGGAATGATTGACGAACTTGGTGTTGAGCTTGATGACCGTGGTAATGTAAAGGCCACTGAAAAGCAATATCAAACCAATATATCCAAAATATTTGCTTGTGGCGATATGCGCCGCGGCCAGAGCCTGGTGGTATGGGCCATAAGCGAAGGCCGCGAATGCGCCCGCAAAGTGGATGAATTTTTAATGGGTGCTTCGCAATTAGAAAGTAAAGATCAGAATATTCATGCGCCGCTGGCGTTTGCATAAAATATTTCATATTGTGGTGTAAGACTGTGTGCCTATGCACGAAGCTATAAATGCAGCAACACTGCCGCGGGGAAAACGGCATTCAGAGGTACCTTCTTTAAATAGTTATAAACGCATAAATTATTCCAGCAAGTACTCCAATTTTTTAAGCCTTGAATGAATCGCGCCTTTTGTGCGCCCGAAGTGTTCTGCCATTTTACTAACAGATGTGCCTTTGTCTGCCATTTCTTTTAGTTCTTTATCTAATTCTGTAGTCCAGGGCTGATAGGCATCTTTATGTGTCTCTCTTTTTGTAGCAACTGTGTAGGTCTTTTCCTTGGGCGGGGCCTCCGGTGTTTTTTTATTGCCTTGTTTTGTTGTATTAACCAATTCGGTTTTTGCTTTTTCAATTTGTATAAAGGGGCCGGCTGGGAAATTTTTGGGTACCAGGCCTTCAGGAATGTTCAATATGTTTTTAGTGCGGGTTACTGCAACATACAAAAGATTAATTTCTTCATTCAGTTTTACAATGTCCGGCTGATCTTCGTTGTCCCTGGCGCCTGTTACTTGTTTGTCCAGTTTTTCTTCTTTTATAAAATCGTCAACAAGGTAAACAACATCGTATTCCATCCCCTTGGCGCGATGGACAGTTGAGAATATCATTTCTGCTTCAGCCCTTTTTTCGTCCCCGGTATGCAAATCCTTCAATTGCTTAATAATGCCGGGTATTTCATCGCCATATTCTTTTACTATTTCCACCATCATTGCCAGTTGGGCATCTTCCGTTTTTTCAATATATTCTTCGAGTTCGCCCAGGCTGTTCATTGACTTAATAAGCTTATCGCGAATAAAGCCATGATTGTTGTTATAAAGGTTTAATACATCATATAACGATGCGCCATCATCTGCATAGGTGTACGAATTAATGTTGCCTTCAAAATAAATATGCTTTGCTTTCCTATGGTCGGTAACGTATTCAATCGCTTTTAAAAGCAGGCCCAGGTTGGTTCTTGCAATTGTTGCTTTTGATTCTTTTTTAGTATTTAGCCCTTTGCCTGTAATAGAAACTGCCGGGCACTCGTATAAATTGTTTTTCCAATAAAGAATGCTTGATGCAAGTTGGGCAATATCCTGCGTAAAACGGAAGCTTGCAGAAAGGTTTAGTGTATTAAAATCTGTTTTTGCTAATGAGTTTACTGCATGACGCCATGCGTAAATTTGCTGGTGTACATCGCCAACAATTACCTTAATGGCTTTCTGTTTCAGAAAAACATCAAGCATAGCGGCAGAGGCATCTTGTCCTTCGTCAAATAAAATATAATCATAGGGCAAAAGGGGGTTTGACAATTGAAATTTCTTCAGGTAAAAGTCATGGGTTATTTCTATTTCCCCTTTATCCATTTTCGCCAGCAGAAGCCTTGTTTTATCTTCAATGTATTGATAGCATGCTGCGGCAAACTTTTTTGCCTTACCATCCGAAACAATATCAAGGTAATTAAGCTCCTGTACTTTTTTCTTGTTGCTATTACAAAAATAAGTGATGAACTTATTGATATGATTAGCTATAACATACTCTGCATGTTTTTCACCATTGCCTGTAAGTTCAAGCAGTTCAGCTATTTCGTGGGTTTTATAACCCTGTACCTTTACATTATATCCATTACGGGGAACGATATATTTAAATGCAAGCGAATGGGCCGTTTCTACTTTTACATTTTCAAGGTTGCGCTCCTGAAATTTTTGAATAGCCCCAAGCTTTACTGATTTATTAAATGCAAGATAAAGGATCCTGGATCCTTGCGGCCTTGCGGCAGCATATTCAATAACGGTAGTGGTTTTGCCAGAACCTGCCACGGCATTTATCTTGATATTGCCGGTTGAATTGACAATTGCTAATTGTTCTTCAGTCAGCGGCCTTTTTAACGCCTGCAATCCTGTATTTGCGCTGATTTTATTGTAAATGCCGTCCATTATTGCTCCTATATATTTTTCTCTTTAAAAGGCAAATGTCGGATTATCACTGGAAAAGATTTCGTCTAATAAAAGCAGCCTCAAACAAATCTCAAAATTTCACCATCTCAAAATCAGCAATAACATTGTTATTCATATTACCTTTGCGCCGCTTGCCCAACAATTACCGCTAAATTTCCTTTTATGAGCACTGCAACAGGTAAGTACAACATGCCAAAAGGTTATTCGGGCTTTCGTACAATGGCCCGGTCCTACCAATACCTGAAAGACCCTATAAGCTTTGTAAGTAATAATATGCGGGTGTATGGCAATACTTATTCTGCAAGGCTTCCGCAGTTCCCCAATTTTATTTTAACGCAGGATGCAGCCTTTATAAATCACGTACTAAAAGACAATCATACTAACTACCATAAATCTCCGTTAACATCAGGCCGGGTGGCTGAATTTCTTGGCAATGGCATGCTGTTTTTAAATGGCGAAAACTGGCTAAAGCAACGAAGGCTTATACAACCCGGTTTTCACCGCGAAAAAA
>JABDGS010000062.1 GCA_013285915.1 Bacteroidota bacterium
TTTACAGGTACGTATAACAGGGATTGCCAACAGCAGGAAGATGCTGTTTGTTGATAACGGCAGCGAAATTGATTTGAATAACTGGAAAGAACTATTGCAAAACGCAGAAGCAAATAACCTTGATGTATTTGTTGAAACCGTAATTAATAAAAACCTTCGTAACTCAGTTTTTGTTGATGTAACTGCTAATGAGGAAGTGGCAGGCGTGTACAGAAGGCTGTTATCCAAATCGGTATCTGTTGTGGCATGCAACAAAATAGCAGCATCATCGTCGTATGATAGCTACAGCAAGCTAAAGTCGCTGGCCAATGAATACAATGCGTTGTTTTTGTTTGAAACAAATGTTGGTGCTGGGCTACCGGTGATTGGAACTTTAAATGATTTGCGAAGAAGCGGCGACAAAGTGAACAAAATACAGGCGGTTCTTTCAGGCACACTAAATTTTGTATTTAATAATTACAATGGCAGCCGGCCTTTTGCGGAAGTGGTAAAGCAGGCACAGGATGAAGGCTACACTGAGCCGGACCCGCGCCTTGACCTTGGAGGCACTGATGTAATGCGAAAAATAATGATATTGGCACGAGAAGCAGGTGAAAAAATTGAGATGGATGATATTACCAATAATGGCTTTTTACCTGCCAGTTGTTTTGAAGGAAGTGTTGATGATTTTTATGCAGAGATGGCAAAAAACGAAAAGCATTTTAAGGCACTGTATGAAGAAGCAGCCGCAAGTGGCTGTAAGCTAAAATTTGTCGCTAATTATGAAGGCGGCAAAGCAAGCGTGGGGTTGCAGCATATAGCACCCGGCAGCGACTTTTACCATTTATATGGCAAAGATAATATTGTGTTATTTCAAACACAGCGTTATCCTGAGCAGCCATTGGTGGTTAAAGGCGCAGGTGCGGGTGCAGATGTTACAGCAAGTGGTGTGTTTGCAGATATAATAAGGGTGGCAAGGGTGTAGAGAGAGAGGCGGCCCCCTCCAAACCTCCCCCCTTAGGGGAGGCTTTGGTGACAGCGTGACTTTTTTCAACTGTAAAACGCTTTGTAAACCAACAATCCTAAACGGCTAAAATTGATGAACTTGCTTCCTTGACAAAATAATTTAATGAGGTACTTTTTTAAAGCTAAAAATGGAACATGCTAAATCAAAATAAACCTGCTGCTGAAGCCTCCCCTAAGGGGGGAGGTTTGGAGGGGGCCGTATCCGTTCTCTCCCCGGCAACTGTTGCCAATGTTGTATGCGGCTTTGATATATTGGGGTTTGCCTTAAATAATCCCAATGATGAGCTTACCATACAACTTAGCGACGAACCGGGTGTGCATATTATTAACCAGGATGGCTTTGACCTGCCAACCATTGCTGAAAAAAATGTGAGTGGTGCGGCGTTACTTGCTATGCTCGATGAAACGCCTGACGTAAAAGGGTTTACGCTATACAGCAAAAAACACATCATGCCGGGCAGTGGCATTGGTTCAAGTGCGGCCAGTGCTGCGGGCAGCGTAGTAGCAGCAAATTATTTACTGGGTAATCGTTTTAGTAAAGAGGACCTTGTGCGCTTTGCTATGTTTGGCGAAAAAGTTGCAAGCGGTGTAAAACACGCTGATAATATTGCACCGTGTATTTATGGCGGTGTAACGCTTATACGCAGTATTCATCCACTGGATATTGTAAGTATTGATGCACCGCCATTGCATGTAACGGTAGTGCACCCGCAAATTGAAGTACGCACAAGCGACGCAAGGCAAATACTTAAGCAGCAGGTGTTGCTAAAAGATGCCATTAAGCAGTGGGGCAATATTGCAGGCCTTGTTACAGGCTTACTAAAAGGTGATTACGATTTAATTGGCCGCAGCCTGGAAGATGTGATAATTGAGCCGGTGCGCAGCATTCTTATACCCGGTTTTGATGAAGTGAAACGTAATTGTAAAGAAGCGGGAGCATTGGGTGGCGGCATATCGGGTTCGGGGCCGTCTATATTTATGTTGAGCAAAGACGCTAATACCGCCAATGCAGTTGAAGCAGTTATGAAAGAAGTTTATGAACGCATCGGCATAGATTATCATACCCATGTAACAACAATAAATATGGAGGGAGTGAAAAGAACCACGATCAACACGATTTTGGAGGATTAGGAGGAAATGGGTGTACGAGCGCTTAGTATGACACGCGTTGCAGCGCTCAGCAGTTGAAGCTGTTATCAACACAAATTAGTTTATTATGAAACTTGACTTAAATATACAAGCAAGGGCGGCCAATAAAAGTAACGCTGCACCTGCAAACATCGAAGGCATTTATTATAGCCTTAACCATAATGCACCAAAGGCAACTTTTGCTGAAGCTGCTATTAAAGGGCAGGCACCTGATAAAGGCCTGTATTTTCCAAAATATATACCAAAGTTGTCAAAGGAATTTATTGAAAATATTCGTTCTTATTCAAAAGAGGAGATAGGTGTTACAGTAATGAAGCCCTATGTTGGCAACAGTATTCCTGTTAATATATTGGAGCGAATAATAGGTGAGACAGTAAATTTTGACTTCCCCCTTGTACAATTAAATGAAGATATTTATTCGCTGGAGCTTTTTCATGGGCCAACGCTTGCATTTAAAGATGTTGGCGCACGTTTTATGAGCAGGTGCCTTGGTTATTTTAACCGAAACAGTAGTTCACGTACAACGGTGCTTGTGGCCACATCAGGCGATACGGGTGGGGCAGTAGCCAACGGCTTTTTAGGCGTAGAAGGTGTGGATGTTGTTATTTTATACCCGTCAGGAAAAGTTAGCCCTATCCAGGAATTGCAGTTGACAACACCTGGACAAAACATAAAAGCACTTGAAGTAAAAGGCACATTTGATGATTGCCAGGCAATGGTAAAGCGTGCTTTTACTGATGTGGACCTGAATAATAAATTATCCCTTACATCAGCTAACTCCATTAATGTGGCGCGTTGGTTGCCCCAGCAGTTATATTATTTTTATGCATACCAACAGTGGCAACATGAGCAGCCGCCGGTGATTAGCGTACCCAGCGGAAATTTTGGTAATATATGTGCAGGCATGATTGCTTTTATAAGTGGCCTGCCCGTAAAACATTTTATTGCTGCCTGCAATGCCAATGACGTAGTGCCAGACTTTTTACAGACAGGTGAATACGTCCCCAGGCCCTCAATTGCCACATTAAGCAATGCAATGGACGTAGGTAACCCAAGCAATTTTGTACGCATTTTAGAAATGTTTGGTCAAAGACTGCTTGAATTAAAACGTGTGCTTACAGCATACAGTGTAAGCGATACCATAACCGAAAACACTATTAAAGAAGTGTTTGCCAAATATGATTACACGCTTGATCCCCACGGCGCTGTAGGTTACTATGCTTTGAACGAATACCTGCACGGGCATGCGGATGAAAAAGGCATATTCCTGGAGACAGCACACCCTGTTAAATTTCCCGAAGTGGTAGAAAGGGCAACGGGTAAAACCATACCAGTACCGGCAAGTGTGCAACATTTACAAAATAGGCAAAAACAAAGCATTACTATACCTGCCAGCTTTGACGCTTTAAAAGAATGGTTAATGAACCGGCAGGATTAATACTCATACACCTCGCTGTGATATTTAACAAAATTTATATAATAGTTGTGGCTTATTAGCATCTCGCTGTTATAATCCCAACTTTCCACATCGTATGTATCGGTAGGGTCTTTTACTTCAACCATAACTGCGCCGTTATAGTAATAATAATTTTCCATCATTAATGTGGTTGGGTCGCTAAAGGATTGTTTTTCATAATATTCGCGTGATGGTAATTTGCTATTGTTGGGATATAGGTATATATAATGCATTTGCTGTACAAAGCCCCCGCCATAATATTGCTGGTATTGGTATTCGCTGTAAAGCCGGTTATCAGTGTCGTACGCATATTCTATGCGCCAGGTTGTATCAGTTAGATCAAAAGATGGGGGACTGTTTTCTATTATATACTTTGTTTGCAGGCTATCAAAGTCATTGTACGAAAACGTATATTTAAACGCGGGAATACCCTGGTTTGACCAAAGAATTTGCTGCAACTGTTTTTTGGTGTTATATGAATAGTCCTTTGCTGTATAAACTTTAAAATTATTCTCCCAGGCATGTGCGCTATCCGGTTTATTAATATTGCTATACTGGTTTTCTTTAATAAGCAGGCCATCCTGCCATGCATAAGTGATAACTTCCTGTAAATAACTATACGGCGCAGTGGTAGATACCATACTGTCATGCACGAGGTTGCCGAGGTTATCGTAAGCTAAATATTCTACGAGATATGGGTTTTCCTGGTTATCACTTGTATAATGCAGCACTCGTTTTGGCTTTCCTGCGGGTGCAAAACCGGCTGGGTGTTGGGCCGCTGAGGATGGCGTTGGGGTATTATTGGCATTATCGGCATTTTTGGTGCAACCCCATGCACCAAATAATGTAAAGGCAACCGCTGATAATATAGTTTTATTTCCTGTCATGATGAAGAGGTTTGGGTAATGTTAAAGGTGACAAATAATTCTAACTTGTCGTTGCAAACTTGAAATAAATTTTGGGCAATTTTATAATACCGGTTGCAACACTACAAATATCTTAAAAATCTTTCACGGTTTTCAAGAAATGACTTGTATACCTGGTAATGTTCTGTTTCTTCATAGGGCTGTATCTCTGCGCCTCTATCGCCAAGGTAGTAGATTGTGCTGTTGGGTATGCCCATTATAACTGGCGAATGCGTTGCAATAATAAATTGGGCGTCGGTGTCTTTGACCGACTGCATAAGCAGCGAAACAAGCGCCAATTGTTTCATAGGTGATAATGATGCCTCAGGCTCATCAAGCACATACACCCCATTACCATGTATACGCGAAGTAAGTATTTGCAAAAACCCTTCGCCATGCGATTTTTCTTCCAGCTTACCATTGTATTTGCTTTCCAGTTCGTTTATCTGTCCGCGCAAAGCCCCCTGGGCAAGTGCAAGCCCCTGCCCGCGCAAATACTCTTTCATCTCCTCAATATCTTTTCCAAGGCCATTTTTTAATTCATTTATACTTCTCACAAAACCAATATAATCTTCCGCGCGAAAGAACATGCCGTTATGCGTTTTGTTGTTCCAGTAAATATTAATAAAATCAAACAACTCCCTTGCCGGTGTAAAGGTTTCATCGGTTATGGTTGAATAGCTGCCAATAGTAGGCAGCGTTAATTTATAAGCAATCGCTTCAAGCAATGTTGATTTACCTGAACCATTATCACCAGCAATTATAATAACAGGCGTAGTAAATGCAAGTGTTAGCGGCTGCCTGAACACTGGCAGGGAAAACGGGAAAGTTTTACCACCTCTTGTACTGATGCCTATTTTGCCTATATGCTTCACTATGCTAATGTAAAACTTAAAACGTTGTTAGTTTGGGTGTATTATCAGTGCCGTGCCAGCATTTCATCTTTCGCCCGTAATTTTACCGCAAATGGTTTTACATGAATGATACACTTCCATTGGGTGTTGTGGCAGAAGAGCATATTGACAGGTTTAAAGCAATTGTGGGTGAACAATATGTTTTTGTTGATACAGAAAGTATGCAACACTATGGCCATGATGAGACAGAGCATTTATTGTACCTGCCAGAGGTTGTAATAAAGCCGCGCACTGCAACAGAAATAAGCGACATACTTGTTATATGTAATGAACATAGGATAGCTGTTACGCCGCGTGGCGCCGGCACCGGCCTTAGCGGTGGCGCATTGCCGCATTTGGGTGGTGTATTGCTGAGCATGGAAAGGATGAATACCATTTTATTTATTGATGAACGCAACATGCAGGTTACCACCGAACCCGGCGTAATAACCGAAGTGCTGCAAAATGCAGTTAAAGAAAAAGGCTTGTTTTACCCACCAGACCCAAGCAGCCGGGGCTCTTGTTTTATAGGGGGTAATATAGCCGAAAATAGTGGCGGCCCAAAGGCTGTAAAATACGGTGTGGTGAAAGATTATGTGCTTAACCTTGAAGTGGTGCTGCCAACAGGCGAAATAATATGGACAGGAGCGAATGTGCTTAAAAATTCTACCGGTTATAACCTTACCCAATTGATGGTAGGGAGTGAGGGCACGCTGGGTATTGTTACAAAAATTGTTCTAAAACTTATACCGCTGCCTAAATACGATCTGCTGATGCTGGCGCCGTTTCAATCGCTGGAAAAAGCAGGCGAAGCAGTAAATGCTATATTCAGGGCCGGTATTACCCCCAGCGCTATGGAGTTAGTGGAAATTGACGCACTTAAAATTGTTAGTGCCATGATGGATAGTGTGGCTGTGCCTGTTACAGATGATATTGAAGCACACCTGATAGTAGAAGTAGATGGCAACAATATGGAGGTGCTTATGCAGGAAATGGAGGCGGTTGCAGAAATATTGCAGCAATACGAAGCGGGTGAAGTTTTTTTTGCCGATGACGCCCAGCAAAAAGCTGAATTATGGAAACTAAGGCGCCGTACTGCCGAGGCTGTAAAAATAAAAGGTTATACTATTGAAGAAGACACCGTTGTGCCCAGGGCAGAACTGCCTGTACTTATAAGGCGTGTTAAAGCGCTTGGGGAGCAATACGCATTTCATGCAGTATTTTATGGTCACGCGGGCGATGGCAACCTTCACATCCGCATTAAAAAAGAAGGCATAAGTAACAGCTTTGAAAATGAGGAAATGAACATTATTCTGCGGGAGCTGTTTACTATTGTAAAGGAACTTGGTGGCACTATAAGCGGAGAGCATGGTGTAGGGCTGGTACAAAAAGGATTTATGGATATTGCCTTTGACGATGCCAACCTGCAAATTATGCGGGCAATAAAAAAAGCGTTCGACCCCAATAATATACTCAACGCCGGAAAGATATTTGACCTTGAATAAGCTATTTTTTGCTTGAAAACCGGCAAAAACAGGTGTTTTTCGTTCATTTTTAGCAGTTTATACCGCCATTACCCCTTGTTATTTCACTTTTGTTTTTTTATATTTGTGTATTGCAACGCTGCATTTACTATGTGGCGTTGTATTTTTTTTATCTCTAATTAAACCGGGAATCACTATGAGTGATGTTATGTACGTATCGAAGGAGGCATTCGATAAAATGAAGGAAGACCTGCAGCGGATGAAGTCCGTTGACAGGCCGGCTGCCTCAAGGGCTATTGCAGAAGCCCGTGAAAAGGGCGATTTAAAAGAAAATGCTGAATATGATGCTGCCAAAGAAGCCCAGGGCATACTGGAAGCAAAAATGGCGCAACTGGAAGGGCAGATATCTATTGCCCGCATTGTTGATACAACCAATATCGACACAAGCAAGGTATCTATCTTTACAAAGGTTACCATTACAAATATGGCTACCAAAAAAACAGTTACTTACCAGATTGTAGGCGAGAAGGAAGCCGACTTGAAAGCGGGCAAAATTTCGGCAGGGTCACCTATTGGCAAGGGCCTTATGGGCAGAACAAAGGGTGAAGTTGCAGAGGTGCAGGCACCTACTGGGCTTATTAAATTTAAAATTGAAGAAATATCTGCATAGCAAAGATATTTACCCATCGCAAAGGCCACCTGTTAACGCGGGTGGCTTTTTGTTTGGGGGAAGTCCGAAAGACCGGAAGTCCGGAAGACAGGAAGTCCGAAAGACCGGAAGTCCGAAAGACCGGAAGTCCGAAAGACGGGAAGTCTGAAAGACCGGAAGCCGGGAAGTCGGGAAGTCGGAAAGTCCGGAAGTTAGGAAAGACATGGAGTTTGGAAGTATCGAAGACAGAAAGATAGGGGTGAAAATGGTTATCGTGTTAATTTCTCAATTACATCTTTGTAGCGTGGGTATTCGTTTATTAATGCCTCTTTTTCAGCCAATTCAAAATCGGCAAAATCAAAGCCAGGGGATACTGTACAGCCGACAAAACTAAATGTACTGCCCTCGGCGGGGACGGAGGCAAACCAACAGCCAGCAGGTACAACATATTGAAATGTTTCCCCTTTCAAAACGTTGTTTCCCAGCTTTATTACCAGCAGGTTTGCATGTTCGTCAATAACATAGATCAGCAACGTTTCACCCTCATAAAAATGCCAGCACTCATCGCTTTTTATACGGTGAAAAGCAGAAAAATTACCCCGCTCCAATAAAAAATATATAGCTGTTGAAAATTGCCTCTGCCCGCTAAATCTTTGCGGCAAGGCTTTTTGATCTACAACTTCCTGCGACCGGTAAGTTTCTTTATAGTAACCACCCTCAGGGTGCGGCTGCATGTTATAACACTCTATAATGTTTTTTACTGCCGGATCCATCATTTCAATGTTTTATTATTTGCCACCCATTCTTCAAACATCTTTTTTGCTTCCTCAACTGTAACACATTGCATCGCCAATATTCTTTTATTAATGGGTAACTCAAGTTGCTCGTAAATAAACTCATCGTCAAAACCCGCGTCTTTAGCGTCGTAGCGGGTGTTAGAGAAATATACTTTATCCGGCTTACTCCAGTAAATCGCCCCCATGCACATAGGGCAGGGTTCGCAGGTGGTGTATAGTTCGCAGCCGGTAAGGTTTGTTCTGCCAAGTTTATGACAGGCGTCGCGTATGGCCATCATTTCGGCATGTGCTGTGGGGTCGTTAAGGCTTGTAACGCTGTTGCAACCACGACCGACTATCTTGTCTCTCTCCACTATAATGCAACCAAATGGCCCGCCCATATTATTACGCATGCCCTGAACACCAATGCGCACCGCTTCGCACATAAAATTTTCTTCGCGGGTCATACCCAGCTATTTATTGCAAGTTGAAGAATTTTAAGAAGACGGGCGAAAAAGGTTTTAAATAAATTACGGTGCCTGGTTGGGTTTCTTCTAAAGAAATCATATTGCAATTTGCTAATCCGGCATTTGCATTTTAAATTGGCAGTTAATTAACTGCTATGCCCAAATCCATACCTGCCAAAGCCGTTTTAAAACAATTAAAGGCCGATTTAACAGGCAAAGATTCTTACCGTGGGGTAACCTTAACTTACTCATGGCTGGCAAACCAGTTTGGGCATATTTCGCTTGGCTTTATTCCAACGTTTATTGTTTACATCGCATTATCGAAGCATATAAGTGAACGAAGAGCAGCAAACCGGGCTGTTTTACTGGTTTCTGCTGCGTGGCTGGCTTTTGAGTTTTGCAACCTGCTTGTGCCAATATTGTTTAAAATGCACGAAAAATTAAAAGTTACGTTCATTTCCAGGCGTCAGCGTATTTTTCAACCTGCCTGGAAGAATATTGCATTTGATACCATTACTGACCTTTGCTTTTTTTGGTTCGGGGCTTTTTTTGCAGGCGTGCTTTGCCATTTCACTTTTTATGGTTTACTGGTTGTTTTAATACTTGCGGTAACACTAATTTATCCTACAGCCTATTGGTATAGTACAAAAATGTACCTGCAGTACGCCCAATACCCTTTTCAGTTCAGGCTTGGCCAATGGAATTTTGAAAATATTACACGCAGAGACAGGGTAACTATCAACAGGTTTATAAATAACAGGACCAATGGGATGCATTTATTTTTATTCGGATCGGAAAAATGCGGAAAAACCAGTCTTAGTGTTGGCATAGCAACGGAAATGTCGATAAAGCATATACGTTGTTTATATACAACCGCTATAAAACTTTACAGTATGTTTTTTGATAATAATAAAGCAGGGACATTAGACGAACAGGCCCTATGGGATTGGCGCAGCGCAGCAGTAATTGTTATTGATGATATAAATACCGGTGGCCCAATAAGTGATATTATTTCTCCTGGGAAATTTTTGAGCTTTATAGACACCTTTACTGGTAATGAAGCTAACAGGGATGTATTAAGAAGGGCTAATGTAATTTGGGTTTTAGGCGATTATGACCCTAAAAGAGAAGCCATTGATAAATGGCGGCTTATGCTGCAGGGTATTGGCATTAAAGACCAAAATATTTACGAAATAACCCTTGTAGAGCAGGCATGCGAAACTGCAATGGTTTAAGGAAGAATATGGTTGTCGTATGAAAAGCTGATTAAGTGGGTAAGGCTTTTAACATTAAACCTTTTATACATGGGGATGATACGCTTTTCAATAGCCGATTGCGATACATTGTAATAATTGGCGATCTCTTTAAAAGAATATCCTTTGGCCACGAGTGATAGTGCTTCTTTCTCTTTTTGGGATATTGCGTAATATTTAAATAACTGCTTGTTAAGCTCTTCCTCAAATTCTGATTTATCGGGCCCATAAGCGGCATAACGCATAACATTACCAAACTTAAGACTGTGGTTTATTTGACTGCGCCCTATAATAGCAGTAACCCGGCCCATTTCGGAACTAAACACCCCTACTTTTGATATGATTGGTATCGCTTTGCCGTTTTTATGTATTTTTTTTAGCTCAATAGTAAAACTGTATTTTTCCAGCTCTTCAGTTTTGCTTTGTATAAACATTAAGGCCTTATCATTAAGCTCGTTGGAAAATGGCGCGTATTCAGGCGAAGTAATACTTACGATAGTTAACATATTTATCTCATCGTCCCTGTATCCCAAAATTTCTTCCCACCCGTGTGCATATATCATCCTGCTTTCTTTAAACGAGTATATATATACTGCCTCATCAGGAAATGTAAGAATGGTTTGTTTAAACTGTAAAGCCTGCCCGCTTTGTAAATCTGCCGGTATATCTGTAATAAAAGATTTTGAGTAATCACCAATAGCCAGTCGGGGAGGCATGTTTTTTATTTATAAACATAATAAATGTTTTTAAGAACTGCGAATTTTCGCAGGTGATTTTACATGCGTGGTAAAGTATTTTTGATGTCATAAGAAACCAAGTTGCTGGAAAGAAAATGCTGGGATTGTTTGGCGTGAAATTTCTAATAATAAGGCTGCCCATGGCAATAACCGGTATGTGCAATAATATTTTTTTACGACAGCTTACAAAAGCTGCCCTTATAACCCTTTAAATCCCTGTGATAAGGGGTAGTTTTCAGCCCTCTATTCCTATCCCGGGCTGCCTCTTAATTGCGGCAGCCTTTTTTATTGTTTATGCCTGGTATATGACCTGACCTGTAGTGCCAGGAAGTATTAAACTGGTGACCTTTTGATGGAAGGCATAGTGACTTTAAAAAGAAGGGGATAGCATTATAGGCAGGATTTTTTAAAAAAAAAGGAAGCGGCGAGCGCACAAAATAAAAAAGGGGCTTGAATAAAAATTCTGCCCCGTCTTAAATCCAATATCCTATGAAAAACCGATAGATAATTAGCAATAACTATACCAAAATATTTTCAATATAAATTATTGACGTAAATGTAAAATTTGTTCCCTTTTGGGAAAAATTTGGTTCATTTTTGGAAAAACGCGCAACAATTAAGTTTATTGCACCCTTTATATATATAAAACGCCCAACAGTTTGTTATAATTGCACAGGAATTTAATTATCAACCTTGTTTTATATTTTGGCGCTATTATGGAACAAACACAAACATTGCCATTACTTGATAGCATTGAGCTGAGGGTGCTTGGGTCGTTAATGGAAAAAAGCCGTACCACGCCCGATTATTATCCCATGACGATAAACGGCCTTACGGCTGCATGCAACCAAAAAACATCGCGCAACCCGGTTGTACAGTATGATGAAGACACTGTTACAGCCGCCTTAAATACCCTGCGGCGAAAGGGGCTTGTGGCGACAGCAACCGGCGGCGCAAGCAGGGCGGTAAAATATAAACACAATTTTGCATTGGTTTATCCTTTGACAACTGCAGAAGTAACGGTTATTTGTTTAACAATACTGCGTGGCGCCCAAACACCAGGTGAAATAAACACCAATGCCGGGAAAATGTATGAGTATGAATCTTTGGACGAGGTACAGCAAATATTAGATAAATTATCATCCGGAGAAATGCCTTTTCTTATTCAACTACCAAAACGGGCGGGTCAAAAAGAGATGCGTTATATGCATTTGCTTGGCGGCACACCAGTAATAACTGATGATGACAATGCAAGCGATACCGCTATTTATTACAATAATAGCCTGGAGGAAAGGCTTACGACACTTGAAAGAGATTTTGCTGAATTAAAAGAGGCCTTTAACAAACTTATGAAAGAGTTGAACGGGTGATTAAAAATTGCCTTAATGAATTTTTTACCTTGGAATATACTCAGTTGGGATATTATGTTTAAAACGCCATGTAGCGTAAACATTATGGATGTGAGAAAGTGTTTCTTCACTTTGACTAATAGTTTCCTGGTACACTATTTTAAAAAAGAACAACGTGTGAATGCCATGCTGCATGTGCGATTGCAGCACCAGCTCCTTATAACGTATCAGCCGCAAAGGCAACGGCAATCCAAATAAAAGAGATTGCTTATTTGAAAGCAGGGTGAATGCATTCTTCTCCTTTAACGGCTGCATGTGATTTTTACCTAATGCATATACCTGTGTGCTGGCTGAAACATCCATGTCACTAAGCACAATTTTTTCTGCCTGCATTACCTGTTCGCAGGCTTTGCCACCGGTGCGCAGGGATATAATATAATAATCACCTGCCTGGCCGTGCAGGTCGGTGGGGAAGACGTTATATAGCCCGCTAGCGCCAGTTGTGATCACTGATATCTTTCTTGGTATTGAGTAGGCAATTTGCACCTGCCGGTAAAGATTTGCATCAAGATAAATATTCCCTTTTTTTTTGTTATACAGCCTGTTGTTAAGTAGGAACGCGGAAGTATGCAGGCGGTTTAAAAATGTATGCTTACCGCTAATGCCTTCATAATAATAGAAAAAGCGATCACCCACCGAAAATGCTTTTATTTTTTGCAAAGACAGTATTGCAATAATTGAAGATGTTTTTATGGTGGCACCTTCATCAAAAGATTGCATTGTAAAAGCAATATTTATAGGGGTTGACTGCTGCAATAAAGTTGTGCCCGTTTCAGTAAGTGCGAGTATAACAGGTTTGTAACCTACAAATAAATGCGTTGAGGTAATGTCTCTTATAACTTCGCGGTTGCGGTTAATAAAATACGCGTAAAGAGGCTGCTGCATTTTTTCAAGGGCAAGGCATAAATACTCCTGCCCGTAATGTAACCCATTCAACTTATTTAAAAGCTTTTGCAGCAGTGGCATATTAATTTAAATTTACCTGAAATTAAGCGCACCAATATATTACAAACAATTAGTATAGCAGCATGATAAAATTGATTGATATTTCATTTTATGCCAAAAACAATTTTGATAATACCGCTGCTTTATTAAACTATTTAAAGCCTGCCTATGGGTATCTTGATCATCTGACGAACCGTATGGAAGTAGAAGTGGTACACCACGCCGCACACGAGCAAGTTTATACACATGATAACATAAAGCACACTTTTTTTAAAAGCCGTAACAGGTTATGGTATATACCGTTTAAAAGTATTTTTTATATAAAGAAGCAGAAAGCCAATGTTTTGTTGGTTCAGGGGCTTGGCTTTCCGCTGCAAACTATTATGCTGCGCCTGATTGTTGGCCGTAATGTTGTTATTATTGCGCAGCACCATGCCGAGAGGCCTTTTAGAGGGATAAAAAAAATATTGCAGCAATTGGCCGACCGCTGCATAAACGCCTACCTTTTTACCGCCGGAAAAAATGCCGAGGAGTGGTTTGACGAAAGAATTATTACCAACGCTGCGAAGTATAACGAGTTGCTTGAGCTTTCAACTTATTTTAAACCGGTAAATAAAGCAGAAGCGAGAAAAAAACTTGCTATGCCTGCCGCCGATATTTTTTTATGGGTTGGCAGGCTTGAAAAAAATAAAGACCCGCTTACCGTATTGCGTGGTTTTGAAAAATATGCTGCAGTTAATACCTCCGCAGTTTTATATATGGTATACCAGGAGGATGACCTGTTAAATGAAGTGAAAGAGATAATTGATAATAATGTTCAACTGCAGCAGCGCGTTAAACTGGCAGGGAAAATGAGCAGGGACGAGTTGCTTAATTGGTTTAGCGCAGCGGACTACTACCTGTCTGGCAGCCACAGGGAGGGATCTGGAACTGCTTTGGTAGAAGCCATGGCCTGCGGGTGCATACCCGTTGTTACTGATATACCAGCCTTTAATAAAATAACCGCGGAAGGGAATTTTGGATTTTTATATACTGCGGGTAATGCCGACAGCCTTTTTATAACATTATGCGCGTTGAGCGAAATTGATAAAGAGAACTTGTCTTACAATGTAAAAAGGTATTTTGAGAATAATCTTTCATTTAAAGCAATTGCAACCGGGTTTTATAATATATGCTGTAAATTAACTGCTATTGAAGGGTGAGCTCAAAAGACGTCTATATCTGCATAAGTAAATTTAAATTTCTCCATCGCTATAGTGCTGTTAAGGGTTTGAAGTAAAACAGGAAAAGCAGGAACGGCAGTAAACTTTTCAGCGAATAAACTATGCAGGTTTGTTCCCCGGCTTATAACAAATTGTATTCTTGCAATGCCAAGCTGTTTTGCTATTTTTTTAATTCCGGTGATGAATATATTGAAATCATCCTGCAATATTATATCCCCAATTAAAAAACCATTGCGAAGGCTTACCCATGTGAGAGAATTGCCTACTTGCAACACAAAACTGTTGTTATATGTTTTGTATTGCAAATAATCGTCATTGCGGCTTACACCATACCAGCCTTCTTTAACAGCGGAATTTTGTATTCCGATGGCGTTGACGGAATATTTTTTTAGTACATAGGTTTTGTATGATGTGTATAATTTTTTTAACAAAGGCAAGCGCCTGGCAATGCCTGCCAATGGTATAGCGTTTACCTCAATAGTAAAAGCATCCATCCAGCCTGTTTCTTTCCACCCGGTTTTTGTAACAGCAGGCTTGTAAGAGTTTTGATTAGGGAAACCGAACACCAATTCTACACCTTCCTCAATACATAGTGCAAATGTTAGTTTTGACAGTTGCGTATATAATCCCCTGCTTTGATGGGCTGGGTGCGTCATTGAATCGGCAGATTGTGCAGCAAGTACCTGTTTCCCGTCAACCTCTAAAAAAACCGGGATAACACCATAATAAGCCAGCGGTATATTGTTATTATAAGCAATGTACCCTATATATTGTTTGCCTGTGTAAGCCGTATTATATTTTTTAAGGTAATAATCAGCGCGTTGGTTTTTTCCATACACAACATTGTCGAGCACAGTAAGATCATGCACGTTGTTTTCATTAAGGCGCACCACTGTATAATCTCCTATTTCAGTTTTTTCATTCATAGCGGCCTGTAATAATTGCATTCATTTGATTGTTTACTGAGATGTATGGATTGATGGTGAAGCGTTCACGCAGCAACAGGTTTGTTTTATCATCATCCCTAACAACGTCACCTGCCAGCAATTGCGTATAACCTGCTTGTTCTGCTGCTTTTATTACGTTGTTGTTATATGAACCATAAGGAAAGGCAATTGCCTTTATGCCTTTGCCAGTAATATTTTGCAAATATCGCTTTGAAATAAATAATTCATCAGTAAGCTGTTGTGGTGACAATGTTGAAAGGTCGTTATGATAATGCCCGTGGCTGCCAATGGTTACCAGCGAAGACGATGATAATTGTTTTATTTGTTCTTCCGTCATTTGCAGCCAGTAATCCTGCAGCAATGGATCAGTTTTAAATGGCAATAATGGATACAGCTCACTCATTAATTCAGCCTTGTTTGTGAAATCGCCATTACGGAGTATAGCTGCCATATCCTGCCCTGTTTTTTGCGAGATATATTTATGCTGCCTGCTCCTATAAAATTGCTGATTTTGGAGTGATATTTTTTGCGGCCCAAGCCTGCTGAATATTGATAAAAAATCATTCCATAAAATATCATAGCCGGACTTTCTTATACTTGTTATAAAAAAGGTGGCAGGCATGTTATATTTTTCAAGTAACGGTAAACCATAGGTATAATTGTTTTCAAGGCCATCATCAAAAGTAATGCAAACATTAAATTTACCGGGGTTAAATTCCCCATTATAATATTCCTCAAGCGACACTACATTAAAATATCTTCTATAAAAAGCAAGATGTTTTTCAAATGTATTTACAGTAATAAACCTTGCATTAAATTTTGTGTGATGGGCTTTGCATAACCCATGGTAAACAATTATTCGTGCTCCACCGGCTTTACGAAAAATATCGCGCTTACCAAACAGGAAATTTATATCTCTTTGGTAGTACTTTCTCTTCCGGTTTATATTTCGTATAGCGGTTTTAAACATTATTATTCGTATAATTCCATTACCTGTTTTGCAATATCATCCATTGCATAAGGCAGAACAGGGGTAAATTGTGTTGATGGATTTAACAGCAACTCCAGCGCAGTTGCAGCCATTTCTTCCTTTGTTTTTACAATATGCCAGTGCGGAATTTCTTTTTCCATCGGGCTGAAAAAGCTGATCACGTGCGCACCTGCATATAATGCTTCAAGGCATACTGTGCTAAACCCCTCCCAATTTGACGTATGCAAAAATATTTTGCATTGCTGCATCAGTGCAAGCACCTCCAAATGTTGTTTCTCGCCCGCAAGCTGCAGGTTTTTGGTAAGGTTATCTGCAGCTATTAATGTTTTTAATTTTTGTTCTTCAGGGCCTTTGCCGCATAACATGGCTACTATGCCTGCTATTTGTTTTTGCACAAGACCCAACACCTCAATAAAAATATCGTATTGCTTTAAGGGAATTAATGAGCCTGCAGCAAGAATATCTATGGAACGTTCTGTGGCTTTATTACTGAACAACTGCGTGTCAATACCGTTAGGAATTACTTTAAACGGTTTTATGTGATAGTTTTTAAAGAATCGGGTTGCAAGAAAATCTGACATGGCAAATATTTCATTTGCTTTTGGGTGCAGCAGTTTAACATATTGGTTTCCTTTTTTTGCATCCTGCCCGGTTATCCAGGCATAATGTTTAAGATGATGTTTTTTGCCGAAATATCTTCCTATTAAAGCGCATTCATTTACCCAAAAACTTAAAAGCCCTTTTATATTATGTTGTCTGTTTATTTTCTTCAAAGTTTGCCATGCACGGCGCCATAACAGCAAGCGATGTATTTTTCCTTTCATTGCACCATTAAGACTTATGATGGAAACACCATTCCATGTATATGTTGCTGACACGTACGGGTATTGAAAAGCGATAACAATAATGCGCAGCGCGGGAAAATTTTTGTGCAGCGCCCTTACAAATACCTGGTGCGCCGGAAGGCAAGTGGTATCAGCCTCGTTTGCGGGGAAACCAGGAGAAAGCAAAACCAATGTTTCTTCTGCACTACCCATTTAAAGAAATTATTTTATTGCAAAAAGCCAGGCTGCTGCGCTGGTGTGTAATTAAAATTACCATTTTTCCTTCCTCTGCAAGATGTTTGAAATGTTGCAACAACAAACCTTCAGATACATGGTCTAACTCATTAAAAGGCTCATCCAAAATAAACAGGTCTGCGTCTTTATACAATGCCCTTGCAATAGCCATACGCTGCCTTTGGCCACCACTGATGTTTTTACCATTTTCAGTAATGATCTTTTGTGTTCCTTCTGCAAACCGCGTTATAAATGCATCCAGCCCCGTTATATGCAATATTTCTTTCAATTTGGCCTTATCGGAAACTATTTCATCCAGTACAATATTTTTCTCGATACTATCATGTATCAAAAAATTTTGCTGCTTAACGTAGGCAATTCTCTTCCAGAATTTTTTTCTTTCTTCAACATCCCGTACGCGGCCATTTATATAAACCTCACCGCTATCCTGGTTTATAAGACCAAGTAAGATATTTATCAATGTTGTTTTGCCCTTGCCCGATGAAGCGGCAATACCTGTAAAATCCTTTCTCTCAATATCAAAACTTATATTACTTACAATATTATGGCCCTGGTATGAAAATGAAATATTATTAAATGCAATTGCATGCAGCGGCGGAGACAACTCCACGGTTTTATTTTGCGGTTTGTTTTTAGTATCATTTAAAAGGTCGGTAATGGTGAAACGATAGGCCTTTATTTGACCACTGAGATTTATTATTCTAACAAGGCCGGGGATAATTTTATATGCCGCAGCCATAAATGCGCCGAGCATTATAAAGCCCGATGCCGCGCCGTTGCCTGAAATATTTGCAGCAATAATTAAAACCAGTAAACCAAATACAGCAAATACCTCCAGCAGCCTTGTTGGTATGCCCTGCAATATTTGCATATCAGCCAATTGACTGTTAAGTGTTTGCTGGCTTTTTGCATAACGTTGTGAGAAGAAAACATTTTTGCCGTAAATGTTACTTTCTACATAGCCTGCCAGAGCTTCTTTCAGATATTGTAACGCAACCGCGCTGCGGGTTTTAATATTGGTGCGTACTGCATTTATTTTTTTGCGCGTGTAAAACCATAATAGCAGGGCAACAGGCATTAACAGCAAAGCCACTATTACAAATACGCTGCCATTATAAATACATAACGCAACGGCGGATAAAAGTATCAGTGCCAGCTCGGTAATTATTTGCTGAACACCTGATAGTATGTACTGCGCAAATTCAACAGGCTGCTGGCTTATTTTGCGTATATGCACTGCAGAATCGGTATGTACATGATCATCATAAGATCCATCGAGATAACTGAGCATATTAGCCAGCGATAAGCGGGATGCTACCCGGTACACAAACCTGTATTGCAGCCTGTAAGCAAAATGCGCGGCGATATTCTTCCCAAGAAAAAAAGCAAGAAATAGCAAAACCAGTAACGGCGAATGGGCGTCCATTAGCCAGGCAGGTAAAAAAGGAATGGGATTGTAACCGGGCGGCTGCGTGTAAAAATGAACAACAAAAAGAATTGCTGCTAATGAAAAAATATCAAGCAGGCTTATAAGCATATTAAACGCCGTAAGCCAATAAAATTTCTTTTTTTCACCTGCTGTTAGTATAAAAAAAATATCTGCAATAATATTATTGAACAAGTGTGTGCATTATCAGTTGAAAATACAAATTATGCCAATAGCATAAACTGAAATTAATGCGGTAAGGTTGCTTTTGGTAATAATACACTTTTCGCGAGATATACAGGACACAGAGTTTCACAGAGTTTTTTGATGATCAAATGTTCAGGTTGCTTTTACTGTATGAGAATTTGAGTACACAGAGTGAGCGCTGGGCGCGGCATGTACGAGATACCCGGGAGGATAAAAGCGAAAGGCTTTTCAGTTTCACAGGGTTTTTTACTTTGATTTTCAATACCTATTTTCAACAAATTTTTAAACATGCTGCGCCTCAACAATCAGCCCGTCTTTCATGTGCAATACCCTGTCACTCATGCCTGCAAGTTCCTCATTGTGGGTAACAATTAAAAATGTTTGGTTAAACTCGTGCCGCAGCCGTACAAAGAGGTCGTGCAGCTCTCTGGCATTGGTACTGTCAAGATTACCTGTTGGCTCGTCGGCAAAAACAATGGAAGGCTTGTTAATAAGCGCCCTTGCCACGGCTACCCTTTGCTGCTCGCCACCGCTTAGTGCCTGTGGCTTATTTTCAAGGCGGTCACCCAGGCCGAGAATGTTCAACAGCCGAATAGCTTCCTGCTCAACTTCTTTCTTTCTTCTGCCTGCAATCCAGCCGGGTATACAAACATTTTCCAGCGCTGAAAATTCAGGCAGTAAATGGTGAAACTGGAATACAAAACCAATTTTATTGTTGCGAAAAGCGGCCAATTTTTTGCCAGTTAGGGTGTGCAGGGCAACATTATTAAGAAATATTTTACCGGCATCAGGTTTATCAAGCGTGCCCAAAATATGCAATAAAGTGCTTTTGCCGGCACCGGATGAGCCAACGATTGATACAATTTCGCCGCTGGTTACTTCAATGTCAACTCCTTTAAGCACATGCAGTTGCCCGTAACGCTTGTGAATATTTACCGCTTTTAGCATGCAAAAAATATTTTGGCACTTAATAAACGCAAACGTAGCTACAAAGCGCTGAAAAACCCCGTTTTTATAATTTTATGGAATTATTTAGCCCGGTGGACAATTGCACATTTGGTTATTTCGTTACAACGCTTACATTTGCGCAAAAATTAAGAGGCTATGTTTTGGACATTAGAATTAGCCAGCTATCTTGAAGATGCTCCCTGGCCTGCTACCAAAGATGAGTTGATTGACTACGCAATCCGTTCCGGCGCGCCTATTGAGGTAGTGGAAAACCTGCAGGAGCTTGAAGATGAGGGAGAAGTATATGAAAGTATTGAAGATATTTGGCCGGACTACCCAAGCCAGGAAGACTTTCTGTTTAACGAGGACGAATATTAAGATCAGCTGGGGTAACAGCAAATAATATTTAAACCGCCGCGCAAAACACGCGGCGGTTTTTATTTTGCGGGTATTTTAATAATTTCAACTGATAAAACCCTCAATTATGGATGAAGACCCTGCAAATGATGGCGATTTTGACAACGATGAGGACGTTAAGCAATACCGGGAACAATTAAAGGCCGAACAGAAGGAAATAGATGACAGTATAAAAATACTACAACACCAGCTAAACCTTACTGCCACCAACGAAGATTTTCCCAAACAGTTTTGCCTGCTTAAAACGGCCGTGGCACCGGAACTATATCCTGGGTACGATATATCTTTCGCAAACAACAGCCCGGCGCTACCATTAAAAGTATTTATAATTGAAAGCATTTATACGTCGCACAGAGGTCGAAGAACGGCAACAGTAAGCGAAAATTATTTTGTTGGATTGCTGAACCTTAAAACCACATACCCTTACACCGTAATAAAGCCGGAAAGACTTGAAGATAAAATACAAGACCTGTTTACGCATGCCGAGCTTGACTTTGCCGAAAGCAAAAAATTTTCGAATGCTTTTTATGTGCTTACAAAAGATAAAGACCTGCTAACCACCATACTTAGTCATAAAAACCTTGAAGCGCTGGCAGAAATGAAAGACCTGGTTTTGGAGATAATTGATAACCAATGCCTGTTTTTGTGTTCAACTTTATCCGGCATTAACCAGCAAACCGCGCAACTTTTTTGCGATGGTGCCAAACTGCTTAACCGGGTTTTGAACGGTTGATTGATACTAAAATAAAATCGCAGTTTTAATTGAATTTTAATGAGACAAAACAGCAGTTTTTATATTTATAGGTAGAGATCTTTGACATTACGGAAATGCAGTATTTAGTCAAAATGAATATTTCATTTTAAAATGAAACATGTGACAATTTTTTTGTATTATATTGTTGATAATTAAACACTTATGTAAAAAAAGTAAGTAAATTTTTTCCTCCTTTTTCCTCCCTTTTTCCTCCTTATTGCTGTTTGCTGAAAAGTTATTCTTCCTTCATCATTTCAATAACCGCCGGTGTTACACCAGTAAAGCTAAAACCACCATCGTGAAACAGGTTTTGCATGGTTACATATTTTGTAAGGTCGCTAAACAGGGTTACGCAATAATTGGCGCAGTCTTCACCTGTAGCGTTACCAAGCGGGCTCATTTTTTCAGCATAGGTAATAAAGCCATCAAAACCCTTTACGCCACTGCCTGCGGTAGTACGCGTAGGTGATTGAGAAACGGTGTTTATGCGGACCTTATTTTTTGTGCCGTAATAATAACCAAAGCTGCGGGTAATACTTTCCAGCAGCGATTTTGCATCGGCCATTTCATTGTAATCGGGGAAAACCCTTTGTGCCGCGATATAAGTAAGTGCAACTACGCTTGCCCATTCACTAAGGGCATCCATGTCCCATGCGGTGCGCAATACCCTATGCAGGCTTGTTGCTGATATATCCAGCGTTTTTTGATTCCACTCGTAGTTAATTTCGGTGTAGCTTTTTCCTTTTCTCACATTCACGCTCATGCCAATGCTATGAAGAATAAAATCAATTTTACCGCCAAAGTGCTTCATCGATTCTTCAAACAGCTTTTTAATATCGTCCATGTTTGTTACATCGGCGCCAATAACAGGGGCGTTTACCTGCTCTGCAAGCTTGTTTATTTCACCCATGCGTAATGCAACGGGGGCGTTGGTTAATACTAAGTCTGCGCCTTCTTCATGGCAGCGTAAAGCGGTTTTCCATGCAATAGATCTTTCATCAAGCGCGCCGAAGATGATGCCTTTTTTACCTTTTAGTAAGTTGTACGACATATAGCAATATTTTATTTAAGCTGCCGGCAAAAATAGATTATTTGTACAAACCAAATTGTTAGTTAATTTGTACGGTCGATTTCTTCCGGTTATTTTTAGCAACCAATACATGAGAATATCTATACTTTTTTTGTTATCCCTGCTGGTGCATGTTACAGCTTTTTCGCAGGAGCTAGACTCATTGCGCTACAAGTTGAGGACGGAAACCGACGAAAAGCAAAAACCACTTATTCTCTCAAACATTGCCTTTGCTACGGCCAATACAAACGCTGACAGCGCTATTATCCTCTCAAAAATAGCTATGGGCATGGCTTTAAAATTTAAGAATGATACAGCGCTTGCTGCCAGCAATAATTCGTTGGGATGGGGTTATTACCGAAGTAATCAAATTGAAACTGCACTGCAGTACCTGGATGCCTCAAGGGCTTTATACCATAAAATAAACCATTTGCGCGGCGAGGCAAGGGCTATGGTTAATATGAGCACTATTTACGAGGCCAAAAAAAATTATGAAAAAGCGCTTACATATATTTTGCCCGCAAGCGATTTGTTTGAAAAAATAAATGATGAAAGGGGGCTGGCTTATGCACAAAGGCAAATGGGAATTATTTACAGGGAATTGGGCCAGCCAGACAAGGCGAAAGCGTACCTTTTAACATCAGTACAAGCATTTAAACGGCTTAACGAAAAGTTGTATACCGCAGATGCGCTGTCAAGCCTCGGCAGCTTGTACCTTAACGCCGGTCAATACGACTCAGCATTGTATTTTTATAAAGAATGCCTGCGCCTTACAGGCTCGCAGGCGAGTATAGCGGCTGCATATTCGTTTGATAACGTTGCTGATGTTTTTTACCAACTAAGCTTGCACAGATCATCGCATCCCTATATAGATTCTGCATTCATCTATTACACAAAATCGCATGATATATTTGAGCAATTAAAAAGCCTGCCTGATGTTGCGTATGAAAACATTAAAGTGGGTAAATGCCATCATGCACTTCAAAATTACCCTGAGGCCATCAGGCTGCTTACCGCATCTTACAATTACTTTAAAAAGGATGGCGAAACGGAATATGCGTATGATGCAGCGCATGAGCTATCTGAAACCTATAGCAGCCAGGGTAATTACCAGCAGGCTGTGAAATACCTGCAACTAAGCTCAACCTTAAAAGATTCACTCGATGCAGCCAGCAATAAAACCCTTATAGCAAATATGTTTGCTAAATACGAGGCTGATAAAAAAGACAGCACCATTGTATTACTGCATACTGAAGAAAAACTTGCAAGGCAGGAGATAAGCAGGCAGCACATTATTACCATTTTTATAGCAAGCCTTATTATATTAGGCAGTTTTCTTGTATTTATTTTATGGAACAGGAACACTATAAAACAAAGGCTTAAAGAAGTAGAAATGCGCAACCGGCTTAGCAGCGATCTTCATGATGATATTGGAAGTTCGCTAAGCAGCATCCTGCTGTTAAGCAATATGGCTGCCCAAAAAGAAGGGGACAGGCAGATAAACGAAAGCCTGCTGAAAAAAATTAATTCCAATGCAAAAGAAGTTATTGACAGGATGAGCGATATTGTTTGGAGCATGAACCCGAAATATGATGAAGGTGAAAGCCTGCGCGAAAGGATTGAAAACTATATTGCCGGGCTTAAAGAAGCTACTACTGTTAATATATGTATGAACGTGGATAAAAAAATTGATCAGTACCATTTTACAATGGAGCTTAGGAAAAATATTTTCCTTATTATTAAAGAAGCTATAAATAACGCATTAAAATATGCTGGTGCTGCACAGATACACCTTGATTTTTTAGCGGAGGAAAGAGATTTTGTACTGTGTATAAAAGATGATGGGAAGGGTTTTGACAGGGCTGTAACCGCAGCGGGCTACGGTTTTGAAACTATGATAAACAGGGCAAGGGCCAGTGAAGGGGCATGTGAAATAATATCTTCACCGGGAAATGGCACGTCAGTTAAGGCCGTTATTCCCATACCCCATATTCGGTAGAGAAAAGCTTAGTTAAAAATCTTCTATTTGCAGCATGAATGACAATGGAAAAATAAAGGTGATGATCTTTGAGGATAACAAGCATTTGCGTGACTCCCTGTATTTTCTTGTGAATAGCTCATCCGGGTTTGAATGCGTGGCCGCTTTTCCCGATACCAGGCAGGCTTTGCAGCACGTAAAGCATTTTAAACCTGATGTAATAATGACGGATATAGAAATGCCCGTAATGAACGGCATTGACACAACCCGCCTTATTAAAAATGAATACCCCGGGATGAAAATATTGATATTAACGGTTTTTGAGGATAAGGAAAAAATATTCCAGGCACTTTGTGCAGGTGGGTCAGGGTACCTTCTTAAAAATTCTACTCCTGAACAAATATTGCAGGCACTTACTGACACTTATAAAGGCGGTTCCCCGCTATCTCCGTCGGTTGCCAAACTGGTGGTACAATTCTTCCAGCTAAACATGCCTGAAGCAACAGCAGATGATTATAACCTTACCCCAAAAGAAAAGGAGTTGCTGGAATGTCTTGCAGATGGTAAGAGTTACAAAATGATTGCTGACAAAATGAGTATTTCAATTGAAACTGTAAAAACGCATATTAAAAGTGTGTACCGCAAGCTGCATGTAAATAGCAGCCACGAAGCTGTAGCAAAAGTAATAAGACAGAGAATTGTGTAAAGACCTGAAATGACAGCACCTGTTTGTATTTGGTTTTTTGGCTATTGCCGCTGGAATTACTTTAAGCAAACACTTTTGTAACTACTGCCTGTGCTCCTTTGTATTATTGCTTCAGAAACTTTATTGATTTCTTTAAGATACCCGCGTTGTATACAGTAAGTATATACATGCCGTTTGCCAGCATGGGTAATTCAACAGGTACCAGGTTATCACCCTTCCATGTTGCTATATCTTTCCGGGCAATTATTTTACCATTCATATCCGAAATTGTATA
>JABDGS010000063.1:0-8878 GCA_013285915.1 Bacteroidota bacterium
CCCTTAAGCTTTACCGTTAACAGTTGTTGCCGATTAAAGCCAAGGTCTCTATCCTGCATATAGGTTAGCTGCCTGTAAATTACTATGGCACCAACAATAAGAATAATAGAGAACATAAACTGCCCTACCACCAGGCTGCGCCTGAAAAACTGCCCGCTGCTAACATCAACAATGCCCTTTAATACTTTAGCCGGGCGGAATTTTGATAAATAAAACGCAGGGTAAACGCCCGCCAGAAGGCCAACCAATAAAGCGAACACAATAATAGATAATGCAAAATAAGGATTGCCAATGGGTATGGTAATTGCTTTGCCTGCGATACCGTTCATTAACGGCAAGAACAACCGTAATAGAACAAGGGCTATTATAACCGAAACACCTGTCATAAACAGCGATTCGCCTAAAAACTGTGCTACCAATTGCCGGCGAAAAGCGCCTATGGCCTTGCGTACACCTACCTCGCGTGCACGGTGTATGGCGCGGGCGGTAGCAAGGTTTATAAAATTAAAAATGGCAATAAGCAGTACCACTATACCCACCGCTGAAAACACGCGTATATAGGTTATGTTGCTGGTTTTAGTCCAGTCTGTATTAAAGTCGAAACGGGAATACAGGTATATATCAAATAACGGTTGTGCAGATAATGTTGTTTTGGTTTCAGCATTGTATTTAGTAAGGTACCTGGTAAGCTTATTATCAAAGGCCTGCGCGTTAGTGCCTGCCTGCAACTTTACGTAAGTAAGATAATTGTTGTTGTTCCAGTTATAACGGCGGGCATTCGTCTCATCGTCCTTTGTTGAAGTAAGCACACTAAACTGTATGTGCGAGTTTACCGGCGCATCCTTTACGATACCAGCTATAAGCAGGGGCCTGGTTTTATTAAATGTAACTGTGCTGCCTATAATACCTGCATCGCTGCGCCAGCCATTGCCAAACAGTTTCGCAGCCATTGTTTCACTTATCACCACATCTGCCGGGTTAAGCAGCGCCTTTGCAGCATCCCCTTTTACCAGGGGAAAATTGAACATGGTAAAAAAAGAATTATCTGCCGAGAAAACTTTATCAGCTTCAATTGACATTGCGCCTTTTTCTATAACACCTGCTGTGGGGTAACCAAGCTGGCAGGTTTGTTTTACTTCAGCAATATCTTTTGTTAAAGCTTTCGACAATGGGCCGGGTGTTACAGCTACATTGTACCATACGCCTGCCTGGTTCTGTCTTTCCACCACGCGGTAAATATCTTTTCCGTTGGTATTAAAGCGGTCATAGCTTAGCTCGTCCCATATAAACAGGCCAATGGTTAAGCAGCAACCCAGCCCAATGGCAAGCCCGCCGATATTAATAAAAGAATACAGTTTGCTTTTAAGCAGGTTGCGCAGGGAGAGTTTAAAATAATTTCTAAACATAAAATTGCGGTTTAATTTCAATTCAGCCCACACGGGTGTGGTTTGATGGTTTGAAATTACTGCTGCGGAACGTGACCGAAGTGCCAACTGATAAGGTGGGACATTATTTTCCAGTGTAACCTTAAATTCAGCAGGGGTTTTCCCAGTTATTTGTTTAAAAATGCGGTGAAAAGTAGATTTGGAATTGAAGCCCGCCTCGTAAGCAATGCCCAGCAGGGTGATATGTTTGTAAGCCGGGTTCTGCATTTTTGCTACCACATCCCTTATGCGGTATTCATTAATAAAGTCATTAAAGCTTTTTTTGAATACCGCGTTGATGATCTTTGATAACTCGTGGGAAGGCAGTTTGAGTTTTTCGGCAAGGGCGCTTAAGCTTAATTCGGAGTCCTGGTAATACTGGTTAGCCTCCATGGCCCTTTTAAGCCACGCACCTTTTGCCATCAGTTCAGCCGGCACCGGCTGCTTAAAAAGTCCGGTTGTTTGGGCCATTACGGCAGCCTGCGGCCTTAAGAAGGCCGCCGCCGCAGTCCATATAACAGTCACCGCGAAGAATATGTAAAAAGGATAATAAACGTGTATCCCTGATTGATTATGATAACCAAAATAATTAATTGCGGCACAACATATCCAAAACAGCCATAACAAAGCCGTAGCGGCCAATAGGCGGCGCAGCCACCGGAACTCCAGCCTGCTGCGGTCCATCATGATAATTGGTTGCCGTGTGTAAAACTGCTGTATACGCTTTTGAGATAAGTATAGATAGATTATGACCGAAATAAATATAAGTAACTGTAATACCGGGTTCAATTGCTGAAAAACATGGGTAGTATATGTTGCGGCACCAGTTCTGGCACCTTCCCTTATTTCCAGCACCAGCACTCCTTGTTCCAGCAGCAGGGGACTGAAATGCAGCAAGTTTTTCCACTTGAACTTATACTGCGGGTGGGTTATTTTAAGCACATAAAAATACATGAGGGGGCCAATCGCCAGCAAAAATTGCATCGGCAGCCGGTCCCAATGGGGCAGGTAGGTGTAAAGTCTTATGTCAATAGCCAGTACCCGCATCATCCACAAGATCATCGTAGCCAACGCCAGGGCAAGAAACCTGTTTGCACTGCGGTTTACAGTTTTGGTGAACCATAAAAGCAGTGCAAATGTCAATCCTGTAAATATCGCGCCGAGAAAGGCCAGGTCGTACAAGTTAATATGGAATGTGTAGGAGTTCAAACAACCGAAATTAGGCAATCACTATTCCAAATCTTCAAAATGCTGAAAAGCAACAAATTGTAGTTTTTGATACCTGGAGCATTGTAACAGAACCGAACATTCACCTGTCCGGTTTGAAAGGGGCCTTCTTAAAAAAGAGGGTCGTAGGGCAACATATATTCATCGCCCGCTTATGAAAATTTTCTTTCCCGCACTTCCTTGCACAGGCCTGCTCATTAACTAATGGTTCTACGTACCTCATTCACGTTTCACGATTGACGTTTCACGTTTCACGTCTCCCTGCCCTCATTCGCTCCTTAAGCTCTTCACCGGGTTAGCCAATGCCGCTTTTATACTTTGATAGCTTACCGTAAGCAATGTTATTACCAGCGCACCAAGCCCCGAAACCGCAAACACCCACCATGACAAGTCTGCACGGTAAGTATAGTTTTGCAGCCAGTTATGCATAACCCACCATGCTATCGGTATGGCAATAAATAAGGATATAATAACCATTATTACAAAATCTCTTGACAGTAAACGCCACAAATTAAAAACCGAAGCGCCCAACACTTTACGCACGCCTATTTCTTTAACGCGTTGTTCAGCCGTATAAGATGCCATGCCAAATAAACCGATACAGCTTATTAAAATGGCCAGCGTTGCAAACGAGGCGGCCAGCTTGCCTATACGTTGCTCATTATCAAATTTTGTTGCATAATCTTCATCTATAAACTGGTAATTAAAAGGTTCTGCAGGAACATACTTTTTAAAAACGGCGCCAATTTTAGCTAATGCCTCATTTGCGCTGAGGCCCGGTTTAATTTTTACGTTTATCACCGTACCTTTATCTAAGTAAAACATCGTTTGTTTCACAGGTTCATAGGGGCTTTGCATCACCATATCTTTAATAACGCCAATAACATGCATCTTATAATCGCCAACGCTTATCGTTGCTCCCACGGGGTGCTTTAGCCCTGTAAATTTCACGGCGGTTTCATTCAATATAATAGCAGATGAATCAGAAAGGAAAGCATCTGAAAAATCACGTCCCTCTTCAAACTGCCAGCCCACGGTTTTGCCATAGCTTTTACTAACAGCAATTGTGGCAAAATCGGCTATCAGGTTGGGGTCCTTGCCTTGCCACTCGTAGCCGCTCCGGTTATCCCAAACATCGGTTGCAGGGCTGTTTGATTCTGCTACTCCTGCCACAGCCCCGGTTTTTAGCAAATCATCGCTGAACGCCGCAAAATGCTCGGGCAAAGTGGTTGTGAGCGTCTGCAGCATAAACAAACCTTCCCGGTTGTAACCCACCGGCCTGTTGGTGGCAAATTGCACTTGCCTGAAAACGATCAGCGTGCCTATTATAAGACTGATAGAAATAGTGAACTGCAAAACCACCAATACACGGCGTGGGAGGGCTGCAAAACGGCCGGCTTTAAAAACGCCTTTTAATACCTTGATAGGCTTAAATGAGGATAAATAAAAAGCGGGATAGCTGCCGGCAACCAACCCGGTTAACAGAACAAAACCTATTATAAATATCCAAAACAGGGGGTTGCCCCATAATATCGCCATTTTTTTATCGGCGAGATCATTAAAATATGGCAGGCTTAATTGTACCAGCAGTATGGACAATAAACAGGCAAGCCCCGTGGCTAAAAAGGATTCGCAAAAGAACTGGCCGATAAGCTGTCCGCGCCAAGAGCCCATGGCCTTACGGATGCCCACTTCCTTAGCTCTTTTCTCGCTTCTGGCGGTGCTAAGGTTCATAAAATTTATACAGGCCAGCAATAGTACAAATGCGCCGATAATCCCGAAAAGCCATACGTACTGAACCCTGCCGCCTGCGTTTACGCCGTTTTTAAATTCTGAATACAGGCGCCACCGGCTCATGGGCTGCAGAAAAAGCTGTGGGTCGCCGGAAAACGTGCCAAACTTATGGAGAATGGTGTTTTTTATAGCTTTTGAAATGGCTGCCACATCTTCCTGCCCGGCGGCCTGGGCGTAGATTTCGAAACCGTTATAGCCCCAGCCATCTTTTGCCTGTTTCGGCCAGTCATATTCTGCTACGTACAAATCCCAGGGGGCTAAAAATGACAAATTATTAAAACTGGTATTGTAAGGCAGGTTCTCATACACACCGGTTACTTTTACAACAACCTTTGCATCCAGCTTTACCAGCTTGCCCATGGGGTCAGCATCCCCAAAAAGCGCCCGGGCAAGAGAACTGGAGAGCAATATTGAACCTGGTTGTTTAAGGCCTGCCCTTGTGCCTTTAAGCATTGTAAGGGTTAACATCTCTGGGGCAGCCGCCTCCATAAACCTTCCATTTTTTGCGAGCTGCTTTTCGCCAACAGCCACCAGGTGGCTTTGTGCGTGAGAAGACAATACAAGGTATTTAAAATGGTTGCCGTAATTTACTTTAAGCTCGGCGGCAAGGGGTATGGGTAGCCCATTCATTGTTTGAATGTCTCCATTTGCGGTTCTGTTTCGCATCACCTGGGCTATCCTGTCATAGTTTTGGTGATATTTGTTAAATGAGAGCTCGTCCCATATCCAAAGGCCAATCAGCATCGCTACAGCCATGCCAATAGCCAGGCCACCGATATTGATAAAGGATGATGTTTTGTTCCTGGCAAGGTTGCGCCAGGCGATCTTTAAATAATTTCTAAACATATACTTGCGTTTTAGTTTTTCGGCAGCCCAAATTGGCGGGCTTTCTAAACGCAATATTACCGGCCGTACATGAGGCCGGGGTGTCAACTTATCAATTGGTACATCTTTTTTCACGCCGTTTTTGTATTCCGTCGGGGTTTTGCCAACCATCTCTTTAAAAACCCGGTTGAAAGTTGTTTTAGAATTAAACCCGGCATCGTAGGCGATGCCCATCAGCGTGATATGGTCATAAGCGGGATCCTGCATTTTCACAACAATCTCACGAACCCGGAACTCATTAATAAAATCGTTGAAGTTCTTTTCAAACCCAACATTAATGATACGGGACAAATCATGCGGATGCATCTTCAGCTTCTCCGCTAATGTGGTCAATGTAAGCCCGGCATCCTCGTAAAGGCGGTTTGCAGCCACCGCCTCTTTTAACCTGCGGGCTTTTTCTTTTGCACCATATCTATCAGTTGTTGGCATGGATACCGTGGCGCTGCTATCCGGTTTCAGCACAGCGTCAGCGGCCATTGCAATAAGCACAGCGGCAAGGGCTAAATAGAAAGTATGGTTAAACAACGATAACACACAAAATGAGCCAAGCAGAAGCAACGCCCTGCTCAACCGCCGGAAAGCAAAACGCGGCCTGTCCATCAACACCGGGCGCAGGCTGCAATAGAAATCCTCTATCAGCCTGTGCGATAAATACAAATATGTTATGACCAACAATAAAACCAGCCAGGCCGGCAGCCAAAATGCTGCAAGCAACTGACAAAAATGAAGTAGATCTTTCCGGCCGTGCTGGCGGCCAGGGTATGTTAGCTGTTGTACATACAAATACAGCAGCGGGCCCAGCGCCGGCAAAAAAAGTGGTGTAAGGCCGCCAGCCTTTAAAATAGCTACCGTTAAAGCCAGGCTTAAAAATAAGTTGGCTTTTTGCCCGGGCCTTTTTGCAAATGCTAAAAGCAGCGCAAGCGTAAGCCCCGGCAATAAAATCGCCAATGCGGCTAAATCATACAAGCTGATATGAAAAAAATAGTTTTTCAAGCAGTCTACGTTTTCGTCAATTTAACTATGCGGCACCACCGGTATTTATAAGTACACAAAAATAACGGCAGTGTTGCAATAAGTGTTAACGGGCTATTTTTTGATCCGCCTTTTGTTGGCCTGAAAATTGCTGCCCCATCGCCAGAATAAAAAAGGCATTCATTACTGAAGGCCTTTGTAGCGAGGATGGGACTTTATTTGAACACTTATTGCCTTTACTGTCATTAGTAGAAGGGATTACGAATGATGAAAATACGTAATGTGAAGTTTTTTTCAGCATGAGTTGTCGATGATATTTAGCTTACATGCGACCAGACGGCGATGTAGTTCATGCAGGCGCAAAAGCCGCTTTAGATTATGCCCCATAAGGAGGAGCGGCTGCGGCTGAATTATGCTGCCATTGAATTTACTTTAGATACGGCTGCATCTCTTTGACCGAAGGAATTATGTATTTGATAAATGCTGCATAGATACCACTTCCTGTATTATTTTGATTATAATTACCGCCGGTAAACACAAGCACTATATCCATGGACCGCCAAAAAATGATAAGCTGTCCGCCTCTGCCTAAGGCGAAAGGAAGATCAGTTGTGTATCTGGGTAGTGTAAGCGGATCCGTCCAAAATTGAAAGCCATAACCCCGGACTATTTTGGAGCTTTCCGATGGCCTGAGCACCTGGGCACTTAATGATTGTTTCACCCAGTCAGTATCCAGTACCTGCGTGTTACCCCATTTGCCAGCAGTCATATACAAAAGCCCGAACTTGGCCAAATCTCGCGGCCTTAAACGAAGTCCCCATGCTGCAGCAGTCATATCCTTATCCTTTAGCATGGGTTCCCATGTATATTTTTTAATGCCCAAAGGGGCAAACAAATTCTTTTCTGCATATTTATCAATTTTTTCGCCGGTAACCTTCCTTAATATCTCTCCTAAAAGCGTAGCACTGGCGGCACTATAATTCCATGTTGTACCCGGAACAGAGGTCAGCTTTCGGCTTAATATAAATTGAACCGGATCGTCGCTTCCGTCCATTTGTATTTCGCTGTTTTTAGGATCAAGGTAGGGAGTGTTTTCATCCCACTCTAACCCGCTGGTCATGGTTAACAGGTGGCGGATCGTTATTTTTCGTTTAGTCGAATCGAAATATTTTCCATATTCCTTGAAGTATGAAAATATCGGTTCATCAATGCTTTTGATAAAGCCTTGTTTTATGGCAATGCCGATACAGGCAGAGGTGAAGCTTTTTGAAATGCTCCTGCAATCATGCAGATCATCGGCCGTGTGGCCGACGTAGGCCGCCCGCCCTTTACCCACTATTTCATCTTCACCGGCAAAATAATTTTCATATATGAGTTTGCCGTGCCTGAGAATAAGCATGCTGTGGATATTGGGAAATGTATCCGCCAATATCAACTTGGTAAGCGCTACAATTTTGCTGGTGTCCATCCCTTCATCATACATGGTACCAACAGGCAGACTGTCGGAGAACTGTCTGGGTTTTACGTACGAATACGCTGTCGAACGGTAATGCCAGTGACAACTGATTAAAACAGAAAATGCCAGCACAAATGATAAGAAACCAGTCCTTGCCCTTGTCATATATTGTTAGTTAGATCGTTGCCGAAAATATTAAAGTGTTGGTTATATGCGGACAAAGTAGATGCCAAAGCAATATATAGTTAATTACCAGTCGTTTAGTTGAAGACAACATTTTATCTGTTCGAAATTAATACAAGAATTGTTCGTTTTCGAACCGCGCAGTTATGAGCGGGAAAATTTTAATCGACTGTAATGTGAAGACACGGCATTTTTGGAAAACCTTAAGGTCGATGGAAATGGTATTCAATTGTACCGGTCATACAGCGGCCTTAATGAAAAAAGATAGATATGGAGTGCGTTTAATGATATTTCGGGCGACTGTTAGTTAATAAGAAAATCAATCGAAAGGGAACAAGAGTTATTTGGATAGGCGATTTACTACTTGAACAATCAGCTATTTGCGGTGGATAATAGGGAGGTTTCAATAAAACACACGCCCAAGTTATGTAAGCATGCGGATTCCAATACAAAAAGTAAGAAGTTTTGATAAACAACCTTTCAGCATAATGAGGGACAAATAAGGGACAACATTTATTAGAAAGTTATTAGTGCATCTGGTATCAAGAAATGCTAAGATATTCTGAGGAATGTAAGCGTTTTAAACACTCACTCTGTTGTTGAAAGAAATAATTGCCTCTTTTGTTGAGGACACCTTCCCAATCAGATGTAATTTGATAATGGACGATTCGGTGCCTGTAATGGATCAGCTGGTTGAAGTCTTTCTGATGAAAATCTAACAGCCATTTTAGATTTGGTGATGAGTCATTAAATCCAAGGGGATCCTTCGCTATCAGGGATAGGAGTTAAATGCCTTCTTTATACAAAGCTATGTCTATGAATCCGGTCTCTAACAAAATACTTTTATCCAGTCATCAAAATTCTTCTTGATCCAATCGCGCCCCTTACCCGGTTTTAGTTCCTTTTCTCTTTTCAAAGCATCTGATTTTAATTCAAA
>JABDGS010000063.1:8978-24985 GCA_013285915.1 Bacteroidota bacterium
TTTATCCAGTCATCAAAATTCTTCTTGATCCAATCGCGCCCCTTACCCGGTTTTAGTTCCTTTTCTCTTTTCAAAGCATCTGATTTTAATTCAAAATATTCAGCATGTATTACAATCCATGGGCGATAATTTCTTGTCCAGTCTGTATTGGAAAATATGTTATGGGAATTAAACCGCTGCAACAGGTTCGAAGTATAACCCGTGTAAAGTTTTTTATATTGGAATGAATATAGAATATAGATGGTATACATAAAAAGAGGCCGCCTCAAAATTTGAGACAGCCTTTAATTGTAGCGGAATCGGGAGTTGAACCCGAAGTCCGCCGCGGCGGATATGAATCCGGTCTCTAACAAAATACCTTTATCCAGTCATCAAAATTCTTCTTGATCCAATCGCGCCCCTTACCCGGTTTTAGTTCCTTTTCTCTTTTCAAAGCATCTGATTTTAATTCAAAATATTCAGCATGTATTACAATCCATGGGCGATAATTTCTTGTCCAGTCTGTATTGGAAAATATGTTATGGGAATTAAACCGCTGCAACAGGTTCGAAGTATAACCCGTGTAAAGTTTTTTATATTGGAATGAATATAGAATATAGATGGTATACATAAAAAGAGGCCGCCTCAAAATTTGAGACAGCCTTTAATTGTAGCGGAATCGGGAGTTGAACCCGAGACCTCCGGGTTATGAATCCGACGCTCTAACCATCTGAGCTATCCCGCCTTATTTATTTTTACAGTTGAGCCCCAAGTCCGCCGCGGCGGATATGAATCCGACGCTCTAACCATCTGAGCTATCCCGCCAATTGGGGTGCAAAAATAAAGGTTTTCGCTATTCAATTCACTACCCTTCTAAAAAGAAAAAAGCCCGTCGTAAAAACAACAGGCCGTCTTCGATTGCTTGCCATATGAAAAAAGTGAAAAATGTATATTAATTATTTTATATTTGTATATTTTCTTTTAGTGTGATACAAAAGTAAAACAAATTATGAAAAAACAATCACATATTTTTATATTTAATGTGTTTTTGACACTTTATATTTTCTTAGTGCTACTTCAAGGCAATCCATAGCCTTATTTATAGCTGTAAGGTTCAAAACATACGCCAGCCTTATCTCATTTTTACCTAATCCCGGCGTCCCGTAAAAGCCGCTTGCAGGTGCAACCATTACGGTTTGTTTTTCATGTTCAAAACGCTCCAGTAACCACTGGCAAAAATCATCCGCATCGTCTACAGGCAGGCTTGCCATAGCATAAAATGCACCTCCGGGGTTGGGGCAAAAAACACCTTCCATCGCGTTCAACCGCTTTACTATCAGGTCACGGCGGGCCTTGTACTCAGCCTTTGTTTTGTCAAAATAGTCGTCAGGCAGGTCAACGGCCGCTTCTCCCAAAATTTGGGCAAAACCGGGCGGGCTAAGCCTTGCCTGGGCAAATTTCATCACGGTATCAAGCAATGTTTTGTTTCGCGTTACAAATGCACCAATACGACCCCCGCAGGCGCTATACCGCTTGCTTATTGTATCCATCAAAATCACATTTTCTTCAGCTCCGTCCAGTTGCATGGCGCTAAAATGGCTGCCTTCATAACAAAATTCCCGGTAAGCTTCATCAGAAAAAAGGTACAAATTATGTTTCTTTATAATCTCTCCCAATGTCTGCATTTCTGCCTCGCTGTATAGGTAGCCCGTGGGGTTATTGGGGTTACAAATAACAATGGCTTTGGTTTTAGGGGTAATAGCCTTTTCAAAATCTTCAATGGGCGGCAACGCAAAACCATTTTCAATGTACGATTTTATGGGCACCACATTAACGCCGGCCTCAACCGCAAAGCCATTATAGTTGGCATAAAATGGTTCGGGTATTATTACTTCATCACCTTCATCAAGGCAAGCCATAAAGCCAAATAAAATTGCCTCGCTGCCTCCGGTAGTAATAATTATTTGTGTGTGGTCTATAATAATATTCCGCTTGCGGTAATATTCCACCAGCTTGCGCCGGTAGCTCTCGTTGCCTGCACTATGGCTGTATTCAAGCACTTTAAAATCGCTATGCCTAACCGCATCCATTGCGGCTTTAGGCGTTTCAATATCGGGCTGGCCAATATTAAGGTGATAAACTTTAATTCCTCTTTTTTTTGCTGCTTCTGCAAACGGCACCAGTTTGCGTATGGGCGAAGCGGGCATAAGCTGTCCGCGTTTACTTATTGATAAATTTGCCATGCCGCAAACCTACACCAAATTGCTTTGCTGTACAACCGGGTTATTTATATGGCAACATAAAAATGGCCGCACAATGCGTGCAGCCATTCGTTAAAATAATATCCCGGGCTTTATTGTGGTTTGGTTACCACTTCGCCCTCTATGATTAGTGTTGCCGGCAATTGCGTGCCTGCAAACTTAACATTCACATTTTTTGTAAACAGGCCGGGGCTGGCAGCGTCATAAGTAACTTTAATTTTGCCTGTTTGCCCTGCCATTATAGGCTCTTTGGGGTAATCGGGCGTAGTGCAACCGCAACCTGCTTCGGCGTTTTCAATTATCAAAGGCTTCGTACCTGTATTGGTAAAGCTAAATACTGTCGTTACCGGTACTCCCTGTTTTATTTTTCCAAATGAGTACTTGGATATTTTAAATTTAGCAGGGCCGTTATAGCCGTCCTGGGCAAATACTGCAACGCTGCAAAAAAGCGCCGCAACCATCAAAATATACTTCATGTTAATCTGCTGTTTATTAATTACTGGCCGGTTTTAATTGCTGTACTGATGCGTTGGCGGGCGCAGCATTGGCGGGCGCCGTAAATGTTTCGCCATGAAAGCGAATTACTTTTTGCATACCGCCGCTAAAGAATATGGTTATTACCTTGGTAAATTGCCCCATAGCACTGGCATTATAGCCTACTGTAACTTTAAATGTTTCACCGGGTGCATAAGGGCCATGCTCATACCTTGGGGTGGTGCAACCACAACCCACCTGAACATTCTCAATTTTTATTGAATCAGGTGAAATATTTTTCATCATCAGGTCAAACTCAGCTGGTTTGCCTTGTGGTATTTTACCAAAATCATGGTCAGTTTCCTTAAAATCAACAAATTTAGCCACATCCGGAGGCGTTGGGGTTGATGGTTGGGTGGCTGTCGTAGTCTGTGCCTGCAGCAAAGCACCTATTAAAAGGGCAGGCAACAGCATTAATATCTTCTTCATGCGCTTAAAGTTTATGGGTAAAATTATTACTTAATAGCTTATAACAGCTTTTTTTGTGATGAGAATACCCTTAAAAATTATGTAATAATCCTAAAACGTTAAATCATTATGTTGAAAACTTGAAAATAACCCTGTTTCAAAACTTTTTAAGTTGCGGGTTGTAAATAATATTTTTGCTGTATGGAAAATGCACAAACCATTTTGCAGGCCGAAGACGATATGCTGTCGTATGAAGATTTTCGTGCGACCGTACTTGGCGACTACCGCACTGCTCTTCAAAGCAGGGAGGCCAGTTTAATTGGCCGGCGCGAAGTATTGACCGGCAAAGCCAAATTCGGCATTTTCGGTGACGGTAAAGAGGTTGCACAGGTGGCAATGGCAAAATTTTTCCAGGCCGGTGACTGGCGTTCTGGGTATTACCGCGATCAAACGTTTATGTTTGCTGCGGGCCTCGCTACACCGCAACAATTATTTGCCCAATTATACGCCGACCCCGACCCATCGCATGATCCATTTAGCTCGGGCAGGCAAATGAACAGCCATTATGCTACACCTAATACAACAGCAGATGGCGAATGGGCAGACCTGGCGTATCAAAAAAATTCAGCTTCCGATATGGCGCCAACCGCCGCTCAAATGCCACGCAGCGTGGGTTTGGCGCTGGCATCAAAGTTATTCAGGCAGTCAAATGCTTTAAAAAGTTTCGGTAACCTGTCTCACAATGGTGATGAAATATGTTTTTGCACCATTGGTGATGCATCAACTTCCGAAGGGCATTTTTGGGAAGCCGTAAATGCAGCGGGCGTAATGCAGATACCCCTTGCCATTTTTGTTTGGGATGATGGTTATGGAATATCAGTACCGCGCGAAATGCAAACTACCAAAGGCTCTATTTCAGCGGCGTTAAGGGGCTTTCAAAAAAGACCCGATACGAACGGCATTGATATTTATTCGGTAAAAGGTTGGGATTATGCGGGCATGTGCGAAGTATTTGAAGCAGGAATAAAAAAAATAAGGGATACACATGTACCTGCAGTTTTTCATGTTGAAGAGATGACGCAGCCGCAGGGGCACTCTACATCAGGTAGCCACGAGCGTTATAAAACACCCGAAAGGCTTGAGTGGGAAAGAACCTATGATTGCATTAAGCAAATGCGCGAATGGGTATTGGAAAACCAAATCGCTAGCCACGAGGAATTGCTGGAAATTGAGGAGCAGGTAAAAGAAGAAGTTAAACAAAGCCGTATTAAAGCCTGGCAGGAATATATCACTCCCATAAAAGAGCAGGCTGCAAAAGCAGTGGAACTGGTTCGCGGCGCTATGGTTAATGATATTGATGCGTATAACCGGTTGCAGAACCTTGCTAAGCAGCTTGAACAGAATAGAGAACCTTTGCGCAGGGATGTGCTGCGCACATTAAGCCTGGCTATTGATGCTGCACATGCTTCCCCATCACTGCAGGAAATAAAAGAACATTATAATGAGTTAAAAAGACTCAACAGGCATTTATACAATTCATCATTATACAACGAAGGGGAAAAGAGCGCTTTAAAGGTTGAAGAAGTTAAACCGGTTATACCTTTTGATGCCCCTGCTGTTAATGCCTATGAGGTATTGAACCGGTATTTTGACCAGCTTTTCGCCCATAACCCAAAAGCGGTTGCTTTTGGCGAAGACCTTGGCCGTATTGGGGATGTAAACCAGGGGTTTGCAGGTTTGCAGGAGAAATATGGCGTTAACAGGATATTTGATACCGGCATCCGCGAACTTACCATAATGGGTCAGGGTATTGGCCTGGCGCTGCGCGGCTTAAGGCCTTTCGCTGAAATACAGTACCTTGATTACCTCGTATATGGCCTGCAGCCTTTAACTGATGATGCAGCCACCTTACACTACCGCACCAATGGCATGCAAAGCTGCCCGCTTATTGTACGCACACGTGGCCACCGGCTTGAAGGTATATGGCACAGCGGCAGTCCGATGGCGCTTATACTAAGCTCGCTGCGCGGGTTTTATGTTTGTGTTCCACGTAACATGGTTCAGGCGGTGGGCATGTACAATACATTGCTGCGTGGCAACGACCCTGCCATATTAGTTGAGTGTCTTAATGGCTATCGCCTTAAGGAGAAGTTGCCCGCTAACCTGCTTGATTTTACAGTTCCACTAGGCATCCCTGAAATAATTAAAGAAGGGGATGATATAACAATTGTTTCCTATGGCTCAACGCTGCGCATTGTTCAGGATGCGGCAACAAGGCTTGAGGCCGATGGTATACATTGCGAGATAATTGATGTGCAAACATTATTACCTTTTGATATTAATCATAGCATTCTTCAATCACTTAAAAAAACAAACCGCATTGTTTTTGTTGATGAAGACGTACCGGGTGGCGCTTGTGCTTACATGTATAACAAAGTAATGGAAGAACAGGGCGGCTACAAGTGGCTTGATGTTGCACCTCGTACCATTGCCGCAAAAGAACACAGGCCGGGTTATGGCAGCGATGGCGACTATTTTGGCAAACCCAACGCTGAGGATATAGCTGAGACAATAAGAGAAATGATGGGCGAGTAAAAACCGCGCCAAGCTACCAGCTTCAAGCTGGAAGAGAAAAAGCTTTTTCTTCATATCAACCTTCGCTTATAGCTTACTGCGTATGACTATTAGCCATATAAAAACCTAACCCTTATTACATGAAGCGCTTTATTTTCTTTGGCATTTATACTGCATTGCTGTCATGCATTTTAGCATCGCATGTTTATATGCTGTTGTATTATTGGGCAGCGTTGCTGGCTGTGGCATTGCTGCTTCATTTGAAACCGGCATATAAAAAACAAAGCGGCAAGCTTACTGATTTTTTTATGCTGCTGTTTGTTGCATTTATTGTGTGGGAGCGTACAAGGCATTACACTTTTAACAGCACTATCGAACTAGTGATAAATGATGCAGAGCATATTCTGTTTGCACTGCTCATCTGCTCAATTATTAGTTTTTTATTGGGCCCGCGAAATGTACAGGTTGCTTATGCACTGCAAAAATTGTTTGTAACCATTTTTATGTTCAATACTATTGGGCTGATGAACGAGTTTTTTCAAAACACCATCAGCGGCAGGCCTGTTTATTTGCTTATACCCGATTCACAGAAAGATATATTGATGAACTTATGCGGCTCAACATTATTTGTGGCAATATGCATTCTTCGCATAAAGAATCTGCGTGATGGCAACAGGTTTATACATACCGCTTAAAAAAAGTGCAAATTTTATACTCGCAGCTTTCCCTTAACTACCGCTTTACGTGGTTCACCACTGCATTCCTGCTTTCCGCCACATTTTGTTGCTTTAACACAATTAAAATATTATATTTATTTTATAATACCGCAATATCCGCTTTTACAAAACTACTTGCCATGAAAAAATTTACCCTGATCGCAGCCCTTTTATTTGCGCATGCTTTTGCTTTTAGCCAGGTAAAATTTGAAGGCACCCCAGAATATGGAAAGCTTTGGGATATCACTTACGACTCAGCTACACCAAACCGCGTGTATGCAATCACCGAGGTAAACCATATAATGGTATCAAATGATAATGGTATCAACTGGAACATTTTATACTCGTTCCCTTCAGACATGTCTTATCTCTCATCGCTAAAAATAGCCCCCGGTGGTAAAGCCCTATCGTTTGTTATAAAAGAAAGCGCAGATACAACGCTAAATGCTTTGTACCTGCTTGATCTGGCTAGTGATAGCATTATGCATAAATTCACGCCACCAAACTGGGAAGGCGGCTCCGCCATCCTGTCTTATAGCATCTATGGGGCGGCCGACAGCATTGTGCTTTTGAACACTTTCTCAAAAATAGATTTCAACTCTTCTTCCAATGTTTTTTATACGGCTGATGCCGGCGCTAACTGGAAGGAAATTTATGCCAGCGGCAGCGACAGCGATATAGAAATAAATAATTGCTACATAAATCCCGCCGATGGCGGAAAGATCTACCTTACGCGTGGTAATGGAACAACAGATGCAAAAGGCGGTCTGTGGATATCGGCTGATTCAGGCACCACCTGGATCAAAAAGCTGGATGGCAAAGTACTCGGCCCCATGGCCTTTAACCCTGCAAACGCGCAGGATGTGTGGGTGGGCACCGGCACCGACCTTGTACCGGCTGATGAAGCATTATACCATTCAACCGATGGCGGCAGCAACTGGCAGCAGGCGCCAGGCCTGCCCTTGCATAACGTGGATTACGGCCTTAATAATTTTAATTACATAGCGTTCAGCCCTTCAAACCCGCAAACAATATGGGCGCTTGAAGAAAACGAATACCTGAAATCAACTAATGGCGGCACAAGCTGGCAGAGCACCTTTTTTGACGTTAACGATACCGATTATTATTACGGAGAGCATATTGGCATTAACCCTTTTAACGAAAACCAGGTATTCATAGTATCAGATGCTTTTCCGCAGTTTTCAGGCGATGGCGGAACAACGATCAGGCAGGTAAAAAACCCTTTCTATACGGTGATTAATGTTAGCTACGGCAACTACAAATCCTCGCAGCATTTATATTATGCCAGCCAGGATGGGTATATGGAGAAAAACCTGGCCACGGGCGTAACAACTTCTTATGATGTTGATGCCCCTGCCACGGTAGATGGGCGTGCGCACAGGGCTATATCCGACAGCAGTGTTGAAGGCCGTGTATTTATATATGTGCCGGGCGATGATTTTGGTGCAACATCTGTGCTGGCTGTTAGCGATGACTATGGCGCAACCCTGCAGCCCATACCTGCCGATGATTTTTCTTCTGAGCTTGAAACAATAGAAAAAGAGCCGGGCAATAAGTTTAGCTATTGGGCTTCGTTTTCCGACTTCGGCAGCGGTTCATTATACAAGCTTGACTTAAGTAATCCAGGTGCTTTTGCATCGCAGCAAATAACAATCCCAACATCTTATGCTGTAACAGGTATACATGTTACCGCTGGCTACCCCGATTCAGTTTTGATAGCCCAGGGCGCAACTATATATTCAACCAGCGATGGCGGCACTACATGGCAGCCCCAAACAGCCGGGCTTGAAGGATTTAGTGATGATAAAGATGCAATATGGTGCATGCAGGTTAGCCCTTTTAATAGCAAGCAGTTTATGATAGCTACCAACAAAGGCATTTATGCATCGCAGGATGGCGGATCAACATGGAGCGGTGTGCTTAAAGGACTGGATATAAGAAAAGTAGGTTTTTCGCCATTTGCAAACGGTGTTATTGTCGCTGCAGCGTACAGCGATGATTCTACCGGCGGCGAACTGTTTTACACTACCAATGGTGGTGGCAAATGGCTCAGTGTGCCGCTGGCAAATATAGCCTACCTGCAAAGCGAAAATATGAGCTTTAATTTTTATACTGACAGCGTGAATATATATTTTGCCACCCAGGATATTGGTGTAGCAAAATACACCATCACCGGCCTTAACGGCGCGCTGCCGCTTAGCCTGCTATCATTTACCGGAACAATAAAAGATAACAACGCTTTATTGCAATGGCAAACAACAGCCGAGAAAAACATCAACAAATTTAATGTTGAGCGCAGCCTTGATGTCACCCATTTTACTAACATAAGCTTTGTTGCCGCCGCAAATACCGCAGGCGAACATGATTATGATTATACAGATATTGCTTTTTCTGCCGTATCGGGTAAGCAACACAACCCGGTGTATTACAGGCTAAAAATGGCTGATGCTGATGGCAGGTTTAGCTATTCGCCTGTTATTAAACTTGTACCGCCATCTGCGGGCACTACAGGCATAACTGTTTATCCTAATCCTGTTGCAAGCAGCCTTAACCTGCGTATGGCCAATATGGCGGCCGGCAGCTACAGCATTGTTATAAGCAGCATAAGTGGCAAACAATATTATAACAACAATTGCACACTGCCACAGGGTGAAAGCTTTATAAGCATACCTTTGGGCAGCCTTGCAAAAGGTGTGTACGTTGTAACTGTAAAAGCCGCAAACGGGCAAACAACCAATCTTAAATTTGTAAAATAAACTGTAATTTTAAAAAAGCAGGCATGCTGTAAGCTTTATAATCCCGCTACTGTTACAAAGCTTACAGCATTTATAATGCTGTGAAAGCTGTACCCTATGAGCTGCATGCAATAAGCCCTTACAAGCGCAAGCTTCGGGCCCAAGTATGCAGCTTTTTACAAGGCCACTCAAATTTGGTGTAAGTAAATATGTGAATGGTCTATTGCATTCTTTCTTTCGCCCAGCCTAATGCAATTTGTAATTGTTCATCAGGCGTCAGGTCGCTGTTATCCAGAACAATGGCATCATCTGCCTTGCGCAATGGGCTTATTTCGCGGTTGGTATCAAGATAGTCACGCATTTCAAGGTTGTTCCTAACTTCATCCAGTGTAATACTCTTGTTCTTCTCAAACATTTCTTTAAACCGCCTCTCAACCCTTACTGTGATATCAGCGGTCATAAATATCTTTAATTCTGCATCCGGAAAAACGGTGGTACCTATATCCCTGCCATCCATCACAATGCCCTTCTTCTCTCCCATTTTTTGTTGTTGTTCCACCGCAAACTCACGCACTTCTTTTATAGCGGCCACTTCGCTTACATTTTCACTCACCACCATATCGCGTATCATGGCTTCAACATTCTCATCATCAAGGTACATGTCACTTTTCCCTGTATAATCGTTATACACAAACTCCAGTGATATGTTCTTTAATGCTTCTTCTACAGACGGCGTATTGTTCCAGTCAACATGATTGCGCAAAAAATACAAAGTAATAGCACGGTACATTGCCCCACTGTCAATAAACACATAATTCAACTCTTTTGCAAGCTGGCGGGCGGTAGTGCTTTTTCCACACGATGAAAAACCGTCAACTGTAATGATGATCTTCTTCATAGCGGCAAAAGTGAGGCAAAAAAATGAAGTATGAAAAATTAAAAATCTGGCTAAATACCGTAGCATAGTCGTCAAAGGCTGTTCACTTCATCAACAAAGGCGGGAATATCTTTCATACCACTAACCCGCGCATCTAACAATTTTAGCACTCCTGCATCACCCCCGAAAAAATTTTTTAATTGTTTCTTCAAGCTTCCAAATAAATTTCCTGAAAGCGAGACTGCCTTTTTATCACTGCTTTCCAGCAGGTATACATCATACTTTGAGGAGTTTCCACCATAAATTGGATTGTAATAAACGTAGTAGTAACTAAGGCTTACTTTTTTGCCCGATATCAATTTCAGGGCAAATATATCATCAGTGCCATTTTTCCATAAATGATAGTCATAGTTCTTGCCATTGTAAACAAACCCAAATCCCTTTATTCCATGCTTACCCGGCTGGTAAGTGGTTTCATTTCCTGCACTATCCTGTACTGTAACCTTATAAAAAAGGTTTAATGTTTGGTGATATACATTTGGGACATCAATTTTACGGTAAATGGTATCTTTATTTGCCAACACAACATAACCGTCAATAAGCTCTGCTTTTACAGATGATGTGCACAGGTAGAGTGGCATGAGCATCACGATAATTTTTCTCATACGAGTAAGGGTTTATTACAAAAACAGATAGAAAGAATGCATTAAAATTCAGCAATATTTTGCATACCGCAAATTAAATAAAGAGTATTGGTTTTATCAACTGCTGGCTTTAAATTCCATTGCGTCACTTCAACACATTCTCCATTACAGGTGCTAACTCTTTTACCCAAAGCGCATACTGCTTGCCCGATGGGTGCAAGCCATCATCAGCAATAAGGGTGGGGTCGGTTGCTGCCAACCGGCTTATGTCAGTTATATTAATGTAAGCAATATTATTGGCCAATGTAACCTGTTTATTGATCGCATTAAATACATCAATCTGGTCGCGTATGGCCGTAGAGCCGCCCCCAAAAGGTGTAACACTGTAATCTGGTATACTAAGCACAAACACCCTTTCTTTGCGGCCGCCCGCTAATTGAATGGATTTATACAGCAACAGCGAAAAACGGTTGCGGTAGCCACCGGTATCAAAATGCTGGTACTGGTCGTTAACACCAATCAGCAGGGTAACGGCCTCGTATGGGCCGGTTGGGTTTTGTTCAGCAATGGCATCCTGCAGGTTAATGGTTGTCCACCCGGTTGTGGCAATATATTGCGGTTGCCCTAGCTTAATACTATCCTTCAACAACGCTGCAACTGTTTGCGCGGGAAAACGCTCATCCCCGCCAACAGATTGCCCAATGGTATAGGAATCGCCCAGCGCAAGATATTTGGCGTGCGTTGTATCAGCATGGGGTATCGTATCAAGCGGTGGGGCGGGCATGGTATCCGGTTTTGTGGTGGTGGTATCAGGTGGTGTTATATGCGTACTGTCTGCGGCCATAGTATTATGTGTAACCTTTGTACAGGCAATATTAATGCCCAATACCAGTACGACGCTTAATGACACCGCAATTCTTTTAAAATGCATCTTCATGCTTGTATGTACGGGCAAATTAGCAGTATTGTTTTAAGATAATGCAAAGCATTTACTTATTCGCTTATTTTTGTAACCCTTTTACAATAAAACCAAATCTGCCATGGCCGAAAAAATTAAAGTTGCCAATCCCGTTGTGGAATTGGACGGAGACGAGATGACGCGTATTATCTGGAAATTTATCAAAGAAAAACTTATACTTCCCTATATAGATGTTGACCTGCGCTATTACGACCTTGGTATTGAGTACCGCGACCAAACCAACGACCAGGTTACCATCGATGCCGCTAATGCTATACGGCAGTTTGGCGTGGGCGTAAAATGCGCCACAATTACGCCTGACGAAGCCCGCGTAAAGGAGTTTAACCTTAAGCAAATGTGGAAGAGCCCCAACGGTACCATACGTAATATTTTGGATGGCACTGTGTTTCGTGAGCCTATTGTTTGTAACAATGTGCCGCGCTTAGTGCCAAACTGGACGGCGCCTATTTGCATAGGCCGCCATGCTTTTGGCGACCAATACCGTGCTACAGATTTTGTTACCAAAGGCAAAGGCAAGCTTACCATTAAATTTGAAGGTGAAGACGGCACCAAGCAGGAATTTGAAGTATATAATTTTAAAGGTGACGGTGTGGCGCTTGCTATGTACAACACCGATGAAAGCATAAAGGGCTTTGCCCATGCATGCTTTAACCAGGCACTGATTAAAAAATGGCCTTTGTACCTGTCAACCAAAAACACTATTCTTAAAAAATACGACGGCAGGTTTAAAGATATTTTTGAAGAAATTTACCAGGCTGAATTTAAAGCTAAGTTTGATGCAGCCGGTATTACTTATGAGCACCGCCTGATTGACGACATGGTTGCCAGTGCGCTTAAATGGAACGGCAATTTTGTGTGGGCCTGTAAAAACTACGATGGCGATGTACAGAGCGATACAGTTGCACAGGGCTTTGGCAGCCTCGGTTTAATGACCTCTACATTAGTGACACCTGATGGCACCGTTATGGAAGCAGAAGCCGCACACGGCACGGTAACACGCCACTACCGCGAGCACCAAAAGGGCAGGCCAACATCAACTAACCCGATAGCCAGCATTTTTGCATGGACGCGTGGCCTTGAGTTTCGCGGAAAGCTTGACGGCAACCAGGAACTGATTGATTTTTGCCATGCTTTGGAAGAAGTATGTGTTGAAACTGTGGAAAGCGGCAAAATGACCAAAGACCTTGCCATAACCATAAAACCAAAAGTAGAGCACGGTACAGATTACCTGTATACAGAAGAGTTTTTAGATGCCCTGGATGAAAATTTGAAGAAGAAGCTGGGCAAATAAAAAGTTTTTTTATTCGGCAGACCTTGAAGGATTTTCTTCTATCCTTCAAGGTCTTTTCATTTCATTTTGCCGATGGCAAGTAATCAACATTTTGTCTCACCTGATTTCCTCTCAATCCTTCAAAATCCTCCAAATCCTGGTTCTACACATTAAACCTAAAGTGCATTATATCGCCATCTTCTACGATATAATCTTTTCCCTGCACTGCCAGTTTACCAGCATCGCGGCAGGCGGCTTCGCTGCCCAGTTTTACAAAGTCGGTGTATTTTATTACTTCTGCACGTATAAAGCCTTTTTCAAAATCAGTATGTATAACACCCGCAGCCTGTGGTGCAAGCATGCCTTTGGTAATGGTCCATGCGCGCACTTCCTGCACACCTGCAGTAAAATATGTAGCAAGGTTAAGTATACGGTATGTTGATTTAATAAGCCTTGCTGCACCACTTTCATGCAGGCCCAGGTCTTCCAAAAACATTTGCCTGTCATCGTAACTTTCCATTACGGCAATTTCGCTTTCAATAGCTGCACTTACAAAAAGTATCTCTGCTTTTTCCTGCTTAACAGCTTCTTTCAGCGCATCAGTGTGTTTGTTACCGCTTACAACGCTTTTTTCATCAACATTACATACATATATAACGGGTTTTATAGTAAGCAAAAACAGGTCGTCAATATGCTTGGCCTTGTCTTCAGGCGTTACTTCAAATGCACGGGCATTTTTGCCCTGCTCAAAATGAGCTTTCAGGGTTTGCAATATTTCAAGTCCGCGCAAAGCTTCTTTGTCGCCACCGGTACGTGCTTGTTTTTCTGAGCGCGATATTTTCTTCTCCACGCTTTCCAGGTCTTTCAATTGCAGTTCTATGTCAATTATTTCCTTGTCCCGTACGGGGTTAACGCTGCCATCAACATGTATAACGTTATCATCATCAAAGCAACGCAACACATGTATAATAGCATCGGTACTGCGTATATTGCCCAAAAACTGGTTACCCAACCCTTCGCCCTTGCTGGCGCCTTTTACAAGGCCCGCAATATCAACTATCTCAACCGTGGTGGGTACAACCTTGTTCGGTTTCACAAGTTTTTCCAGCTCAATAAGGCGCTCATCGGGCACTGTTATAACACCAACATTTGGTTCAATAGTACAAAAAGGGAAATTTGCTGCCTGTGCTTTAGCATTGCTAAGCGCATTAAATAAGGTTGACTTGCCTACGTTCGGTAATCCCACGATGCCTGCTTGTAATGCCATTTGATTGTAGATTTTAGATCTCGGATTGCAGATTTTAGACTACCCCTAAATTTTGTTATGTTTCGGCCAGTCTATAAATCCTTTTTCCAAATCGCGCGCAAAAGTAAGCATTCGCAGTTAAAAGCCTGCCTATAACACAAAAAGGCCTTGAAAACTTAAAAAGCTTCAAGGCCTTTGTATTGCAAATGCGCTTAAAACAATCAATTTTACACTCGATCTACCCACTCCAATTCATTCCGCAACCCGAAATCTAAAACCTGCAATTGGATCACATTTTCACAAACCTCTTTACTACTTTCTCGCCGGTTTTCCCATTTATCACGGTCATAAAATAGGTTCCTGCCGGCAAATTCTTCACCTGTACAGCCAGTGTTTGATTAGCCGTGCCTTTTTGCTGTTGCACCATTTTGCCGTTGGCGGCAGTTAGTGCCACAGTTACCGCATCGTTATTAGCAGATGAAACATAATAATGCAGCACATCTTTGGCAGGGTTGGGGTACATAAGGCTTACATCCATATTGCTTATGCCTGTATGTACCTGGATAGTTTTGCTCAGGTATGATGCGCCATCTTTATCAACTTCATTTATACTGTACAAATAAATGCTGTTATTTTTTGCAGTTACATCAAGGTAACTATAGGTATTTGCGTTTGCAAGCCTGTTAGCCGGTATGCTGCCGATTGTTTCCCAGGCGTTATCGCTTTTTCTTTCAACAATAAAATTGTTGGTATTTATTTCGTTTGCTGTTGCCCAGTTAAGTTGTACAGCCTGCTTAACAAGGCTTGCAGTAAATGATGTTATGTGCAGCGGCAGGCTGTTTGTACCCCCTGTTGCATTGGCAAGGACAAATGTACCCGGGCTAAAAAAATTTGTGTGCGCTAGTATTGTACCCGCCTTAGCTGCACTACCCTGACCGCCAATGTTTATCCAGCTTGAGCCGGTGTAGGGGTCACTTTCAGCAAGACGCAAATTAACAGGATCTGTAACCCCATCAGTTGAGTCGTAACTAAATTGTACCACACAACAAAATTGTAGCCATGAAAAAAATTCTACTCATTCTATTTGCAACTATATATATATTCAATTCTCACAATTTGCATGCGCAAACACTTGGCGACTATCGGTCGGCTGCTTCAGGCGCATGGTCCAGTGCATCAACCTGGCAGATGTTCGATGGCGTAAATTGGATACCCGCAGTAACAGCACCCAACCAGTTGAGCGGTGTTATAACAATAAAAGACTCTGTTTATGAAAACGGAGCGGACAGTGCAGACCAGGTTGTAATAACGTCAACTGGTGTGTTAAACATTTTATCATCTTCGTCATTAAAACTCTTAGATGGAAATGGTGTGGATTTGCAATGTGCCGGGCGAATTATTGTGGGTATTGGCGCGGTACTTAACACAAATGATACATCTGCCGCGACCCTGAATTACAGCTCAGCTGCACAATTTGATATTGACGGTGGTGTTAACCCTGTTGTAACATTTAATGGTACAGCAGGGCAAACAGTGCATGGCGCAAGCGGAAGCGGCTACTTTGGCAGGCAAATTAACCTTAATAATGCAAGTAATTTAACCGTTGCCGGTACAGTTGGCTTTGGGGGCGTAAACTTTATTAATGGTAAAGTTATAGTACCTGGCTACTTTGTTCTGGGCCAATTTAGCGGCAGCAATTTTAGTGGCCAGGGCAGCAAAAAATTTATACAGGGTAACGTAACGTGCATCGTGTACGACCAAAC
>JABDGS010000064.1 GCA_013285915.1 Bacteroidota bacterium
GCAACCTTATCTCCCCAATGGGACTTACTTTTTACGGTGGTTTAATTGTGGCTACACTTGCGCTATGGTTTTATTTTAAAAAGCGCAACATAAGCTTTATAAATATTTGCGATGCCGCCGCACCTGCCCTTATATTAGCCTACGGCCTTGGCAGGATAGGCTGCCAGGTTGCGGGCGATGGCGACTGGGGCATTATTAACAGCGCATATATAAGCGATGTTGAAGGTAATACAGTATTAGCCCACCCCGGCCAGTATGATGTAACCATTAAAACTTATTCGTATATCTACCGGGAAACCGGAAATCCCGACACCGCAATACAGCATGCTTCAGTTAAGGCTTTTGCTGGTTTGCCAAAATGGCTTGTAGCTTACAGTTACCCGCACAATGTTAATAAAACAGGTATACCCACAATGGGTTGCACTTTTGATGACTATTGTAACCACCTGCCATTACCAGTTTTCCCAACACCTCTTTATGAAATAACGATGGCTTTGGGCATAACAGCATTCCTCTGGGGCATTCGAAAAAAAATAACCATACCCGGCCGCATGTTTGCTATTTACCTGGTGTTTAATGGCGTGGAACGGTTTTTAATTGAGCAGATCCGCGTTAATACACGGTACACATTCTTATCATTCTTAGGCATTTACCCCACGCAGGCCGAGATAATATCGCTATCGTTGTTTCTCGCGGGTGTAATATTGTATTGGTATGCCCCTAAAATTAAGTCAAAAGCAACTCCAAAACCGCAGGAGGCATAGATATCAAAAACAATTGCCGAATAGCCAACTGACAGTTGAAGTGTGCGACGTCCGCCCGGATGACACCATTCGGACGGGCAACTTTCCTGAGCAAATAGTGTATGTGGCATTGTACCTAACCTCTGAAAACAGAATTGTGTAACCGCAAAGGCCGCAAAGATGAAGAAGCGCAAAGTTCGCGAAGAAAACTCTGCGCAACTCTGTGTCAAACTCCGTGAATCTCTGTGTCCCGTAATCGGATCAATTCCCTTTTTTTGAAGTTGCCTTAATGGCTTTGTCAGCCCTCTTCTCAGGAACTGCAGCAAATGGCTCGGCTTTGGTTTCCGCCGCCAGTTTTACGGCATTATAGGCATTTACAAAACCCGAAGTAGTGCACAGGTCCCCTACTGTTGCTTTGGTATCGGTACCCGGAACCATCACTACAAACGATGAATCATTGATATGCAAAGCAGACTTTTCGATAATATTTTTTACCTGCACTGCGGTCAGGTCCGGAAAGTACGAGCGTATTAACGCAGCGATACCTGTAACGATCGGCGCACTCATGCTGGTGCCTTGCTCAAACCCATACTGGTTGCCGCCGGGCAGCGTAGAGTATATTTTTACACCAGGCGCAAAAATATCAACCACGCGCTTACCATAATTGCTAAAATCTGCTACTATTTTACCATCGCCAATATGCGGGTCACCACTGCTGCCAACGGTTATAAAGTTTGAGGCTTTCGCGTGATACGTTTTCAGATCGTAGTTGGGGAAATTATCAATGGAATCAACATTGTGCGATTCATTGCCCGATGCATGTACCAGCAATACGTCTTTTGACGCTGCATATTCAACCGCCTCATCCACCCACCTTTTCTCAGGGCTAAAGCTTTTGCCAAAGCTCATGTTTATCACTTTAGCGCCGTTATCAACAGCGTAGCGAATGGCAAGGGCAATATCTTTATCATATTCATCGCCATCGGGTATGGCCCTTATCATCATTATCCGCACATTATCGGCAATACCGTTTACGCCAATATTGTTGTCGCGCTGCGCCCCTATTATGCCAGATACATGCGTGCCATGCAACGGGCTTGGGCCCATTACATCGCCATTGCCATAATACCTGTCGTTAAAGTCAAGATAGTTATCGTTAATTACTTCTTTCCGGTAGTCAATTGGCTGGTTTGTTTTTTCATCAACAGTTTGTTTCTTACCGTCAATAAATTCATTCAGGTCGCTTAGTATGGCGGTATTGGTTGCGTCGCCCTGGTCCGCGCCAAATATTTTAAGGCAGGTTATATAACCTAATTTTGCCTGCTTGCCTTTGGCAGAGCTTGGCTGAAATTTCTCAACATCATCGCTGGTAAAAACATCTTTATTCATCTCCACCTTTATAACCTGCTCGTGCTTTTTAAAAGCCTTGCGGGTTATATCAAGCAGCGCAATTTCCATCTGCTCATCAGCGCTTATGTTCATCTGGCTTGATGCCTTTTGCCACTGGCTGTATATCCATTTCTCAGTATCGTTAAGGCTGTCAACATTTATGTTTTTGCCAAAGAACATGTTTTTGTAGCGGTAATACAGGCGGCTTCTTTCGTCAATATCCTTTTTAAGGTTAACACCATTCTTATTGCCCAAAAAATTCCAGCCATGTATATCATCCACATAGCCGTTACCGTCGTCGTCAATACCGTTACCGGGTATTTCGCCCGTGTTGGTCCATAAAATATGTTTCAGGTCTTCATGCGCGGTGTCAATACCGCTGTCAATTACGGCAACAATAATGGGTTTTGCCTTTTTGCCATCTAATAGTTGGTAGGCTTTTTTTAAGCTTATCCCGTACAGGCCATCATCCTGCGGATCAGCTAAATGCCAGCCCTTTAAATTTTGTGGTTGTACCTGTGCCGAAACATGTAATACGGCAAAAACAAACAACCCGGCAAACAACAGTGTTATTTTTTGTGTGACTATTTTCATACGCGCCAACTGCAAATTTCTGCTATGGTTAGGAATCAATATGTTAAGACCGGCAATTTTATGAAATTGTTAGTATTAACCCTGCATTACGCGAAAGGCAACGCTAAGTTAAATTTTTCCCGGCAATTTCAAAATATAGCCCCCTTATAATTGCATTAATTGTGTTCCCGGCTATTATCCAGGTGGCATCGCCTGTTGCCACGCTCGCTTCAGCGTTCCATTTTCTCTCATTGAATACTGAGTATTGAATGTTGATTATTGAGTATTTTTGTCATCCTCCCCATCCCAAAAATCCTGCAAAACCTGCCTGCCGGTAGGCAAGGTCCACGTTCAGCCCCAATACACAAATGAGAGATACTCTCAAACTATGTGCAAAAAGCGAAGCTTTTGCTATGTCCCCTTTTCTATGTATTCTTATGTTCCCTGTGTACCTATGTGGTGCATCACCATCCTCCATCCCGAATCTACCCAAAGCTGCCTGTCGGCAGGCAAGGTAGTGGTTCAAATACCATCCTCAAAATCCTTTAAATCCACCCAAATCGTGGTTCAGATATTAAACTTTATCCCCTGCGCCAGCGGCAACTGCGTGCTCCAATTAATCGTGTTCGTTTGCCTGCGCATATACGCCTTCCAGGCATCACTCCCGCTTTCACGGCCACCGCCGGTTTCCTTCTCCCCGCCAAATGCCCCGCCAATTTCTGCACCGCTGGTGCCGATGTTAACATTCGCAATACCGCAATCGCTCCCCGCTGCCGACAAAAACTGTTCTGCCTCGCGCATATTCAGCGTCATAATAGACGATGATAACCCCTGCGGCACCCCGTTCTGTATAGCAATGGCCTCATCAAGGGTGCTGTACTTCATCAGGTATAAAATAGGCGCAAATGTTTCATGCTGCACAATGGCAAGCTCGTTGGTTACCTCGGCAATACAGGGCTTTACATAACAGCCGCTCTCATAGCCGTTACCATCAAGCAAGCCGCCTTCCACCACAAAATTGCCGCCCTGTGCCCTGCATTTTTCAATAGCACCCAGGTACATATTCACCGCATCCTTATCAATCAATGGCCCAACATGGTTATTCGGGTCAAGCGGGTTACCAATTTTCAACTGGCCGTAAGCGCTAACCAGTTTTTGTTTAAAGGCATCGTAAATGCTTTCGTGAATAACAAGCCTGCGCGTGGTTGTGCAGCGCTGGCCTGCAGTGCCTACAGCCCCAAACAGGCTGCCCACCATGGCAATATCCAAATCAGCATGCTGACTAATTATTATCGCATTGTTGCCCCCAAGCTCCAGTATACTGCGCCCAAGCCTTTCAGCCACTGTTTTGCTCAAAGCCTTGCCCATGCGTGTTGAACCTGTTGCCGATACCAGCGGAATACGGGTATCAGCAGCCAGCCACTCGCCCACTTCCCTGCCGCCCTGTACAAGACAGCTAACACCTTCAGGAACATTATTGGCCGCAAAAACCTCGCTCACTATATTTTGACAGGCAATGCCGCACAAAGGTGTTTTTTCGCTTGGCTTCCAAATACATACATTGCCGCAAACCCAGGCAAGCATACTGTTCCAGCTCCATACCGCCACCGGGAAGTTAAATGCCGAAATAACGCCTGTTATGCCTAGCGGGTGCCATTGCTCGTACATGCGGTGGCCCGGGCGCTCGCTGTGCATACTAAGGCCGTATAACTGGCGGCTAAGGCCAACGGCAAAATCGCATATATCAATCATTTCCTGCACCTCGCCGTAACCCTCCTGCAGGCTTTTGCCCATTTCGTAGCTAACCAGCCTGCCAAGCGGCTCCTTATACTGCCGCAAAGCATCACCCACCTGCCTAACAATATCGCCGCGCTTTGGGGCAGGCAGCTTGCGCCACTCCGCAAATGCTTCCTGCGCTTTGGTAACAACCATATCATAATTATGCCTGTCTGCACTGGCAACCGTGGCTATAAGATGGCCGTCAACCGGGCTAAAACTCTCCAGCGCCGGGCCTTTACTCTCAAACCATTGCGTACCTGTTGAAACCCCTTTATTATGACTGCTTATTTTTAATTTGGCAAGTATCTCCTGCATAGACTTAATTTTTTGAGGGCTGCAAAGATAAGGTTAATTGCACACCCTGCCGTTGCGCACCAAACGAAGCCAAAATACGCACAATCGTAGCCATTTTGTAGCCAAATGCCGCCACTTTTAAGGTGCTTTTTGAGGTGGTTAAAAGGATGTTTATATTGATATTCAGCATGTTAGCTATTTTGTAAGTGGTTTTTTGGTTGATATTATAATTTATTTTAAAGTGAAAGCATTTTTGGGAATGACTGCTATTTTGAGGACAAAATTTCACCCACATTACAATGATTTTAAGATGCAATAAAAGCCTGCTCGCCGTTATTTATGTCCTACAAATCCTTTATAATGCCCGTAATTATTTAGGCCATTTTTCAAATGCACATTATAATTTGTCTACAAACAAATTTACCAAAAAATTTAGTAAATACGAAGGTTTTTTTGTAAGGTGCCGGTGTACTCGTATGTCGTTGGAACTTTTGCAGCAATTTTGATTTAATGGGTCGTCAAAATATTTCAAGCATTAACTATTGTTTTAAACATTGCGTCAGCCAACTGGCTTTTAATTTTTAGATGTCCTGTATTTGTAAATTTGTCAATAAACACGGAAAAGGGCTCAAAAGTTCCCGAAAATGCCTCAATGATTTCCTCCCTTGTTTGAGGTTTGTTTTTCTGCATGAAAGTGCTGTGTTTGATATATTCGTCAATCAAAATGTTCAACTTTTGCATTTTCTCTTTCAAAAAATCAGCGTATATAATTAGAGTATCAATGTTGACGATAGTTATTTGCTTTACATTTTTTGTTGTTATGCCGTCAACGTTTAGTTTCACAAGTTCTTGGTCAAACCAACAATTTAAAAGACAATTTAAGCCAGGGCATTCAAATGATGTGTCATGCAGAACTATGATAGGATAAATTTTGATATTGTGCTCTTTATAGTTAGTGTCGTATTGGTTTTGTTTTAAAAGTATTTTCATTACGTTATTAATTAACTGTTTTACCGCTCTGGCTCTTTCTTTAAGAGTGCCGTTATTTCTTATCTCAGTATCAAAATATAACTTTGATTTTAACGCTTGTTCCAACTTTTCAAAATCATACGATTGCCTTATTTCTCCATTGATATGCACGTCTTTATTTTCAAAAAGAAAAATAACGTTGCCATTGCGTATGTAATAGTCCGGCGGCCCATTTTTATCTATGTTTTTAAGAGCATCACCGGAAAATTGGAGATACGACCGCTTTCCGTAAATATGCTCCAAAACATGATACAGCAAAATGCTCTCCGAGAAATGGCCGGTATAAAATCCTCTCCAATCGGAAATTTTTTTAATCGTTTCACCCAAATCAGGGATGCTATCATTAAGTTCTTTTAATTTGAAGTAAGACCCCTTAAAAATTTTCTCAACGACAAATAACGGATAAACGATACCAAATATGCCGGTATCTACTTTATAAAGAGGATTTGTCCGTGTTGACCTAAAATCTGATTCAATATCCACTTCCTGCGATAGCGATTCAAGAAAGAAGCAGTTTTTTTGAAAGTTTTCATCTTTGGTTACATCCAAATGAGTCCAACCGCCACCTTTGGGATGAATAGAATGAGCCTGAATTATAGGAACGACAAATCGAAAAAATTCTCGCCAATTTTTCAAGTTATAAAAGGCGCAAAAGGCGATTAACAAATAATTAGCCCTTTGATTGTTTTCAAGAAACAAAAACAAGTATGCAGCTTTAACAAGCTGGGCTTTAAAAACATCAGCCAGTTGAACATTAGAATACTCACCGTAAGCAAATTGCTGATTGAGCAGTAAAGCGGCAAACCGTTCTTTTTCAGGTAAATTTTCTATATATTCGACGCTTAATCTTTCCTTATCTGTTGTTTGGGAAACAAATAATAAATAGGCAATAAATAAGTTCCTTTCAGACGTAATATCATCAATCTGTTCTTCGCCATCAATAAATATCCGGGTGAACTCAAAGAACTTAAGGAATGCAGCTTCGCGTAAAAAAGTGATCGTACCAATCTCTTTTTCTAATTGTTCACAACGCCCCCAGATAACTTTTGCAAATTCGTGATTTTCGCCTCTAAACCACATTTGTAATAATTCGCGCCAATTATTGAGATGTGAGGTACGAAAGTCTATCCCCAAGAAATAGGATGTGATTTTTTGTAATTGGGCTTTACTGACACCTGTTAAATATACATCTAATGGCAGAGGTTGCTCGTCTTGAAAGATATCGTAATAATTTAAAACTGTCATTAGTCGCATAATCTATATAGTTTATGGGTACTTAATTTAAAACCCAATCCCCGCTCACGGTAGCTTGTCAAAACAAAAGTTGTTGCCCCCGGGCTATCCTTTGAATTAGCGCAGCGCTCTAAGAATTGTTTATAAAAGCCATTCCAAATTTTCGGAACGAAATTTCGGGCCCCAACTTGCTGTCACGGCTTTGCAACGTCAACCGTTGCTGGAATCATTGCAAGCAATTGAATACTATATAACATTTTCTTATTATTTCTGCAATAGGCCTAAAAAACCCAGATGGGCCGGCTCTTATTAAGTAAATCCAAAGAGCGTTGCACTAATTCTTGGTTAGCAGCGAACCAAACCCACCTGCTTACTTCACATAAAACTAAAATTTGTTGCTTATCAACTGATTTGCATTTAAAACTGAATCAATGCCTGATATTTTTTGTTTTGGAGATTTTGCAAAATAGAACGCCGGCCTTCCGTTATGCCATAACGTAAGAAGGGTAAGATTCTTTTTTTGAGCCCCCAGGTTATTACCCCAATTATCAAAAGTAAAAGCTGCTATCATATTTCTCCTTTCTTGATCAATGATTATGCTGTCTACAGGATTTCTATCAGCAATTTGTAAGAAAAAAGTAACATTATTGACTGCCTTTTTTGTGTGTAAAGTATCAAGATACTCTTTTGCAATCTTATAAAAGTCTTGAATCCCAAATCTATTATTTTCAAAATTTTTGATAGCCAGATAATCGCTATACAACACGTATTGCCCATTTTTGTCATTCTCCCTGTAGGCAAAGGAAACTTCAGGTTTATATCTCTTAGTTGGTACCTTCTTAACTTGAAATCCAAAAAATATTACACTTATTAAACAAATCACAATAAACATACAATTTCTTTTCATATTCTTCTCTTTTCTGCAGTATCGTAGCAATGCTTTTACGCGTGGCATAGCCGCCGCGGTATGTCTACCACTGCAGCCCAATAAAGATATAAAAGTTGGTGATGCCAGGCGATTTCTTATAACAACCAGCCCGCAACCCCGGGCCCTGGCTGGCATTCATTCTTCTAAAGATACTTATAGCAGGCAGCCGTTAAGGGAACTCAACCTTCACCAAATCTAATAAATTTTTATACGAAATATCGCCGCGCATTACCCATAAGCATTCAGACTTAACAATTCCATACTTATCAGATATATACAGAGTTGCACCATGGTCACGGTCATGATATTCATCAACGTCACTGCAAAGCTTATTTTTTATTTTGGCCTGCCCGTAAAATCCAAAACAATCTAACCTATTTTCATCGGTATAAGTACCGCCACTTTTCCGGATCAAAAATTTTTTAAAAGGCAGGTACATGCCCTTAAAAATAAAAAGGCCCTTAATGTCATAATTTTCATCCCCCTCGTCTATAACATGTGTTGATAAAGTGGAATCCAGCTCATTTACAAAATTTTTATCTGCCATATATTTGCCCAAAAACAATTTTGGAATGGTCAATAAGAAATAATAATCCTTTACCTGGTATAAAGCACTTGCACAGATTTTTCTGTACTTTAAATTTATTTGATTATTTGTCGCCATATCTGCCAAACTCATATCATCAACATAGTTTTTATTGTTATTATTTTTAATATCAATAATTGAATAAATATTATTTAATATAAATTGGCTCAGTGGCTCAGTGAACACTGTAAGGGTCCTGTTTTCTTTTAGTTTAAGTATTGTATCAATAGTAAAAGAAAATAAATAGGTGCGTTGCGCTACAACTTGCCCGTTGCCATTTTCGTTGGCCTTTAATTTTTGGCCTTCAAATTTATAAGTAAACCTGGTCTTTACAGGCATTGTTTCAAATTGCGAACGGGCCTGAACAAAAGTTGAAGAAAAAGCTATTGAAAATATTAAATATTTCATAGTGTTTTTATTTAGTTGCTGGATGCCTACCAGAGCCTTGTTACTGGATTTGTCTCTGTTATTTTGTCGCCTTTCTTATCTGTCACAAAAGGTAGGCCATCCTATCCAAGTCTTTAACCAGCATTCAAAGCCTCAAAATATAAGCGGCGTTTATCGCCATCTTTTTTTTATTAAACTGCCACCAAAGTTTTAATCAGCATCCATTTCCGGCGCAGTCCCACTGGCGCAAGTGTTCCCGCCGCGGGGCCACTTGTGCCTTCTGGTGCATGGGGCCTGTGTCCCCCATAATCCCGCTATTCGTAGCGTTCCGCAGGGCTCTACGAATTGTTTAATAAGCTCCAGTTTGTGCCTTGTATTTGAAAAACTACATCCGAAGTGTGCTACGCAACTACAGCCCACAAAAGTTATACAGCTCATCTCTAAAAAATTAACTTAACCCTGCTGTTTTTTTAAACCTTATAAGTTTTACACGATTATCATAATTCCATTTAGCCTTTTATACAACATCGGCTGTAATAAAGCGGTTATGTTTTAAATTACTGCCTCAACCAAAACTTACAATATGAAACTAAAAAAACTAAGAAGGCAAATACGCCTGCTTGTTACCTGCAATATTTTATTAATGGGCTTTATTGTTGTTTTTTTAATAAGCGGCTTTACAGGAAAAGACAAGGTAAAGTTTACCGAGGTTGATGCAGAGCGCATAAACATTGTGGGCGCCAATGGCAAGCCTGTTTTAGCATTATCAAACAAAAGGCTTATACCCGGCCCGGCAATGAACGGTAAAACATACCCCAAAGAATATGCGGATGGCAGGGAATATTTTTCAGGCATCATCTTTTTTAACGAGCTGGGTGATGAGGTTGGCGGCCTTATATACAATGGCATAAAAAAAGATTCAGGGTATTATGCCATGGAGCACTTTTCATTTGACCAGTGGAAACAAAACCAGGTTGTTGCCATGCAGTATATTGATAACGGAAAATCAAGACGGGCGGGTTTGCGTGTGTGGGACAGGCCAACAAACGTGCCGCTTGATGAAATATTTGACCGGTTTGCAGCTAAAAATGCAGTACCCAAAGGTTCAAGGCAGTATGACTCTATTATGCAGGAAATAAAAGCATCCGGCGCAAGGGGTGATAATGGCGTAGAGCGTATGTTTATCGGCAGCCAGGATGAGGTGGCCCAAATACAGATAAGGGATAAAAAAGGCATTGTAAAAGCAAAATTATATGTTGACAGCAGCGGCAACCCAAAGCTTGATTTTTATAATAACAAGGGTGAAGTTATAAACTCATTGCCCGGCAAGGAGTAATTTAAGTTTCATAGAAATAGATATGTTCCATTTTTATTTTCTTTAAGATGGACAACCCGTGTAAAATGAGGCCAGACTTATATTAGTGCTTTTTGAGAAATACAAGATTGATGAAAGGGCAAGATTTTAGCCATATTGTTGATTTGAACTCACAGCGGTAAGCCCTGAATAAAACACATGTTGTACCCGTCCGAACGGGTTCATCCGGGCGGGCACCAACCCAAAACCCGAAGAGCAACGCATATGCAGTATCAAGCCGCGAAACAAAAAGTAAATACATGCGCCGTTACACCCTGGGTTCCCGAAGTTTCGGGAGTGGCATGAGCGGTTCTGCGGAGCGTTTTGGGCCGCCCTTGATTTTTTTGGTTCTTTTTGTATCAAGAGGTAACTATATACGTGTTAGACCACGCTTATTTAAAAAGTATTTTTCTATTGATAATTACAAGTATCAGCGGTAGGGCTTGCAGCGCAGCATAAAGGTATTCATGGTCATACAGGTGCAAAAAGACCGCAAAAATCATTATAATAATAAGTAGTACAATTCCAACTACTTTAATTTTACCTTTTATTGTGTTCATAGTGCTTACTTTTTAGGTTTTGGTTTGGTTTTAGGTTTTTCTTTCTTCTCCACTTTTTTAGGCGTAACACTGGCCTTCATAATGCTATGAAAGATGTTAGATGCTTCCTTAGCCCCTTTTTTAACTGCTTTTACCATATATCAAATTTACGTATAGTTTTATTAACTTTGCACAAAAGAAAACCCCCTTAACACGCCTTACGTCTAATGAGAAACCCCTAATGAGAGGGCGGCGTTAAGAGGTTCACAGCACATATATTAATGCTGTTATTTTCTGTCGCGGCTAACGACAATATTATTAAAGGGCTTATCGCCCTTTTTAATTTTAAAAAATCACTCTAAATCAAGTCCTAATCTTAATTAGCCACCTTGTTGTGGATAAACTATATTAACCATTTCTATATATTTTCGCAAAGAGGTATTTGCTTTTGCAAGCGCAACAAGACCGCCAAAAAATTCCCCACTCGCGCAAGTGTTCCCAACACGCGGGCCACTTGTGCCTGCCAGTGTTTGGGGACTGTGTCCCCCTTGCCACAAAAAAAGAGATTGCCACAAAAATCCCTACCCTCAAACCAACGGAGATTTTTTCGCAATGACGATAAGCCTAACGCATTTATAGTAACTGATTAAAGCTCTCAGTAACCAGTACAAGGTATTGTTATTCTAACCGCGGCCTGCCCAAACTTTTGAAACCTTATAGGTTTTAACTAATCAACAAAAAATATACGCACCGTTTGATAAAGCAATTTATTATGCAGCAACGCTTGTTTTACAGTGTTTTCACTAAAACCCCGTAAGCCGAAAAGGCCGGCCATATTACCCTTGTTAATTGCAATTTCAAGGTAGCCGGCGCTGTTAAACCACGCAAGCTTATCCCCCGGTGCCACGGAAGCATAGTTTTCACTAAGCTTATCAATTACTTCATCACGCGTAAAAATTATTTTAAAATTGCGGCCGCGGCGCTGTTCTTCAAATTCCTCTTTAGTAACATTTATAACAACGTTCTCAAAACTGTCAATAAAAATTATCTGGCTGTCAATCCAGTCTGCACCAATAGTTGAGCGAAGCGGGTATTTTTCTTTAATGTTCGTTATTGGCCGCCCAACATGCTGCAGGTTTGGAGTGTGGCCAAGTTTTTTTATTGCCGTTGCAAGGGCCTGCGTACAGGCAAGCACGCCAAAGCTGTGGGGTGTTTCAACATCAATTGCTGTTACATTCAATGGGGTAACGCCGCAAACAGTAGTTAATATACCGTTGTCAGGGCAGGCAATGTATTGGTTATTATGCTCAGCAATAAGCATGTGTTTTGGTAAAGCTTCAAACAGGTTTACAATAATAATATGAAATGTACCATCGGGAAAATGCCTGAAGGCATTATTGCATAAATATGCTGTATGCTGGTAATTATGCTGCGATAGCTGGTGCGTAATATCAACTATAGTATTGCTGGCGTCGGCACTAAGTAACTGGCCTTTAATGGCCCCCACAATGTAGTCAGTCTGGCCAATATCAGTTGAAAGGGTAACTACAGGCATGCATATTATTTATGGGCGTGATGATTATTTTACCAGTTGGCCCTTTTTGTAAAAAAAATTGTGCACCAGTTTATCAGTAAGTTTTGGAAACAATTTATTTAGCAATATAGTGCGTTTATCGTTCCACGTATATACTAAAGTACGGTTGTTACGTGCTATAGCTTTTATAGTAAGCTGCGCGCATTCTTCTGCACTCATTAAGTTGGCTTCATCAAGCGGCGTAAACTCCTGGGCTGTTCCGTCTTTGGTAAGCGCTGCATTGCGAATATTGCTTGCAGTAAAGCCGGGGCAAACCCACATAACGTTTACACCACAATCAAGCAGCTCAGTACGCAGCGATTCCAGGAAACCATGCATCGCAAATTTTGAGGCATTGTATCCTGTACGGCCGGGTAAACCTCTATAACCCGCAACTGACGAAATGCCAACAATGGTGCCTTTCTGTTTTTTTATATAGGGTAACGCATATTTAGTACAATAAACAGTTCCCCAAAAATTAATATCCATCACACGCCGCAATGTGTCAAGCGTTGTATCTTCAAACAGGGCACGCATGCTTATACCCGCATTATTTATCAAAATGTCAATAGTCCCAAACATTTTAACAGTTTCTGTAATAAAATTTTCACAATCTATTTCTTTGCTTACGTCGGCTGTATGCACCATAAGTGGCTTATCGGGATAATTTGTTTTTAAGCTATAAAGCTTATCATAATTTCGCCCGCATGTTGAAACCTTTGCGCCCTGCTGTAATAATGCATCAACAAGGGCTTTTCCTATACCGTCTGAGCCACCCGTAACTACTACTACTTTATCAATAAAATATGACATACTAAGTATAACTTAAAATTACAGGCAACAAAAGTAATACATAGGATGTTTATATGATGTTGATAAACAATGATAGAAAAGATGACAAAAAATATTTTTTAAAGTTGGGTGCAACCCTAAATTCTCCTATTTTTGCACTCCCAAAATAAAAAGGGGATATGATTCCGTAGCTCAGTTGGTAGAGCAATACACTTTTAATGTATGGGTCTTGGGTTCGAGTCCCAACGGGATCACGGTTAACAGTTAAGCTACTTCTTAAAACCGCATGGATAGTAATATTCGTGCGGTTTTTTGTTTTTTAAAGTTTTCTCCATAATTGCCTCATATTAAGGTATACACACCATCCCAAAATCGCATTAAGCGTTAATAACAACCATATCAATTCCATTATCAAACATTTTGTCCGGTTTCGGTCAATTTTTCAAATCGCTATTGCCATAACATAATAATAATCAACATTTTACCATTGGCATTATGCTTGAAACAATTTAGGCTGTAAAATTAATTCATGGACAAGCATATTGAAGAAGAAGTTAAAGCCAAAACACGAAAAAAAACGATCATCATTGCAGCGCTCATCATTTTGGTATTGCTTGCAGCAGTTTGGTTATTGCGCAGTTCATTTGCCTCATCAATAAAAAAGTCTTCCATAACAACCGCCATTGTTGAAAAAGGAGATGTGGAGAATACCATTAACGCATCTGGTGAAGTGCTGCCCGAATTTGAAGAAACCATCACAAGCCCTATTAATGCTTCTGTACAAAAAGTTATTAAAGATGCCGGCAGCAAAATAAAAGCAGGCGAGTCTGTTTTAACGCTGGATAAATCTGCCTCACAGGTAGAATATACTAAGCTCAATTTTCAGCTTGAATCAAAGCGAAACGATATGAAGAAGTTAAGGCTGGACCTTGATAAAAGCTATTTTGATATAAAGTCAAACAACGATATAAAGCAATTGCGCATTGGAAGCCTTGAGGCAGATGTGGAAAATGCAAAGCGCTTATACAAAGCGGGGGGTGGCACAAGAGAAGACATAGACAAGGCAGAATTAAATTTAAAAGTAGCAAAACTGGAAAAGGAGCAATTGGAGAATGAAATAAAAAGCAAACAGCAAACAATGGGGGTTGAAATGAAAGAGGCGCAAATTGCTGCAGACATTCAGCAAAGCGATTTGCAGGCGCTTGCTTACAAATTACAATTAGCCAACATAGTAGCAAGCCGGGAGGGCGTTGTTACCTGGGTTAATAAAAACATAGGCTCTAACGTAAAAGAAGGTGATGCACTGGCTCGAATCGCCGACCTGAGCAGTTTTAAAGTAATGGGAACAGTATCGGATAATTATCTTGACCAACTGCACCTTAATATGACTGCAATTGTACGCATAAACGATGCTCAAATAAGAGGTACAGTAATAAACATTCAGCCGTCCATACAAAATGGCATTGTTTCATTCGCTATACAACTTAATGACCGCGACAATAAATTATTAAGGCCGAATATGAAGGTGGATGTGTTCCTGGTTACTGCATCAAAAAATAATGTGTTACGCGTAGCAAATGGCCCGGCTTTTAAAGGCACTCCTGAACAGGACATATTCGTTGTGAGTGACGGCATTGCTGAAAAAAGAAAAGTACACATCGGCATGACAAATTTTGACTACGTGGAAATAACAGATAATGTCAAAGCCGGTGAAGTGATCATAACATCAGATATGACGGAATATAAAAATGCTAAAAAAATAACAATCAACAATTGAGCTTAATGAACAGGAGTATTTTATATATCGTTGTTTTTATTGCAGGTTTTTGTAACGCGCGTGGGCAGTCAACTTCCGATACAATCAGGCTTACTTTACAGCAGGTTGTTGAAATGGCAAAGAACAAATCAATCGCATCCAAACAGGCTTCAACCGTTAAGGAGACAAAATATTGGGAATGGCGCACATACACCTCAAACTATAAGCCGCAGCTATCGCTTAGCGGCACATTACCCGGTTACAGTAAAACTTTTAACCAGGTAGTACAGCCAAACGGCACAATACAGTTTCAGCCCATACACTACGACAATTCTTCGCTTAACCTGTCGTTCAGTCAAACGATTGAACAAACCGGCGGCACTGTTTACGGAACCACCCAACTACAACGGTTTACTGATTTTGACAGGAACAATGTTCTGTATAACGGCGTTCCATTTGGTATTGGACTCAGCCAACCCTTGTTTCAATATAACAGCCTGAAGTGGGACCGCAAGATAGAACCACTTAAATACAATGAAAGCAAGCAGGCTTATACAGAGAATATGGAAAATATCGCCATTACTGCTAATGGATTTTTTTTCGATCTTTTGCTTGCCCAGGTAAACCTGCAGATAGCTGAAACAAATCTTGACAATACAAAGAAAATAATGCTGATCGCGGATGAAAAATTAGAGCTGGGTAAAATATCAAAGAACGAGATATTACAACTGCAGCTTGAGCAGCTTACTTCCCAAAAATCTGTTGGTATCGCGAAAAGAGATATGGAAATTGCGATGCTTAACCTGAGGGCATACACAGGTCTCGGAGATGCAGACAAAATAGCCTTATTATTACCGGGTGAAACTATAAACATGCAGGTATCTTCTGAGCAGGTGCTAAAAGAGGCTTATGCTAACAGAAGTGATGCAATTGCCTTTGTTCGCCGTATTGCTGAAGCAAAAAGAGATGTAGCACAGGCACGCAGCACCAGCCGCTTAAACGCCACGCTAACTGCCCAACTGGGCTATTCAAACTCCGCTCCCACTGTTCCTAAAGTATACCAGTCGTTACAAAACCAGCAATTGTTACAGGTAGGCTTTGCTATACCAGTGCTGGATTGGGGAAGATCAAAAGCAAAAGTAAAAACAGCAGAGGCGAATATGCAATTAACAGAATACGAAGTGGAGCAGGATAAACAGTTATTTACGCAACAAATAGTTACACAGGTTACCCTGTTTGATATGATGAGAGACCAGGTTATGCTTACAGCCAAAACTGACAGCATAGCAACAGAGAAATATGAAATTGCTAAAAGCAGGTATGTGCTTGGCAACCTTAGCGTAACCGATTTAAGTATTGCTTTCCAGGAAAAAGACCAGGCTAAAAGGGACTATATTGCCGCCCTGCGGGACTTTTGGGGAGCTTACTATCAACTGCGTTATTTATCGCTGTACGACTTTGAGAACAACACTAAAATTATATACCAATAACTTTCACTAACTAAATAAACAAATACATGATACGGTTACAGAATATAGAAAAGGTTTACAGGACCAACACAGTAGAAACAATGGCGCTAAACAGCATAAGCCTTAATGTTGCAAAAGGAGAATTCTTATCTATAATGGGCCCATCGGGTTGTGGCAAAAGCACCCTGCTTAATATAATAGGCCTGCTTGATGCACCCAGCAAGGGCGAGATAAAGATTGATGATCAAAAAACTGATCATATGTCTGATAAGCAACTTGCAAATTTCAGGAATAAAAAGCTTGGGTTTATTTTCCAAAGTTATCACCTCATAAACGATCTTAAGGTCTTGGATAATGTGGAGCTGCCTTTATTGTACCGCACAAGTTCAGGAAGTGAAAGGAAGAAATTAGCTTCTGCGGCATTAGAAAAGGTGGGCTTAAGCAATAGGGTAAAACATTTCCCCACGCAGTTGTCCGGCGGCCAAAAGCAACGCGTGGCAATAGCAAGAGCGATTGTTGGTAACCCCGAAATTATTTTGGCCGATGAACCAACTGGTAACCTTGATAGCGCCATGGGTAACGAGATAATGGATATTCTTCAATACCTGAATACAACAGAAGGCGCCACTATTATAATGGTTACACATGATGAGAATATGGCGAAGCGTACGCACCGCCTGGTAAGGTTGTTTGACGGAAGCCAGGTGCAATAAAATCAGTTTTACTTACAACTATACCATCAACACAAACTATTTCACTATATGCTTAAAAATTATTTTAAAATAGCCATTGCTGTATTAAAGAGGAGAAAATTCTTCACTTTCATCAGCTTATTTGGCATCAGTTTTACCCTGGCTATTATAATACTTGTTGCCACCTTCCTAGACTATGTTTTAAGTGCCGGCTATCCTGACACCAACAGGAACAGGGAATTGTATGTAAGCCACATGCAATTAAATAGTTCTAAAAATCATTCTCAATACAACGGTGGCCCAAGTTTTTATTTTATTAACCGCTATGTTACAACGCTAAAAACACCTGAAAAAATTGCGATATTCTCAAATAGCTCTGCAACAAACAGCTATACCAACAACAAAAAAAAGGTAAATAACCTGCGTTACACTAATGACAAGTTTTGGGATGTTTTGCAATTTTCATTTACGGCAGGCAAGCCTTATGGCAAACAACAGTTGGATAATGCCGAGAAAGTAGCCGTAATTTCTGAAGAGACCAGCGAAGCTTATTTTACCGATGATGCCGCAGCAGTAGGAAAATACATTGAAACAGACAACGTACAGTACCGCATTATTGGCGTAGTTAAAAGCCTTCCATTTTCAAGCAATGTTTATGCAGATATGTGGGTGCCTTATACCCTCACGAAAGAAGATTTAAAAAACACCGGCTTAATGGGCGGGTATTCAGCCATTCTGCTTATGAGTTCAAAAGACGATCTTGACAAAACGAGGGAAGAGTATGATCAAATGGTTTCGAAAGTTCCAATGCAGGATAAACAGTTCGACCAAATGTTCACATTCGCAGATTCGTATTTCCAGTCGTTTATCCGGTCTATGCATTTAGCCGAAGGCACAAATTCAGGTATGGGGATCTTTCTTTCGTTTGCAGGCATTATAGTTCTCCTGTTTCTTTTATTACCCACGCTAAACCTCGTTAATCTTAATATAAGCCGTATTATTGACCGTTCATCTGAAATAGGCGTACGTAAAGCCTTCGGCGCTTCATCAAAAACCTTGGTATACCAATTTGTAATAGAAAACCTGATACTTACATTTTTAGGCGGCATCTTAGGCGTTGTTCTTTCGTTCGTTATAATACAGGTAGCCAACAGCAGTAATATAATGCCCAACATGGTGCTTTCAATCAATTTTAATGTATTGTTTGTTACCCTGCTTGCCTGTGTGGTATTTGGGCTATTGTCAGGCGTTTACCCCGCATGGCGTATGAGTAGGATGCATGTTGTAACAGCGTTAAAGGCCCAGTAATATTTATTAATTCTATAACTGATTTATATGATAAAGCATTTATTTAAACTTATCTGGAATAAAAAGAAGCAGAATTTTTTATTGATGACCGAGATGCTGGTTTCCTTTATTGTTATGTTCGCGATATTTACATTGCTCGTATATTATTATCAGAATTACAACCGCCCTATTGGGCTGGATTATGACAATGTATGGAATTTAGGTTACGGTTCGCCACAGGGAATGAGTGATGCTGACAGTATCGCAAATTTCAGGGAATCTATAAAGCAAACAATTATATCCATGCCCCAGGTAGAAGGTGTAAGTTTTTCAGATGCCAACATTCCATATGGTGATGCCAATATTGGTACGATGATAGCTTACAACAAAGTAAACTGGCCCTCTGAGATGTATACCGCCGATGATAATTATCAAAAAGTGCTAAATATTACATTAAATGAGGGGCGGTGGTTTTCAAAAATTGATGATGCCTCGCGGGAAAAGCCAATTGTAATAAATGAAACGTTTAAAGAAAGGGTATTTGGAAGAGAAAGTGCCGTTGGAAAAATAATGTCGGACGCGGCTTTTGGCAAAGGCACTATGAAAGTAATTGGTGTAATGAACGATATGAAAGATAAAGGCGATTATGCCGGGCCGCAAAATGGCTATTTCAGAAGGATGGACACCAGTAATACCGGCGGAGGCGGTATTATTCTCATAAAAGTAAAACCCACTGCAGACGCAGCATTCGAAAGCAGGTTGTATAAAACACTCTCTAACCTTATGAGAAACACCAGCATTGATATAAAGCACATGGATAAAGAGCGTACAAAAAGAAACACTCAGCTCCTTGGGCCAATAATTGTGCTGCTGATAATTGCCGGTTTTTTAATAATAAACGTAGCACTTGGTTTATTTGGCGTACTGTGGTATAACATAAATAAAAGAAAAAATGAAATTGGTTTACGCAGGGCAGTGGGTGCAAGCGGCGCCGGTATTTCTAAACAATTGATGGGAGAAGCGTTAGTACTATCAACTATTTCTTTGCTTGTGGGTGCATTCTTTGCCGTGCAGTTTCCGCTATTAAATGTATTCAATATTGCTTCGGGTACTTACATCATTGCTATTATACTCGATATCCTGTTTATTTATTTTTTAGTACTTGTATGTTCTTTATATCCCGGCAGGCAGGCTGCGGCAATTTATCCCGCGGAGGCGTTGCATGAAGATTAATGTTTGCGAAAATAATTTTGATTGCTTTTACTTAAGCTACCTCCGGAAGTGGGCACATGAGAAAATAAAATGGTTTTATCATTCAAAACTAAAAAAACAATATGAAAAAACTATTTGTTGCGTGCGCTATCCTGGTTTCGCTGGCTTCATTTATTCCGCTTAGCCAGGAAACACCAATTCAGAAAATCACAGCCCGGTTTTTGAAAGTGATTGAAAGTAAAAATGAAGCTGAAGGGAAGAAATTTGTTGAAGAAAATTATTCGGATTTTTTCCTTAACCATGTACCTATGAACATTCATTTGAAGGTAATGAATGATTTACAAAAGGATTATTACAAAAACACCGTTGTAAGTAAAACCTTCACAGCAACAAAGGTGGTTTTGGTTGTTCGTTCCGCAATTAACAATAAGCAGAAACAGGTTAGTATGGAAACTGACCCGGCTAACCCGCAAAAGATATTTATTGTTGATGTAAAAGAAGTAAATGCTGGAAATTAGCTGGTAAGCTTCATAAAAATTGCTGAATCTTTAAAAGCCTTTAAATTGCATGCGTTACTATGATCCTTATAATTGATGATGATATCGCCGTTCGGGCTGCATTGCTGTTGCTGTTTCAAAATGAAGGCTACGCAGTAACCGCCGTGGCTTCCCCGGAAGAAGCTTTGCATATCTTAAAAAAGGGAGGCATTTCATTGATAATACTGGACCTTAATTTTTCGATTGAAACATCAGGAATTGAGGGTATAGAGTTACTAAAAAAAATCAAGCTGGCAAATGCATCACTCCCTGTAATACTCATTACGGGCTGGGGCACTATAAACCTTGCGGTGGAAGGCATGAAACTTGGGGCAAGCGATTTTATAAACAAGCCCTGGAGCAACGATTACTTGTTACAGTCTGTTAAAACAGCTTTGGAACTGCACACCTTAAAACCTGCGCATCACTCGCGAAAAAATTTAGATAGCCTTTATAATTTTCAACACATTATTGGTGAAGACCAACGCATACTGGATATACTGGATATGATTGGCCGCATTGCGGCAACCGATGCATCCATATTAATACTGGGCGAAAGCGGCACTGGTAAAGAGTTGATTGCTGAAGCGATACATGAGAACAGCAGTCGCAGTAACCGGGCATTTGTGAAGGTAAACCTTGGAGGTATTTCAACTTCTCTTTTCGAAAGTGAAATGTTTGGCCACGTACGCGGGGCTTTTACAGACGCAAGAACTGACAGGGCAGGCCGTTTTGAATTAGCTAATAAGGGTACTATTTTCCTTGATGAAATAGGTGATCTTGATACTGGCAGCCAGGTAAAATTATTGCGTGTATTGCAGGACAGAACCTATGAGGTGCTGGGCAGTAGCCGTACCAAAACAGTTGATGTACGGGTGGTTTGTGCAACCAATAAAGACCTGGATGCGATGGTTGCAAAAAGCGCTTTTAGGGAAGATCTTTTGTATCGTATAAATCTGGTTACAATACGATTGCCAGCATTAAGGGAGCGGACAAAAGACATTCCCTTATTGGTAAATTTTTTTATAAATAACCTTAAAGAAATTTATGGCCGCCCATCGCTTTCAGTTACAAAGGAGGCTATGAAGTGGCTGCAGCAGTTGCCCTTGCCCGGAAACATAAGGCAATTAAAAAACCTTGTGGAAAGATCAGTACTGGTTAGCAGAAATGATAACCTGGGTATTGAAAATTTCCGGTCGCAGCTGGAATTATCACCTGGTAAAAAAGGAAACATTCAGTTACCCGAAGTAGGAACATTAACTTTGGATGAGGTTGAGGTGCTGATGATAAAACGCGCTTTGGAATTTCATAAAAACAAAGTGTCTAAAGCAGCAATATCATTAGGCCTTACGCGCAGTAGCTTATACAGGCGCCTTGATAAGCATAATATACCTTACGATGAAGCTTCGGACTAAATATATTTTATTTGTTGCCATTCTGCACATTGTTGCGCTGGTATTAACCTATTATATTTTCAGGGAAAACAGGGTACTTTTTATTATATCAGAAGTTTTTGTCATCATTTCCTTAATTATAGCCTGGCAGCTATACAATCAGCTGATACAACCTTTAAAAATGCTTCTGCAGGGTACAGAAGCTATCAGGGACCGGGACTTTAATATAAAATTTCTTACCACAGGCAAATATGAACTGGATGAGCTAATACACGTATATAACCAAATGATAGACCAGCTAAGAACAGAACGCACCAAACAGCAGGAACAACACTTTTTCCTGGAAAAACTAATTAATACATCACCGACAGGAATAATGGTGCTTGACTATGAAAATATTGTTAAGCAGGTTAACCCAAAGGCATTACAGTTGCTTGAATTGCAGGCCACTGACGTAATTGACAGATCAATAAACACAATTCCTAACATAGTATTACAGCAAGTTGCGTTGTTACATTCAGGAGAATCAAAAACAATAACACTTAATGGTGTTATTACTTATAAATTACAAAAAGCCCATTTTATTGACCGTGGCTTTGCCCGGAATTTTGTAATGATAGAAGAATTGACCGCGGAAATTTTAGCAGCAGAAAAAAAGGCCTATGGCAAGGTAATTAGAATGATGGCTCATGAGGTTAACAATACCATCGGGCCTGTAAACTCCATATTACAATCTGCCCTTAAAAAAGAAATTTTGTGGCAGGATGCATCTGCTGAAACGTTACATAGTGCGTTGCAAACAGCAGTTGACCGTAATTATAACTTAAATATCTTCATGCGCAATTTTGCAGATGTTGTAAGGCTTCCCGACCCCCACAAAACCAATATCAACCTTCATGAAGTTTTATATTCAATCGCCAGGCTGATGGAATTAAAAGCAGGAGAAAAAGCGGTAACATTTGACTATAATCTTGATGAACTGCCATTGTATATTTTTGCCGACAGGCAACAAATAGAACAGGTATTGATAAATATTATAAAAAATGCGGTTGAAGCCATTGATCAGAAAGGTGTTGTTTCAATTATAACAAACACAACCTTAAAACAATTGATCATTGCAGATACCGGCAAAGGAATTAATGGTATTGCTGCCGAGCAATTATTCAGCCCTTTTTTCAGCACAAAAAAAGATGGACAGGGTATAGGGTTAACGCTTGTAAAGGAAGTACTGGTAACTCACGGGTTTCACTTCACGCTGGCAACAGAAAAGCCGGGAGATACAAAATTTACAATAAGATTTTAAAAATTACGCCGGGCAGGCAAGTTAACAATGCTGTTACCACAGCAATGTCTCACTTAATTTTTAAAAGCTTTTGGCAGCCTGGTGTTTATTGTATTTTGCAATTGATTCCTGCCGGCATCAATAATAATATTGGTGTTTTCAATCAATATCTTGTTTGTAAACACATCCTTTGAGTTTTCCTTTACCGCAATACTTATTCCATAGGCGCCTTGCCCAAAGCCGGGTTTTAACATGCCATCTTCCTTATGCCAGCCAAACGACCTGGGCACCACGAAACATTTGCCTGTAAGCCGCTGCCCTTGCAAACCTTTGTAGTAGCTGTTATAATTTTTATCAGTGGGGTCAAGGGGGGCCTGCCTGATGAGCAGAAAGAATTTGCCAAGCGTTACATTGTTAATAAGGCTGCCCTTTTCATCAGCATACGATGTTGTAAAAGTTATTTCAAAATCCATGTTCAGCTTTTTCTCTGCAGCTTCAGCAATTTTTGCTTTGGCATAAAAAAGATGAAAATCTTTTAACCGTAACCTGAATGTTGAATTATTAATTATTTCAAAAGCATTAGTAGTGTCCAGTTCAAATGTTGCTGTAAAAGCAGTATCTGTGCCGCCTTGCTGGTTCTTAAATGTACGTACCAGTGTAAAGCCAAAAAACTGTATCCCGGTCGGATCAAGAGCGTTAACATCAGACAACTGGTCGTAAAAATAAAGGTCAGATAAACCAAACTGGTATTCAGCGGAATATTTTTTTTGCTCGTTTGATATAATGCTTTTAATTGCCTGTGTTGCCATTGATACGAGGTTATTACTTACGCCTGTAAAGTCTAATCCCCTTCCAGTAAGCCCTCTCGTCTCAAAGGCAGGAGCATCCTGGTTTTTGAATGATTTTATCGTAAGTATATCTTTTCTTTCATCAATCTTCATAGTAAGTTTTTCGCCCGCTAATGCAGAGCCAAACCTGGATGCCGCGCACCCGCAAAAAATAAAGGCGATAGTAAAAAAAACAATCGGTGTAACCCTGAGATAATTGCCTGGGTACATGCTAAGTATTTTATATATTGATATTATGACAGATTCAATTTGAGGCTGGTTGCCTGTTTCGGTATAGTATGAAAATAATATATTTTCAGGCAATACCTTATTCTTTTCCTACTAGCTTAACAGCTCTTGCAACAATATCATGTGCCAATTGTTGCAACTGGCCTAGCTTGCCGTTTATAGCATAACTGTCTACCTTTGTAATATTACCCTTAACCAATATTACATTTATTGTAATATTATCACCTTGTAACACATAGTCACCGGTAAGTGAATATTTATCAGCGCCATCATACTCGCTGCTATAAATAATCCGGTCACCTCCTGGCTTTACTAACAAGTTATTTAGCTCTTTATTTGTTAAGGCTTGCAGGTTTAAATTGTCAATTTTAATATTGCTGTTCCAAAAAAAGCTTCTGCCAAACAATGGTTTGGTATCCCCAAGTTTTATTGATGCAATAACATCATTATCCACAATGCCAACATTAATATTATCAGTAGTAACAACTTGTGGCCGTTGCCTTTCAAGCTGGTTTTGGGCAGCCAGGTCGTCTACAGTATTTTCAGCATCATCAAACCAGCGGCTTATATTAAGTTTACCATTTTCTAAAATGTAGGGTTTTTCTTTTATGCTTTTCAGTAAGGCGTATGTAAGTAACCCGTGCGAATATCGTGGCAACTCATGGGCCTTTTCGTCACTTGCAGATGCAGCAATTATAAATATCCCTGACCGTTCATTCAGTTTCTCGATCGCTTTCATTTCCTCTGCGTTGTTGGTTCCCCTTGTCACACTATAACTTTGTGTCCCGTTAGCCATCTTAACAAGTTCATTAACGCCTTCACCACTTCCGCAGGCATCCATGATCAATATCCGCTTTTGCGCTTTAATTGAGTCTGGCCCTATCCATTCGCTCAGTTCATGCATGCTTATGCCAACTGCTCCGGGTGAGTTTAATGCGGTTGATACAGAGGCGTCTGCTGTTAATAAATAAAATTGTTTTCCGCTTTCCCCATACACCATACCGTGGCCTGCGAAAAAAATAAGCAATATGTCGTTTATATTGGCTTTTTTACCT